>CAYMIE010000050.1:0-6707 GCA_964390405.1 uncultured Gammaproteobacteria bacterium | reverse complement strand
AAAACCATCGTGCTAACCACTAGCGCCGTAAATCCTGTTTTCCAACCTAACTTTATAAGTTTAATTGGGTCTTTCATATTTTTCTTTTATTCACCTCCTTTATCCTTCGAAGCTTTAGCGAAGAAAGACTTCCTTTGAATCTCCCTCGGAGCTTTACTCGAAGGCGGATTTCATTTATTTACCTAGAATTTCCCCCATTATCTTCAGATTCTTCATCGTCATCTTCTTCATTAGTCTTATCCACGATATTCGAATTAAGTGATCTTGTTGTTCTTAATTTCCATGCTCCAGCTCCAAAAGCAGCTGCTCCGGCTGCTGCAAGTGCGACAGCTATCCATCCCCAATAAGTTGGTGCTTCAAGAATATTGTTACCACCGGTATCGGGCAGCTTCCCAGAAAATGGTGTCTCGGTGGGTGTCGGTGTGTCTGTATCTGTTGCTGTCGCCGTAGGCGTATCAGTCGATGTTTCTGTCGGCGTCGGTGTCTTTGTTTCCTTCTTAACAGGTGTATCTGTCGGTGTTGGCGTATCCGTCTTTTTCGCCGGCGTTTCGGTTGGTGTGGGTGTTCTAGTTGGAGTTTTTGTAACTGTATTGGTCGGTGTCAAAGTCCGTGTTTCAGTCGGTGTAGCCGTATTTGTCGCTGTTCTTGTTGGAGTTGCAGTTGGCGTATTTGTTGGAACCTCGTGCGTTGGTTCAGTCGGAAACGTTGGGAACGGTGTTCCGGTCGGTGATGCAATAGGTGTGATACCTCTTGGTGTCGGTGTTTCAGTTGGACAAAATACTGGAGTTGCAGTTGGCGTATTTGTTGGAACCTCGTGCGTTGGTTCAGTCGGAAACGTTGGGAACGGTGTTCCGGTCGGTGATGCAATAGGTGTGATACCTCTTGGTGTCGGTGTTTCAGTTGCTCTTGCTGTTGCTGACGGTGTAGTTGTCGGACCTGCCTCATGTGGCGGTTCGGTTGGAAATGGCGGCAATGGTGTTCCTGTTGGTGACGGGATAACTTGAATCGGCCTCGGTGTCGGTGTTGCTGTCGCAGGATCAGGAAATGCTGGCGGATCGCCCGCAGTTTCGCCCTGATCATCTTGGTTGTCTATGGTATCTTGCAGATCTGCAAAAACATCCCCCGCATATGCGCTGGGCTGACCGCCGGTCCTAAACATCGGTCGAGGACTGGCTCGAAATGGATTTACAGATAAAATTTCATCTTCCGCACTTGTTTCAAGCTCCGGTTCAGTCGGTGCAACTGAGGGCGGATTTTCGCTTACTTCGGATACATAGATTCTCGCACCCGAATTAATTAAAGCTTGAGCAGCCGCATTATTGGCTTCTCCCTTAACCACCTCACCTGGCATAACCCAATGTCTATCACCAAGACCAGCGCCAACTGTAATCGCCCAGCTTTGCTGTGGAGTTGTACCCGTCGCTTTTTGCATTTCCCTATCTACGTTACTGCCATCAGGAATAGTTAAAGTGACCTTCCCATCAAATTCCCCATCTCTGCCGTCAAGCCACATCTGAGCATCTTCTACAAATAAAGCACTCAATGGACTAGAATGAGATTCGACTGGAACTGGAGAATCAACGTCACTCGCTTGTGATTGATTATTGCTATTATCTATGGAATTTTGAAATGTCTCTTCAGCTTTTCGTAAATCGTCCTCAGAAGGACCAATTATGCCGTCTCCGTAATCTTGGTCAGCTACAACATCATTATTAACTATTGCTTGGTTAATTCTGCTTATTTCTCTTGCTTCATTTGCTTGGTTAACAACTATTTGGTCTGAACCATCTTGTCTTTCCTTTACTTGATCCTCATTCAAATTTAGGGTCATAGCGCCGGCCGGCTCTAAACAATTGCCGGCTTCCGCAGCGTGGGCGTTTCTTCCACTGTCCATGAACAATCCGGAACCAATTGCTCCAAGTGCAAGAACAGATCCACCAGCACTTAAAATCGCCCCTCCACGGGACAATCTGCGGCTTTTAGTCTGAATATTATTTGGAAACGCCGGAGACTCGTCTGGTCTCCAAGGCATCGGTAGATGTGTTTTTATTTCGGCAGTCATATTAGACAGCTTATATCCCGTAATTACTACAGGATATTTTCAATGTCGAGTAATATAGCATAATCAAATTCACTTGTCAAGTACTACAGGATAGTTTATTAGCATCTAATGTAACGAAATTAGTTTTAGTTAGCAATTAAATTAATTGACTATACACTCGACACTAATCACTATTCACTTATTGTTTCTATGGGGCAGTATTTATTTGGCAGTTAATAAGGGCAGAATTTACAGGTGGTGGGAATATACACTATTGGCTAACAAGTGTCAAACTTACTCAGATGATATCAAAGTAGACTTTAGGAGAATGAACAACCAATATACTCAATATCCTCTCAATTGGTTACCCATTTTATAAAAAATTGTGAATACGATTAGGCTGTTGTAATGAGCCGAAATAAGCAGTGTCTTGACAAACCGTAAAAAAGTGTTCTAATCTAGAAAAGGAAAGCAACTTAGCTGCCCTAAGTCGCTTCCCTTACACCTCAAAAGAGCATTGCTATTCGAGTTTCAGTCTGCGGTAGTGATGCTCTTTTTTTATCTTAATTTACTTAATTTTTATCCCAACTTTTGTCGAGTTAGACTCGAGTATTATCGGATTAAAAATTATTTCAATCTTCTCAAATCTTTTCCTATTAGAAAAAACTTAAGAATTCAAAGAAAGCCTACAAACTGTAGACTATCTCTTTAACCAGATACTGTATAGTATCTGGAAACTTTCAGCCTGCTCTTAGAATCTATCACCCTTCTATAATTTTTGTCAAGTATTTTTATCAACCGATAGTAATAAACCATGCTCAAAATTGATATCCTGTAGTTATTATTAACGACATTAGCGCTACGATCAGCCTATTAAAACAACCCAAAGCCGATTTGATACGTTAATAAAAAAGAGTTTTTCCTCCCGTTACGGGAGGTATAATTATTTAAGAATCCAAAGCAGACTTTCAAAGCTAATTGTTATAGTAGTATATAATAAAGGAAGTAAATCAAACGGGCTTACCGAAGATCATCTGCCCTGCTGCAGTTTGAAGTACCCTATGAACACTCACCTTCACTTTTCTGCCTTTTAGCTTCGCTCCGCCCTCAACTATCACCATTGTGCCATCGTCTAAATAACCAACACCTTGACCCTGTTCCTTGCCTAAAGAACTAACCTTGATGGAAAGCTGTTCGCTAGGCAAAACAGGCGTCTTAACCGCACTCACGAGCTCGTTAATGTTAAGGATATCCACGCCCTTAACCTTCCCTACCTTATTGAGGTTAAAATCTACAGTAACCAGCTTCCCTTTAACTTTTTTAGCCTGGGCCAGTAGCTTGTCGTCGACTTTATCTGCTTTAGGTTCATTGTTAAGTACAACTACCTTCAATTTCTTGTGCTTCTGCAATTCAACGAGGCTATCAAGACCACGCCTGCCTCTTGTGCGTTTGCCATCGTCTGCGCTGTCGGCAAGCCTATGAAGTTCCGAAATTACGGAAGGAATAACTAAGAAAGTACCGTATAAAAATCCGGTTTTCGCAACATCGGCAATTCGACCATCAATTAAGGCTGAAGTATCTAAAATCATCGGATTTTCATATTGAGTGTTTTTTTGCCTGCGTCTGAGCGAGATTTTAGGCACGGATAGCCGTGACGTTGAGGCACTCTGGATTCTCTCCGCGATTTGCTTGGCCAGCACCGCTATACCGGCTTTGCCTGCAAGCTCAACAATGTCAGGCAGAATAAAACCCAGAACCGCGAAGGCAACAAAAGCTACGAAAACAAAATAGTCACCGGTTATCGCAAATATATCCGGAGGTGTTCCGGAACGAGCTACAAACGCGCCAAAAAACCCGAAAACTATACTGAGTGCCGGCCGCAAAAAGATTTTAAATTTCATCAAAAATTGCTCAATGCTTAACGACTAATGCAGCTAAATTTCAAGCGTTAGACCTTAATCGTTAGTCGTTAGACTTCAAACCTCACCTCCCATGTATCGCATACGAAACAGCTTCATCAAGTGTTTTAAATTTCTCAGGCATAACGAAGTCCTGAAACCCCAACCTTTTAGCTTCGTTCATCCTCGATTTAGTATTAACTACCGGCCTCAACTCGCCTAACAAACCAACTTCCCCAAACGCGCAAATGCCCTCTCTTACAGGTTTATCAACAGCAGCAGAAACCACAGCAAGAGCCGCACCTAAATCGGCAGCAGGCTCGCTAACCTTCAAACCTCCGGCCACATTCACGTAAATATCCATATTACCCAAAGATAGTTTAGCTACTTTGGAAAGAGCTGCAATAACAATCTGAATTCTGGAATAATCAAGCCCGGTTACCCGCCTTGTCGGCACGGGAAATATAGTCGCAGTACACAGTGCCTGAACTTCGGCGAGTATTGGCCTTCCGCCTGCAATTGTCGAAACCACACAACTTCCGGGCCGTTTACTTATTCTCTGCTCCAAAAATATTCCCGAAGGATCGCTTACTTCAACCATCCCCTTGTCCTGCATCTCAAAAACGCCTACTTCAAAGGTGGAACCGAACCTGTTTTTGTTAGTCCTAAGTAACCTGAATGCGTGCATATCATCGCCCTCCAGGCTCAAAACAGCATCGACTAGATGCTCAAGTGTCTTTGGACCAGCCAAGCTTCCTTCCTTAGTTACATGACCAACGATAAACACAGCTACACCGGATTTTTTAGCATATCTCTGAAGAATTTGTGAACACTCGCGAAGTTGGCCAATACTGCCGGCTGTGCCTGTTAACTTTTCGGTTGTAACTGTCTGGATTGAATCGACTATCAGAAGAGACGGGTTCAGTTTCCTAGCTGCAGCAATTACACTCTCAACGTCAGTCTCAGGCAAAATGTAGAGGCTATCTGAAACCTTGCCGATCCTGTCTGCTCTGATCTTAATTTGTTGAGCAGATTCCTCACCGGTAACATAGAGAATGGTCGGATTGAGAGGAGTGGCGCGAGTGGAATGGCTCCCGACAGGACCCCGAGCAATATTTATCGCAACCTGCAGCAGTAGCGTGCTTTTACCAATTCCCGGATCACCTGAAATCAATACTATCGAACCTTTGACGATTCCGCCGCCCAAAACTCTGTCAAATTCCCCAAAACCCGTACCTATTCTATTAACATTCTGGGATTTTACACTGGAGAGTTTAACTAACTTCTCACCGATGTTGATTTCTTGCTGCTTATTACTTGTCTCTTTTTCACTGACAGAAGATTCGATTAAACTGTTCCACTCTCCACATTCAGGACATTTACCCAAAAACGAGGAACTTTTGAAACCGCATTGCTGGCAAACGAATTCAGAATATACTTTAGCCATTCTCAGCTTCTAATTAATTAGGATCCAGCGTCTAGAAAATTCACTAAACCCTACACCCTAATCACTGAACCCTATCTATACAGCACCGGCTTTGCACGAGCCATTGGCACGAGCGATATCTTTCTCGATCTGGTATCAACAGCTTCAACAGTACAATCAACACTTTGCCCAACATCAAAGTTCTCATTTGGCGGAATTTTTGAAATGTGAATTAACCCCTCTATGCCGCGAGAAAGTTCGACAATTACCCCGTATGGAGTAACCCGGGAAATTGTCCCCTTTACTTCTTCGTCTTTAGTATAGTCTTTGGAAATTTCCAAAAATGGATCTTCGCTTAGTTGTTTAATACTTAAATTTAGCCTTCCGGTTTCCTCTTCTTTAGCAATTACCATTACTTCTGTTTTGTCACCGACCTTAAAATATTTAGCAGGATCTTCTACCTTTTCCCAAGAAATCTCCGAAATGTGCACCAAGCCTTCGAATTTGGATAGGTTATCAGGTTTTTGGGTATTCAGGTCATCAGGTTCAGATTTTTTTGCCTTCCTGACAACCTGATCGCCTGATCGCCCGATCTCCTTCTTTACGTCTACCTCCACAAATATTCCAAAAGGCAAAACAGCAGTTACTACACCCGAGATCTTTTGGCCGATTTTTACCCGAGAAAGTAGTTTAACTACCTCCTTCAAATCCTTCTTTTCAGGCTGTTTCTGGGACAAAATCAAGCGGTTTGACTGCTTATCTACTTCAATCACTCCGGCTTTCAACGTTTTGCCTATCAAATCTTCTAATCTTGAAGGAGTCTCAAGTAGTTGTGAAGCCGGTAAAAATCCCCGAATACCTAAGTATTCGCAGATTACTCCGCCTCTATTTACCTCAAGCGCCAGAATATCGATGTCTTCGTGGTTTTCTTTTTTCTCCTCAAGTTCTTTCCATCTTTTCTCACCAGAAAGTTTTCTAAGTGACAATACTACCTGACCCGCGTCGTTTTCAGGGTAAAGTACTGTAGCTTCAAGCAAGTCACCAACCGAAAGATCAGAAACCAGATCCGCAGCAGCAGTCAGCTCGCGACCGGAGAGCACTCCTTCACTTTTTGCTCCAATGTCAACTAAAACTTCTTGGTGTGAAACAGATACAACTTTGCCGGTGACTTCCTGATTTCTTCTTAAAGCTGGAACTCTACTTTCGCTGGCAGCAAATAGGTCTGCGAAGGATAGCTTGCTACCCGACGTCCTGAGCGTAGTCGAACGGGCGAAGGACAAATTTTTGCTAGTTTTAGAGGATGTATCTTGTGTAGATTTTGTCAATCATAATCACTTCCTTT
>CAYMIE010000049.1:0-6802 GCA_964390405.1 uncultured Gammaproteobacteria bacterium | reverse complement strand
GTTGCAGATTTAGGTTTAGTTGATTTTGCCACACGAGTTTAGAGAGAAGATTATTTAAAGAGAATTCGAGCTTCTTTTTTGGTGATTTTTTCTCCCTCAAGACGCATAGTAGAATAAAGGTCATCAGGTAGAAGTTTTTTAACATTCACCTTTTTACCCACTGCAAGATAACGCTTGTTGTAGCGTCTGAACGCTTTTAATAGACCTTTATTCGTAGAAAGGCTTTGCCTATTCGTATTAACTAGCTGAGTAGTCATAAGGGTATTTTACCATGGATGACCTTTATTGGGTTTTTTTGTCCTCAATTATATAAGCGCCAATTGGTTTTCTGAAACTTTGTTTTTAACTGCACTAATCGTTTTTTCTTTAACTAAGTTTAAACTGCGATAAGTTCTCAGACGTTTAAAATACATAATTCTAAGCATTTGTACTTCAAAATCTACATAGTCGTAAACATAGGCAGCTTGTTTATTTTCTGCTTGCCTTTGCACCCTGCCGATATATTGAATAAGTTTGCCTTTCCATGAAAAAGGGAATACCAAGAAGAGATGGGTAAGTTCGGGCCAGTCAAATCCTTCACCTACTACCTTACCTGTTGCAATTAATACTTGGAACCTATCTTGTCTAATTCGCTTAAATAAATTTTCCCGCGATTTTTTAGTAGCCCTACCTGTAAAAGTTGCCGCGTGAATCCCCTTAAGGTTTTTTCTCATGAGTTCTAATAAGGTTTTACAATGATCAACACGTTCAGTTAACACTAAGCATTTGGAACCTGACTGAACAGCTTCAACTACGTCGTCAATTACCAGCTGATTACGCTCGTCGTCCTCGACTAATTCCAAGCTTATCTCGTTGAAGTCAGAACCTTTTTCTTTTGGGGTAAAATTGGTTTTTCTAGTAATTAAATGGGTTGTTACTTTGTTCTCGGTATTTTCTTCTACTATGGTACGGGTTTTAATCTTCGATTGAATTACTGGCCCGATATAAAAATTCATTAGTCTTTCGAGTTTATCTTTGCGATAAGCTGTGGCTGTGAGTCCAAGAACATATTTTGCAGGTAGGTTTTTCAGAACTTGGGTAAACGTATTGGCTGGTACGTGATGGCATTCATCAACTACTACAAATCCGAATTTATCTTTAATATCATCAAGTCCACGCTTTGCTAAAGTGTAATATGAAGCAACAGTAACCTTTTTGCCTAACTTCCATTTATTCTCCCCGATCATACCGAGCTCTCCTTTTTCTAGGCTAAACCAAGTTTGCAATTGTTTTTGCCACTGATGAAGCAGCGATCTGGTGTGGACAACAATTAAAGTAGATTGCTTTCTGCGGCTAACGCAGTAAAGGGCAACTAAGGTTTTTCCAAACCCCGGCTTTGCTTCCAGGATAACCCGATTTAGCCTTAATAATTCTCTAGCAACCCTTAATTGTTCAGGGTTAAGTTCTAAAGTGGTTTTGAAACTACTAGGTTTTATGGTAACTTGCTGATCATCAATCTCTAACTTTAAATTGTTTTCTGCGGCAAAATTTTGTATTTCATCCAGAATTCCGGCAGGAACCAAAATACCGCTATCGATGACTTCAATATTCTTAAGAAATTTATGTGTGTTCCAAGTGGAATAACCTCTTCTTTGCAACTCGTAAAATTGAGGATTTGGAAAGTTTAGTCTACTTTTTAGGAATTTGTATAACTTATCTGGCAGAAAAGCTGATGGAACATATATTTGGCTGGACAAAATTAGTTTCGCGTGCGGTGAGGGAGTTGTCTTTATAAATGTATCTTCTTCGTCATCATTTATCTCCCCAACTGGCGTATCTGTTCTCGTCCTTGGTTTAGGCTGGATTATCTCCACAGAATTTAGTATTTTATCAATATCTGAAGCGGAGATTTTAACGAGGGAATTTAAATATGCCCATTGATCTTCGTAAGCACTGCCATTAAGGTCTATAAAAGAACTGTTGCCGTGGTTTAAATATTCTCCTTGTAGCGGCAGGGCAATTAAATTGCCATATCCTTTACCTGAATGTTCATCTTGGCTTGGAAACAAGCGGTCAAAAGCTTTATGTGAAGTTGATAAAGCTTTGCTTAATAGATATTTTCCAAGTTGTCTTGCTTCCCAAGCTGGTATTTCAGTTTCAAAAAAGAGCCAAACATGGCTACCGTTTCCGGATTTAGACCTTTCGAGATAACAAGGCAAACTGTATTTATTGGCTGCTTCAATCAATGACAAAGATTCTTTCAGCCAGTTTTCCCTGTCGAAATCTATTGCTAAAAAATAAACGGTATTGTTGTGCAAAAGAGGATAGATGCCAATAGTTTCCTTGCCGATCAAATGTTGCTTTATCACAGAATCATTTAGTGCAAAGCCACTATTTAATGTGAATACTGGAGCATAACCGGATTTTGAATTTATTGGATTCTTCCAAAGTTTCGCATAAATATCTATACGTCCTCTAAATAAGGATTTGAAAAGGTTAATTTTGGCTTGCGTAATCCCCGGAAGATTCTCCATAGGTTTTGGGCAGGCATTTGTGAATTATACATCTAGATTCTATGAGATGATTAGTCTCAAAATAAGAGGAAAATTTACCAGTGTGGGTAACTTATGTTCATGAGCAGTTTCATAATACCAGCGTTGATATTGTTTCTTTAATTCTTCAAGCCGCTTTTCAAATACCAGATCATCCTTGATATTTTTGAGTCTGTTACCAGCAGCTCTTTCTATGGCAGGAGATAGCAACGCTCTTTCATAATCTTCGTGGATTATACTTTCCTTTTCTTCCCTTTCGTTTTTGAGAGTAATAATTTCGCTTTCAACTGCTAGATATGCCCTTATTTTCTCTTGAGAACTCACTTTCGTGTTTAATTTCCTGCCTTTGCCTAGTAACACAAATTGCCAAAGTAATTGATAGTTTAGGTTTAATGCTTTAGAAAGCCTAGAGATCTCAGGTATCGCTCTTTTGTTAGAAAAACATTCGTAGAGTTGAGACTTTGTTAAGCTGTCGTCAATCTTGTATTTGCCCTTTAAATAATCCCGAATAGAATAGGCAGTGTATGATTTTATAAAAAGACTAAATCTAGTTTTATAGAATGTATTGTATTTCTTTTTTCCTGCCGTTTTCATAATAAAAAGGCAGAGGTATTAATATATCAAACTATATCATTATGTGATTTGAGTTTATGGGATAATTATATAGGAGATTAGACACCCCTTTTTATAATCGTTTGCGATTACATCTGCTCTTGTATCGCAAGAGCGATATAGTGTCTCATTTGTCTCATTTAGCCTCAAAGATGAGACACTAAACCTTGTAGATTTGATACAATACGCTGTGGATAGCTGTGGGTGACTATGGGAGCGTTGGGTTCCAGACCCACATGCTCCGCATGAGGAGGAGTCGCATAGTGGACTAGTGCGGTCGTCTTGAAAACGACTATCCCGGCAACGGGATCGTGAGTTCGAATCTCACCTCCTCCGCACTATGATAAACTTTAGTTAACACTAATACTGTCTATGCCCAAATTTCGCAGAGATGAACCTGAAAGAGTTCACCATGAGGGGAGGTTACTTTCCAAAGAAGAGCTGGATACCAAGCATGCGGCTGCTCTTGAGGCTAAATCACTAATTTCCTGGACATCTCCGGACAGGGTTTTTAAAGCGCGAGGCAAAAAATATTTTGTGAAAGTCGGGCTTTATGGAATTATTTTTATTTTGTTGGCGATTGTTCTGAGGGAACCTTTTTTAGTTGGTGTAATTTTATCGGTAATGTTTGTGGTTTATGTTTTGGCAACGCATGAGCCGGAGACAATTGAACACAGAGTAACTAATATGGGCATTGTTTCCGGCGGGAGATCATTTTTATGGAGCGAAATGGATTCTTTTTGGTTTGACAGACGCGGCGATGACCATTTGCTTATTGTGCAGACCCATCTCAGGTTTCCGTCTAGGCTAATTATTATTTTGAATTCGGTGAGCGAACGGACACTTTTGGATATTTTGGAAAAACATGTCCATTATCATGAAGGGCCGGTGCATACTTTATTTGACAAGTGGGCGAATTTTTTGCAGGAGAGAATAACCCTGGAATAATTTTCCCCCGCTTCGCAGGGCGAGCAATTTTCAATATCCAATTTCGAATTTCCAAGATTTAATAAGGCTGCTATAATTACCAATTGCGAGCGCCCGTAGTTCAGTTGGATAGAACGTCAGATTGCGCCACGTCAAACGTGGCTGGCACGTTAATTTGTCCTCGTAGTTCAATTGGATAGAACGTCAGATTGCGGATCTGAAGGTTGAGAGTTCGAGTCTCTCCGAGGATACAAATTTTAGGTGCCGGATCTGAAGGTCGCAGGTCTTCGACTCTGAGAGTCTATCGGATCCCTCGGGACTGAGTCCTCGGGACGAATGTCTGAGATCCTCAGGATCGAACGATCTCAGACTCGAATGAGTTCGAGCCCTGCCGGGCGTACTCGTGGAGGCGTGCCGGAGTGGTTGAACGGGCTCGTTTCGAAAACGAGTATCCCGCTTGGCGGGATCAGAGGTTCGAATCCTCTCGCCTCCGCAGAAGAAATATATTATGACTGAAATACGAGACTCCGAATTAAGAAGAGTGTCACTTGTTGGTGGTTACGAGGTACTTGAAAGCCCGATTGAGTTCAGACTAAAGAAGCTTGGTTCATTAAAAAAGCAATATCCAGATGCAAGTGCTTTGGTCTTCGGGGCTGCTAGCGAAGCGTCAGAAACTGCTAATTTACTTTCTCTAGCTTTTCAGGAAGTGGGCGTAAGTTTGGGTATCAGTACCTTAGTAATTGGTAACGTGTTGGAATATGAAGTGAGTGGTGGAAAGAATGGGGCTTGCAGGATTTTCAGGTTGAATGATGGTCAAAGAGATGGCAAATCTATTGAACCAAAATCCCCGGAGGAATTAATAGAAGCATTGAAGCAGTTTTTTGGAGAGAAGAAATGAGTGTTAAAAGAGTATTCAGTGCTGGAGGGATAATTTTCAAGAAAGAAAAGGGCGAAGTTAAAGTTTTAGTCACTCAGCACTCCAAACATAAGGGCTGGGAATTTCCCAAAGGTCATTTGGAAATTGCGGAAACCAGTGAGCAGGCGGCATTGCGCGAGGTTGAAGAAGAGACAGGCGTAAAAGCAAAAGTCTTGGAAAAAGCTGGGACTACCCAATATTTTTATTATGATGATGATAAACAAAAGTGTTTTAAAACCGTAAACTATTTTTTTATGCAGTTTTTAGAATTGGGCGCAGCAACGACAGCGTCTGAGGTTAGCGATAAAAAGTGGTTGCCTGTTGACGAGGTCGAGAATCAACTATCCTTTAAGTCGACTAAGGAGATGTGGCGCGAAGCGCAAAAGCGCATCGAACAATTGACAATTGACCGTTGACAATTAACCATCAGATAATTTTTCTTGGTTAACATTGGTTCAAAGAAGAATTGCGCTTGCAATAAAGCCATAAATTAAAATACTTAAGGCATCCTGAATTACTGTGGTTATCGGCCCGCCGCTAACTGCCGGATCTGTTTTTTCCAGCTGCAGTAGTTCGGTAACAATTAAAGCAACCAGCGGCGCCAAAACAATTGTGCCAAACATTCCAAGAGAAACCGCCAGTGTTAATTTTGTGGAATGAAACCATATTAAAGTAATAACTGCCACAATCAAACCGGATGCTGAGGCTAAAAATAATCCCAGGAGTGTTTCTTTAATTAAATATTTTTTAAAACTCGGTTTTCCAGTTCTTAAATCTCTAGTGTAGATGTTTTGCGTTTGAGTACCGACAGCGTCGGCCATGTAAACAATGAAGGGGATAAAGAAAGCAACCTTGATGTTTTCGGAAAGTAATACTTCGAATCTGGATGTGATGAAGGAAAGAGATATGCCGATGGTCAGCCCAATTAGAAGAGCAGGAACCCTCATTCTCAATAGGCCGTTTACAGATACTGTATCGTCGTCCGCATAAAAGATTTTTTTTATTTTCATGGTGGTTGTTAAATTTTTTTACTCTTGCGATATAATCGCTTGCGAGTACATCGCACTCTTGTATCGCCCAGCGATATAATTATATGCTATCTTTCGTGGAGGCGTGCCAGAGTTCCGTCAAAGACGGACAGGGGTTTAAAGTTTAGAGTTTAGTAATGGAGAGGTCGCATAGCGGACTAGTGCGCAGACCTGGAAAGTCTGTATATCCGCAAGGGTATCGAGGGTTCGAATCCCTCCCTCTCCGCCATGGATCAGAAGGACGAAGTTAAAAGTAAAGTTGATTTAGTTGAAGTTGTTTCTTCTTATCTTCCTTTAAAAAAAGCAGGGCGGAATTTTGCCGGGCTTTGCCCGTTTCACTCTGAAAAGACGCCTTCTTTTATGGTTTCCAGCGAGAGACAGGTCTTTAAATGTTTTGGTTGCGGTGAATCAGGAGACGTTTTTACTTTTCTGGAAAAAGTTGAAGGTTGGGATTTTCGTGAAGCTTTAGAAGAACTTGCAAATAAAGTTGGGGTGAAGCTTACAAAATTTACTCCAAGCGGAAAATCGCAGCAAAAGGAAAGACTCGTTGAAATTAACAATTTAGTCTCTAAGTTTTACTCTTATATTTTAGAAAAACATGCGCTTGGAGAAAATGCCCGTAAGTATCTTAAGAAGCGAGGAATTACTGATAAAACTTGGAAAAAATTCGGTGTCGGGTTTGCGCCGGTCGGCTGGGAGAACACTTTTAAATTTTTAACAAAGCGCAAGTTTAGTGCTGCAGATATTGCCAGTGCCGGCTTAATCGTTGCTAAGCAAAGGAGAGCCGG
>CAYMIE010000048.1:0-6852 GCA_964390405.1 uncultured Gammaproteobacteria bacterium | reverse complement strand
AAAGGGCTAGGGTATTAGATATTTCAAACGACGATATTAAGTCTTACGAACACTTAATTGCAGAAAAAGTCGGATCAGCAAATCGGCAAGAAGGTTTAAGAGAAGCGATAGTCAAAGGAGTAACGCTAGGGTTTCTTGATACAAGCAATTTACCTGATTAACCGCAGGATCTACTAACTGTTAGAGAAAGGCAAGTTTTATTTACAATGGTAAGGGGTTTAACTACAGCAGAAACCTGTTTACAGCTGGGTATTTCTTCGAGAACACTTTCTGAATACAGATCACGAGCCCACGATAAACTCGGCCTTCACACACAGTATCAAGTTTTAGCTTGGGCGGCAAGAGATATGATACGACGTGGACAATTACACAGGTCAACCAGTAACGATGACCATTGATCAAAAAGTTTTTGAGTTTAAGCAATTATTTAACGCTTCAAGCTGGAACGCTAGAATTTTTGAACTATGATGGAAAAAATGATGGAAAAAATTATTTGACCGTTGTACTATAATAATAGGCTATGAAAAGAGAAATAAAAGGAATAGAAAATTATTCAAACAAATGGATCGCACTAAATGAGAAGAAAACTGAAATAATTTTCTCATCTGATACCTACAAGGAGTTATTGAAAGCTCTTAAAAAAACAAAGGATAAAGTATTTCTGATGAAATTGCCCCCATTCGTGGGTTCTTATGCTCCCTAGATGCCAGTTTTAAAAGGCGAGTATCTACCTTTCCCTGTCACAGATAAAGACGGACGTTTATTAGAGATGGTATATCGTCCACATATTTGGTTCATGTTCAAAATTGGACATCGTTTGACTAAACCAATAGCTGGTTTAATAGACAGTGGAGCTGATAGAAACTTATTCCCAGCCCAAATAGGAGAACAATTAGGTATAAACGTCAAACGAGGGAGGCCACATATCACTACAGGAATCGGAAATCATCAAATTACTACTTTCAGACATTCTGGAATTGATTTGCTTTTTGACAGCGGTCATCATTTCCAAACCGAAGTCGATTTTAGCTACGAAATTGAAACTCTACTACTTGGTGGTATAGGCTTTTTCGATAAATTCAAAAAGGTAACATTCCAGAAAAAAGCTGAAATTGTAGAGCTTGAATACTAAATAAATTATCTTAAAGACAAAGAGTTTACACTTAAATGATTCATCAATACCTCCAATTGAAACGCTAGAATTTTAACCTCCTCATTGTTATCATTGAACAGCGAGTGGAGGTTCGAACCCAGAACCATCACCCGCTCAATTTTGCTAGTATAGTGTTATGCAAATCAAATTATTATTTGTAGGCATTTTTATCTTAGTAATTTCCTTTGTGTCAGCTCAGATATCGCCATGTCATTTCGGATTTTACTTTCCACCTCCAGGAGGGTTTAATGATCCGGAATGGAATATTGTGGGAGTCTGCACTTCATACTTAATTTGGCACTAATCTTAAGTGTTATTCTAATTATTATCGGCGTTTTAAGTTTTTTCTTAAAATCTATAACACGTAGACTAAAATCTAATCGTTAGTCCTAATATCTATATTCCTCAAAAATGATTTCAATTTTTCTGCCCAAAGTTTTACAGAACAGCATCTATAATATGGTTGTTCAACGCTTCTAGCTGTAAAGCCAGAATTTTAGCCTCGACAATTTTAGTGTTATACTTTCAATGTGAAGCCAAATGAAGTATACTTTGAAGTAGAAACGCCACTTGGTGTTAAGATCAGGACAACAAAAGATTATTGGAAGAAAATTGTTAAAATTAAACATCCAATAATTGCAAAATACGAAGAAAAGGTAAAAGAATCACTCAAGAAACCGACCGAAATAAGAAGAAGCAAGCAAGACCCTTGTGTGCATCTGTATTACAAGAATTTAGGTAACATTTACGTTTGCACAGTTTGCGATCACATCGATAAGAAAAATGGTTACATAATAACTGCATATTTAACCAAAAGAATTAGAGAAGGAGAAAAAATCAATGTCGAAAATTAAAATATATTATGATGCCAAAGGCCGAACCTTAAATGTTTGGTTTGACGATCCAAAAAAAGAAGCTCTAACAGAAGAAGTTGGCGATGGAACAGTGGTTAGCAAAGACAAGGCTGGCAAAGTAATTGGTTTTGAGAAACTTTATGTTGATTTACCAAAAACTACAGATTTAAAATCACTCCCAATAGAGTTTTCTGTTGCCTAAACTATCCATGCGATTATTTAATGCTTCAAGCTGAAATGCTAGTAATTTAGCTTCATCGGAGTTATCATTAAACAGGCAGGTGAGTCCGTCACGAATACCGTCTCCTGCTCAAATTAGTTTCGATTTTCTACTACTCAAGGTCGGAGATTAGAACTGCACCTGCATTTCAAATCACATGGTATACTCACAACAAGTAAGGAGGTGAAACAAAAATGGCGCAGTTTTTAGGAGTTCACAAAACGGCTGATATAGGCGCAGGGACCGATCAAGAAGCAGTAGATGGATTCCACAGATACAAAGATGCGGCAAGCAAAATGGGTCTTAATGCAACCCATGCCCACTACAGTCTTGAAAAAGGCTTTGCTTACTGTATAACCGAAGCGCAGAGCGCAGACAAGATAAGAAAAGCCCATGCCAGTGTCGATATTCCACTAGAGGACGTGATTGAGGTTAAAAGCGTAAGCTAATCTTTACATAAACCCAATAAGTTCTCCCTTCGGTTACACCCGGGATCATAACCTTCGACTTCGCTCGGAACGAGTAACCCTTCGGCTAAGTTCAGGGTCTTCCACATCGCCCACGTATCGGCACTCGATATTTACGCTTAAAATTGATATACTCCGTTTTACATAACCACAAAAAGATTGGGGGTGATTTTATGCAAAACGTACAGGGTGCAATAGACCATCTAAAAACACATCAAAAATATCCAGCGACAAAAGAGGATTTAGTAGCAGAGTGTGATAATTTATCCGACTTTTCCGAAGAAGATAAAAAGGAGTTCACGGAAAAACTACCGGAAGGAACTTATAATTCCGCAGAAGAGGTAACAAAAGCTTTAAGTCTGTAAGTAAAACTAAGAATTTACAGAAGAAAGTTCTGACACTGATTTGTGTGACTTCACATTCACGAGGTAATTGATCAATACTTGAAGTTGAAAACGCTAGCAATATTAGCCCTTAGGCTTCGATCAGGGTATATGACCCTTCGATACGACCCGAATAAAACTTAACACTTGTTATTTTATTCTTAATTTAATAGTATATTTTAGCTATGACAGACAATGATTTAATAAAAAGCATAAGAAGCTTAGTAAAAGAGGAGCTTGAACCAATAAAAAAAACTCTAGAAGGACACACTGCAATTCTGGAAGAACACACCAAAAAACTTGATGGTCTTACGAGCCAGCTAGCCGATGTTTCGGAAGACGTTTCGGAAATAAAAGATGAAGTAACATCACACAAAAAAAGAATTGCTAAAATTGAAGGCCATTCGGGAATGTCTACCCCAACCGACTAATCCAATTTCTGCACTGACCTTTCGATCCTTCAACATATTCGATTCACTAAGTACAGGCAAGCTCAAGGTTGTAACTCTAATACCATCTCTGCCTAATAAACTTCACCCATTTGAATCCCTAAATTTAAAAAGCTAAAATTGATATGCGTTTGTTTAATATGCGCCACCTTAGCTCAGTTGGTAGAGCAGCACTTTCGTAAAGTGAAGGTCCCGAGTTCGAATCCCGGAGGTGGCTCATATCTTATAAAATTAATCTGTGAAAAGAGTTAACAGGGTTCAAAGAATCGCAAGACGCGAAGAAAAGTCCGTAGTAAAGCGAATATTTTTGCTTTCAGTAGTCAGCATTGTGCTGATCGTTTTTATTTTCACTATTGGCATTAATTTGCTGGGCAACTTTGCGGATTTTCTAGAATCCATTTTTGAAAGTAGTGACGCTTCTCAAAATTCAGAAAGTGCTCCTGTTACTCCCATAATTGACACTTTGCCAGCTTCAACCAATCAAGAAAGAATTAAGGTTGCTGGATTCTCAGGTAATGCTGCTAAAGTAGAAATATATCTTGACTTGCGTGAGGTTAGCGAAGTTGAAACAAGCGATGGGCGATTCGAATTCAACGATTTTCTTCTAAGCCGAGGAGAAAATAAAATTTCCCTGAAAGCCATAAACAATAATGGCGACTCTAGTGATTTTTCAAAAGTAGCAACTATTTTTCTTGACATGGAACCACCTGAATTGCAAATAGACTCCCCTAGCGACGGACAACATTTTTCCGGTAATAATCGCGTAAAAATAACAGGTAAAACTGAAGCGACAGCCCAAGTTTTTGCCCACGGATTCTTAGCTAACGTTGACGCAAATGGAGAATTTGAAGTCACAATCCCGCTGGAAGTGGAGGGTGAAAATAAAATTGAAATTAAAGCTGTTGACGATGCGGGAAACACTGAAACCAAAGAGTTAAAACTTCACTTCAAAAAGTAGGTGCAAATTGACTTATTGGACTGGTTAATCGCGCACGTAACTTAAACCTAGTAAAAACCAAAATACGACCATAATTTGGGGGAAAAACAGAGAATTAACAAACTGTGAGTGCACTATTAAAGAAGTAATGCTCGCAAAACTAATCAACTTTAAATAGTTTTTACCAACACCCGTCAAAGCACCTTTAAAAATAGCAGCTAAAAATAAGGAAAAAGAAAGCAGACCAATAATACCCGTAGTTGCTGCTACCAACAGAATGCTTGAATCGGCACCAGAACCTGAATGTCCTCCCTCGGGATTATCAACAGAAAAGCTACCGGATTTAATTTGAGCGAATCTAAAAGTATTGAAGCCAACACCAAACAAATAATTATCAGAAAAAAATGAATACGCGAGATGCCAGCTTTCTATCCTTGAGCGGGCTGTTTCATCCAGCGTAAAAGCACTTATTACTCTTTCTCTTGATTTAGGAACTGCAGTTATCAGAAACAGGAAAACTACCAGAAGAGCCAAAAGTAATCTAGGGGATTTAATAATGCCTATGGCTACAATTGCTGTCATAAGTGCAAGATAGGAGCTTCTGGAAAAAGTTAATATCAAGGGAATGATAAACAGCAGACTTAAGATTAAATAAAATGTATTTTTTTTAAAGACATAAAGGCTTAATGAAACAACTGTAAACAGCACGATTAACCCTCCTGTGAAATTGGGATCTATCAAACTTGAAACAAGCCGATTTAAATGCGGATCCCAGCCAAAGTTACTCAGAAACCTCAAATCAGGAAGAACCAAAAGCTGCAACAAGCCAAAAATGGAAAAGGTAGCTCCAAGCGCAAGGATAACTTTTAACCAACGCTCGATTTCTTTTTTTTGAACAATATTAAGGGTAACGATAGCAATTGCAAAATAAAAAATAAACCTAAGTAGAAAAAGCGCGCCGGAGGCGACTTCGGAAATTGTGAATGAATTTAGCGCAAGAGTTAAAGAAAGCAATGCACAAGATACAAAAATTATAAAGAAATAAAAAACATTTCTGGCAAGATATATTTTTCTTTTGGAAAACAAACTGTAAATAAAAAATATAAAGACCGTTACAATGACGCTTATATCTGTCACTGTGACCGCTGAGCTGTCGCTACCAATGGTAAAACGCACCAACTGGCCTGGAATAATAGATGCTAAAGACAAAAGGAGGAGAAGCCGGATAATGTCCATTTGTGGGCAACAGAGGGTTCGAACCTCTGACCTCTCGCATGTGATACGAGCGCTCTAACCTGCTGAGCTAGCTGCCCTCCTGCTACTGTACGTGTGGCGCAATTTTAACATAAAATTAACTAGTATTTATGGATAATTCAAACAGCTTAATCACAACAATTAAGGAAATTTTCCAGACAGCCCTTATTTCTTTCGGTATTTTTTTGTTCGTCTACATTTTTTTAGTGCAACCCCACAGGGTTCAGGGCATATCGATGCTGCCCAATTTTGAGAACGCTGAACTACTTTTAACCCAAAAGGTAAGTTATAGATTTTCAGAGCCGAAGTTAAGAGATGTAATAGTCTTTGAAGCACCGATTGGTAACAAGGCAGATTTTATAAAAAGAGTGATAGGCCTACCTGGAGATACCGTCAGAATTGAGAACGGTGAAGTAATTGTTAACGGCTCAAAACTTGAAGAAAATTATATTAATAGCCAAACTGAAGGAAATATGGTTACTACTCTTAAAACAGACGAATATTTTGTTATGGGCGACAATAGATCCTCATCGTCAGATTCAAGAACTTTTGGCCCGATTAAGAAAGATTCGATCAAAGGAAAGGTCTGGCTAGTTTACTGGCCGATAATTAAATCGAATAATTTTAGGGGAATCAGGTTAATTTCCAGCAGCGACAATAGTATCCCTTAGGGATTTTATAAGCTTTGAAGTATCTTCCACTTTACCGCGAGCTATAATTTGCAGCTTAGCTTCAATTCTTGACTGACCAATTTTAACTTTTACTTTCACGCTGCCGCTAGTTAACTTACTAGTCAATTCTTCCTGATATTTATCAAGTTCCTCGCTTTGCAGTCTTAAGGTGGGTTTTTGTTGCCTTGGCGCAATATTTTCCCTAGATCTTAATTTGCGAGCAAGCTCTTCAGCTCCCCTAACAGAAAGATTTTTGGAAAGAATCTCTTTATATGCTTCAACTATCAAATGCGGGTCTTCAAGCGAAGCTAATGCCCTTGCATGACCTTCAGTAGTTGCACCGGAAGTTAATGCATCTTTTAAGACATCGGGTATGGTCAGAAGCCTTAGAGTGTTGGAGACATAAGGGGCACTTTTGCCGATTTTGACTGATATTTCACCGGTTGAAAGACCAAATTCGTCCA
>CAYMIE010000047.1:0-7018 GCA_964390405.1 uncultured Gammaproteobacteria bacterium | reverse complement strand
ACATATAAGATACGTTAACAATTGGGATCTGGTTGACCTGTCAGCAGATAAAATTCTAGGCGATTTTCTTGGTGGAAAGGGCAAACCAATTCTTTACAAACTTGCCAAATCTAACAATGTTTGGGAACGAAGAATAGCCATTATTGCCACTTTCAATTTCATCAAAAATAATCAATTTAAAGAAACCTTAAAAATCTCGGAAATTCTGCTAAACGATCAACACGATTTAATTCATAAAGCCGTTGGCTGGATGCTTCGAGAAGTGGGCAAAAGGAATCAGAAAGTTTTGGAAAGTTTTCTGCAAGAACATTACAAATCCATGCCAAGAACTATGCTCCGTTACGTAATCGAAAGGTTTGACGAGAAAAAGAGAAAATTTTACTTAAATTCAAAGGGTTGAATAATATTTGGATTTCTGAGGGCTCCATAAAGTTTATCAAATCCGTTTGGGAAATGTCTGGTTTTGCCGCAGTGTCTACAAAATCCATCAGTAGTTGGTATAAATGACTCTGCATTATAGGTTGTTTCTATAACCCAGCGATGTGGTAGAACTCTTCTATCTTTAGTCTCCGAATTCATTTGCTGCATTATAACAAAAAATTGGAGAATCAGCAACTATAGGGTAAAAGCAGCGCCACGGGGAATCGAACCCCGATTACCACCTTGAAAGGGTAGTGTCCTAACCGTTAGACGATGGCGCCATATACAGACACCAATTTTATCATAATTTATGAGTATTATCGAACCTAAATCGGCTTACTTTAAGCTTTTACTTATGAAATTTATTCCAGACCTCTTCTAAAATTTGCTTCGCCGTGTGCTGGCCGCCAAGACCGAATGCTAAACCTCCGGCTATGGCAATCATGGCAACGAGACCTGCAAATAAAATTCTCAAAAGTTCTTGGGCGACACCCAATTGATGCAAAACTAAAAATCCCGTAAAAATCGTAATTGACCATTGGGCAACCAGTGCAACAGTATTTGCCAGTTGCTTACCCAATGCTTTGGCCGCATTGTAGGCGACTTTATAGCCAATTCTTGCAAATACCAAACCAATCATTGCTAGTACAACAGCCACGATTACATTTGGAATATAAAGAATTACCCGATTTAAAACAGCGTTAACCGCGCTGAGCCGCCAAGCTTCAAGAGCCGGCACCAAAAAGATTACTATAATAGTCCATCTGGCAATTTGAGCTAAGATCTCACTCCACTCGATATCTTTTCCCTCAAGTTTAGTTAGCCCGTATTTTGTCAAAAACTGCTCCAACTTAATAATCTTCAGGGTGCCAAGCATTAGGCGGTGAGATATTCCGGCGACCACTAAGCCAATAAAAAGGATAATCAGGCCGCCAATAAATGAAGGTATAAATTCAACGAAGGTAATAACGGATCTTAAAACCGCATCACTTACAGAAACATATAAATCTTCCAGATTCATTTACATAACACCCCCTTTCAAAGATTTTTTCTATTTATTCCATTTAAATCAAAACTAAAAAATTAATCAAGGGATATGGTGAAATTCATAAACAAAAAGTCAACAATTTGTGGGGGCACAGGGACTCGAACCCTGAACCAATTGCTTAAAAGGCAATTGCTCTACCGATTGAGCTATACCCCCAAAATAACATACAGGATAAAATTATATAAGATTTAGGCTGTAGCTTCAATTATAGTATTACTTGAAACTCTAAACTTTAACCTCTAAACTCTAACTAAGATTCTTATGAATTGGGTCGACTTCATTATACTTCTGATAGTTTCACTTTTTGCAGCAGAAGGTCTCAGGCGCGGCTTTTTCAACCAAATATTCAATATTTTAGGCTTCATTTTTTCACTTGTTTTGGCGCTGGGTCTTTATTCTCACGCTGCAAATTTATTGATATCGCTTTTCAATTTGCCGCCAATAGCAGCTAACCCGATAGGCTTTCTTATAGTTTGGATTGTTGCAGAAACCGTGTTTTTTACGCTGATCAGAAGAGCTCTTAAAAAATATTTAAGTTATTTTGACAACGACAAAATTAATAAATACCTTGGATTTTTACCGGCAGCCCTAAACGCTTTTTTGTTTTTAGCCTTTGTACTTCTATTTGTAGTTTCACTGCCAATTAGACCGGATATTAAAAAAGATATTTACGATTCTAAAATTGGTTCATTCCTTGTCGGCAGGGTTACGGCACTCGAAAAACCTCTAAATAACGTATTCGGGCCGATTACCAAGCAAGGTCTGACCTTTTTAACTATCCGTCCGGAAGACAAAGGAGCAATTAATCTTCAGTTTACTCAAGACCAGCTAACAATTGACAGTTTAAGTGAGCAGGAAATGTTTAATCTCGTTAACCAAGAAAGAATAAGATTCGGATCTAAGGCGCTTGTCTGGGATGAATTGCTGGACCAAGTTGGCAGAAAGCATTCTGAAGACATGTTTAAAAGAGGCTATTTTTCGCACTTTTCACCCGAAGGTAAAGACGTTGGCAACAGGCTTCTGGAAAACGGTATTGAATACAGTTTTGCCGGCGAAAATTTAGCGCTAGCCCCCAACATCGACAGAGCTCACACCGGCCTTATGAACAGCGAAGGCCACAGAAGAAATATTTTGGATCCGGCTTTTGGCAAAATCGGTATTGGTGTTGTTGATGGCGGTGTTTACGGCAAAATGTTCACGCAGGTCTTCACGGAGTGATGACTCTGAGTATTATCGAAGGGTGTTCACGAAGTGAACATCCTGAGCACTTCGATTTACTCAGTATTATAATTTGTCGAAGGATCTATTTTCAAGAGCATAACGCAGTCGATACGCCTTTGCCCACTAATTTATTAGCTGCGCAAGAAATTTTGTAATCGAAATTTTTTATCACCAAAATAGCCTGTAACTTCCGGTCTTATAATTGGCATCCCAAGAAGCTGTGCCGGAAATAGCGTGTAATCACCATATTTATTATTGACCTCATCAACCTTCTCGACCAGCTTGTTTTGCCGTCTTGCCTCTTCAAAAAGGGGAATAGGCAAAAAGTCTTTCTTTGTTAACATTCCCAATGTCACTCCGCAAAAAATAATTTTGTTAAAAACCCAATTATCAGAAATAATTTTACAGATGTCAAAAAGTTCTTTGCCAGAACTTATATAATTTTTTAAAGTTCTATGGCCATACCAAGATTTAACCTTCTCATCATCTTTGGGTCCAGACCAACTGCGCGCAGCGGTTCTAAGACAAAATCCAACATAATGCCCTGCTAAGGCCATAGTACGCGCTTTAAATGCTGCTTCTTCTGCTAAATTTCTGGCAATCTTGTATACGTCTTGTCTGCTATTTAGAACTTTATGCGTTGTATAAGTTCTGCCTACGCTTTTTGCTTGCTCAAGGTTTGTGTATGCTAAAACCGGTGTATTGTCAACTCCTCTTGCCAAATTAAAAAGATGATAAGACCAAAACGGTCCAAAGTTATCATACAGAAAAGACAACGTGCAGGCTCTCAGTGCCGGGAAATTATCAATGCCCAACTTTGCCAAACGGCTACAAAGTCTATACCCAAGCCCGCAAACATCGGTTAACTTGCATTTATCTAAAACTTTAAATAAATTGTCTTCTGTTATCCAAAACAAACCGTCAAGTTTTATTTGGTTTGATCCAAGTTTAGCCAAAAGCCTATTGTGGGAAATTCCAACAGAACAAGTCATCCACTCGCCAACTTCCCTGCGAAGCCTGTCTTTTATTTCCAAAGCAATATTAAAAGCATTACCCCAGAATTTTTCTGTTTCGGTTACATCGACAAAACACTCATCCAGCGAAAACACTTCACAAAGTGGAGAATAATCGGCGCAAATTTTAATAAAACGCAGGCTCATTACCTCATACTTTGCAAAATCGGCAGGTACCAAGACAATCTGCGGGCAAAGTTTTTGGGCGTCATTTACACGAGATCCTGTTGTCACCCCGTACTTTTTGGCTTCATATGAAGCGGCAATAATGCAAGTTCGCCCTTTTGCTTTAACAACACCTACCGGTCTGCCTCGCAACTTTAGATTTGTTTGCTGTTGCAAAAAAGCTATTTAAATCGGCATGGAGAATTATCCGTTTATTATTTGAAACCACCGGATAATTTTAACCGAATAAAACCCGAATGTCAAAGCCATTCTGGTTTTGTGCAACCAATGAATTGGTGGGCTAAAAACCCGAAGTGTCAACCTTTCAACTTGTTTAAGGTTGATCCTGAGATCAGTCGAAGGGTCAATACATCAACTATTGTGAACAGATTGATACAGCATTTAGTCTCAATTAATCACCAAACGTCAGGTTTTTCCGCTTTTGGACTAGTAGCTGGAATCTCAACTTTTCCTTTTGAATGAGAAGATGTAGGTTGGAATCTTCGAGGTTTTGGCTTTTGCCAAGGTTGAATCTTTGGAATCGTAACCCTAAATTCTGGATTTCCAGTAAACTCACCCGTTTTTGTATTGACGTAGCCCCTGATATATTTCGATGGGATGACGAATTGAGCATTATATCCTGTATCCTCAGTTTCTAATTCTTCTAACACAGCGTTCAAATAATTGAAAATTCCTACATCAAGATTATCAGGCATATTTGGAATTGCCAAAACAACAACAGCAGGGGCATTATGATGAGGCCAGTTTAAAATTCTTTTAAAATGTTCTTCTGGTTGCTTATCGTAGGGCTTATTATCGAATAAAGGAACTGATGTTGAGAGTAAATCTGGATCTCTTACTTTTAAACCTTCCTTAAAAATTTGTGGAGCAAAGTCTAATAAAGTACCATGCCCAAAAAACTGTAAATTTCTGTCAAAAATACTTTTAAATTCTGTCTTCAATTTATCGATTTTGGTTGTTGAAGACTCATTAGAACCCATGGTTTCTGTAATCTCTGGATCTTGCATTTAAATAATAACCATATATTATTATATCTTAAGTACTATTTCCTACGCACAACCCTTCGACCATGTGGGATTGGTATCGTGAAGGTTGTTATTTTAAAATATCCCAACAATCCAACCAATGATTCCAATCTGCGACACCAAAAGTTCAAATAAATTCCCATTTATCAATATTTCGCTTGGCAAAGAGTATGAATCTCACGTAAAATAGATATATCAGTCTGCCATGCCCAAATTTGCTGCCAAAAGCCTGATTAAATTCCCAAATGCTTTCTATTTTGTCTCTATCTTTTTAATCTTGCTTCTGGTTGCTGTATACCTAATCTACGAATTTCACAGGCAACTAACGGTTTCTGCCAAGCAGCAATATATTGGTCTAGTTAGCGCCAATTTAATTTCTGCCGACCAGTCGATGGATGAGCTAATGAACACGCTTGATATTGGCAAATCAAGCTACGAAAAGGTTCTTGGTAACACACAAACAAACGGGGATCTCAACTACAGCATAATTGTAGGCAATAATCAAAAGAGCCTGTCCCAAATCGGGCTTTTAAAAGATAATCTTGACTTTCAAAAAAAACTGCTATCTAGTGCTAAAACACCCAGAGAATATCAAACGCTGGAGGATAGTTTTAACAATTACTATGTCCAATCCAATGAGTTCCTTGAAGAACTGGGGAAAAATTATGAATATGAAAGCAGCTTACTTCAAAACGTTACGGCAGCTACTATTGGCATTAACATTTCCCAAAAAACTCTCTGGGAAGAAGCAGATAAAGACCTAATTTTAAGCCACTTTAAAACCCTGAAATCAGATACAAATTCCAGCATAGAAAAGCTCTCACAAATTAATACTCCAGACAGGTATCAAGAGTATTACAATTTGTATTTGTCTTATTTTAAACTGATTGCTAGCGCCGCTGAGCAAATAACTGCAATTCTTGAGGAAGATTTGGTAAGTCTTGACTCTGATTCACCAAATTCAATTGAGATTGCATACAAAACGTCAATTGACTCTCAAAATGAAATCAACAAACTCGCTAGTAAAATTACTGAAGAAAGGGAAAGAATTTTTGCGCTTGAAGAGAATACGGAAGAAATTGAGGCTTTGGCTGCTGTCCAGCAAGATATTGAAAACAAAATTAAAGGCTACTACCAACTTTTGTATTCAGAGTCAAATACTGCCACTGATTTTGGTTTTTAGAGCCTTACAACTTGCATGAGAAGTTTGTTAGAATTAAAGAAAGGAGGTTGATTTTATGTTTATGGACGGAGACGACCAAAACCAGGATGCCCCGGCAGATGATCTACAAAGCGGTGGCACAGGTGGTAGTCAACCAGCAGATGCTCCCGCTGCGCCAGTTATAGGGGAAAGTCCGGCTCCTGACGCTCCAGATGAGGGAGGCAGTGAGCCAGCAGGTGACACTCCACCAGCGACTGAACCTACACCAGATTCGGCGCCAGCTGGAGATGAAAGTAATCCCACAAGTTAGAGGGTTCAAGACATAGGGCAGCATAAGTTCCTTTTCTAGTTTAAGTGAGGAACTTAGATTGACATTACAAAAGTTTCAAAAAGTTAGTAAAGCTAGTATTATTTTTTTAGCACTAGCGTTTTTTGGAGTGGTGAGTTTTTCTATTGGCAAGGTTACTGCCGGAAATAATGTATCCGAAGTTAAAGGCTTATCAGACTCGACCGCTAGTAGTCAACGGCTTGAAAACCCCGTACCGTCATCCGATTTTCAAACCCCACTGATTTCCTCCTCAGAAATAAAATCGTGTACCAACACCCAGCTTGGATTTGAGCTAAGTTATGATTCCAAATGGTTTACCACTCACAATACTGAAGATCAAAAGTGCATGTTTTTCGCTCCGTATTCATTCGTAGTACCTCAGTTTATTGATAATAATTTTGTACCTATAAATTTAGAAATTGTGCCTGCCCAAGATTGGCTTTCGACGATTCAATTTTATGAGAATCCCAATGATTTTTACAACGTAATATCATCCCAAAACATTGAAATGAACGGAAAACTGGTTAAAAAAATAGAATCAAAATCAACCGGCGAAGGGACAACGCCGAGAGGATATTTTGTCATGCACTTATTAGTATTTGACGGCGAAAATCC
>CAYMIE010000046.1:0-7025 GCA_964390405.1 uncultured Gammaproteobacteria bacterium | reverse complement strand
TGAGAGTTGACGACATTTACTTTTCAGAAAACGCAAAAGAAGGAACACTTTTTGTTCGGGCTATGGAAAACAGAAGTGAAAGAACAGTCCCTATGAACAAAGCGGCAGAAACAGCACTCAAAAAATATATCGAGATTCGGCCAAAAACCACAAACAAAGCGCTTTTTGTTACCAAAACAGGCAAACCTTTGCTCGTTAGAAATATCAGAACCGCCATCGACCGGTACTACAGAAAAGCCGGCATTTCGCAAGCTAAAGTCAACGATCTCAGACACACTTGGGTTGCCCACCATCTACAATCAGGAGCCTCCTTAGTTTTAATTTCCAAAGTCGCCGGCCACAAACGCCTTTCCACTACCGAGCGCTACCTCCCCCTTGTCGAAATCCCTAAAGGCGAGGAAAAGTTAAAACTGGAGCAGTTGTAAGTTTTTCCGAGCAGTTTACACTGAGCGAAGTCGAAGTGAAGAGAAGCTAAAGTTAGAACAACTGTAAATATTAAAAAGACTATTACCCTATTAGATGTCCGAAAGACTCCGATTTGAATCAACCGTTGCTAAAATTACCACATTTTCAACAATAGCTTTGGCAATTTATTTTGGCGTGGATCACAGCTCAAATGAACAGACATTTGCAACCAGTCAGCAGCCTGACAGAGTTAATAATATGCTCGTAATTGAAAAAGAAGAACAAACACCAACATTAAATCCTACTCCCACATTTAACGGTATCCCAAACCCTACGCCTGGAACCTATCTGTCAGGAAATAACAGAAAAGAGAGTTGGCCGTATGCACAAGAAGTTGGAGCGCTCGGCGGAATTGTGGTATTTGGGGCTTTATTGTCTTGGTTTATTAAAAAAAACTCTGAATCTCTTTAATCCGCTATTTCTTACCCAATATATCGTTTGACAAACCCCTCCCCACTTGCCTAAACTGGATTTGATGGAAGAACATCCGCCAGGAAAAACTCTAGAAAACAGCGGCCTTGAGGCTCAAAAATCTGAACTATATGGAATCGTTGAGCGAAAAGATAAGGAATTAGGCGGCAAGTTTGTTTTGAGAATACCAACTGAGAGCAGGTCAGAAGTATTAATATTTCCTGCGTCCTGTACAACCATAGATGGAAAATCACATCCTAAAATATCTCACGCAGGATTACATCCGCATCTTGGACCAATAGCTATTCTAAACGGTACAACACTCAGCACTGTCTTACAAGAAATGATAGATAACGGAGAACAAGATGTAACTTTTAGAAGCGCAAATTGGGAAGGCCTTTTTCCGCAAACAGAAGAGACTGAAGAACAATTTACAACAGATCTGAGAGCAGACCAAGACACATGGAAGAGAGCTTACGACACTTCAAAGGCTTACGCAGAACTAGAGTTTCAAACAGCAGAAGCTCAACAACAAGTTGTAAGAGACCTACTTGATCATGTTAAAACCTCAGAATCCCCAACGCCTACTAGAACAAATACATCAACTCCAGAAAATGACTAAGGGAATTATTTCTTAGTATCTTTCTTCCTCAAAAAACTCGCCACAACATCCCAGAGCAAAATTAAGGTTCAATACGTCTTTGAGGTTCTACGCTCAGCGTGGAACACGTGGATAACTTTTACCTCGGTTAAAATTTCATAAAATATACGATATTCGCCAACTCTTCTTCTCCATACATTTTTCTCACCCCTCATTTTCTGGATATCTCCTGCATATGGACTATTGGACAATTTTTCAATTGCACCTAAAATCCTTCTAATATTACTTTTGGGTAGTTTGGTAAGATCTTTGTAGACTTGAGGGTCAACTTCTAGTCGCCAATTTGCGTCGAAGCTCATTTAGGTTTAAAGTCTTTCCCTTCCTGCGATTTTCGCGAGAAACTCTTAAAATCTTTTTTTGAGCAGCAGTTGGAGAGAATTCGTAAATTTTCTTAAGTTGTGAAAGCTCTTCGTATTCTTTTTTGGGAATAATTACCAAATCTTCTCCTTTGGTAACTCTTGATGGAACGTTAATGACTGGCATAGCAAGCGTATTTTAACTTAAAAATGTAAATTAAACAATTATTCGTGCTGTGTAAACACATATGCGACACTTTTTACTCTAAACTAATTGCTTAGAAAGGAGTGTCATGGGGAAAATTCATGCAGTAGATCTAACTGAAAAGGAGAAGTTTAGGCTAAAGGTTATGGATGCTTACGCAACAATGGATCCCAAGAATGTTAGATATTTGTGCAAACTAATGGGTATTCACCGTTCAACCTTCTACAGACTGAAAAAGCAGTACAAGAGATTTAACTTAAATACTCTTAAGTACAGACCAAGAAGACCAAAGTCTTCAAGAACCGTATCATGGAGTATTGTTGTTGAAGTTTGCCGCTGGAAGAAGGAAAATCCTGCCAAGAGTCACTACTACCTGTACCAGCTGTGGCTTAAGGAAGGCAGAACACCACCATGCTCACCAAAGACAATCTACAACTGGTGGAAGAGAAGAAACTTAATCATCGCGCGGCACAGGAGAAAGAGAAGACCGACTAAGCTCTTTAATCATGCTTCTGTGCCTGGAGAACTAGTGCAGGTTGATACCAAGTTTCTAGAAGGCAGAAAAAGATATCAGTATACAGCCATTGATGTAGTATCCAAGTGGAGATACCTTCGGGCATACAAGAGGCTTGACGGGCAAAGTACTGTAGATTTCTTTAAAAGATTAATTACCAAGACCAGCAAAAAAGGTATTAGTATCAAGATGGTGCAGACTGATAATGGTCATGAATTCCAGACAGAACCGGTTAAGTATCTTGCATCAAGAGATATTAACCATCAGTACATCTGGATACACACACCAGACCAGAATGGTTGTGTTGAGAGGTCACATAGAACCGATGATGAGGAGTTCTACCAGCAGACAGATATACGAGATCTTACCTTAGATGAGTTAAACGAGAAGCTTGAGCAGTGGACTAATTACTACAACAATCAAAGATTGCACTTTGCTCTTAACTTTGATACACCAGATGAGTATCTAGTGTCGCATATCTAATTACCTCGTACGTTATTTTGAACCCCTCTTCCTCAAAAAACTCGCACCAACATCCCAAAGTAGAATTACAACCATTGGCCCGATTAGTGCGCGCCAGAACCAAGAAACGTAGAAAATTAGAACGATTCCCCCAATTGCCAGAATCGCGAAGAAGATTTTAACTATGATATTCATTCCTAATAACTACTCTTGCTCGGATAATAACATTTTGCTAATATTGGCGATAAAGGACTGAGGGTGATAAAGTTATCCCGAAGCCCCTGCCTGCCGGCAGGCAGGCTTTTTTGTAGCTCAAATTTAAAAGCTTTTCGCAATGAGCCCTATTAACTATAAACTATTTACGATAAACTAAATTCCGGAGGAATTTCATGGCCGAAGTACATGTACAACTTGCAGCTGAAACCCTGTTTAATATTGGCCCCCTGCCTATAACTAATTCTATCCTAACTACTTGGCTTGTAACCGCCATTTTAATCGGCTTTGCCTACATCGCCACCAAAAAAGTTTCACTGGTTCCTTCAGGCATCCAGAATATTGCCGAAATTATGGTTGATTCATTTAATGATCTTATTTCCACTATTGCCGGTGACAAAACCAAAGTCTTTTTGCCGATTGTCGCCAGCTTTTTCTTTTTTATTTTATTTGGCAATTACTTGGGGCTTCTGCCCGGCATCGGCTCAATTGGATTTTATGAGTATCACCAGGGCGAAAAAGTTTTCATTCCCCTTCTGCGCTCGATAAACTCCGACCTCAACACTACAGTTGCCTTAGCCATTGTTTCACTTTTTGCCACTCATTACTTATCTATAAAATATCTGGGGCTAAACGGCTATATTGGCAAATTCTTAAGCCTCAATCCGATTTTTTTGTTCGTCGGAATTCTGGAAATCATTGGTGAGGCAACCAAAATCCTTTCTCTTTCTTTCCGGCTATTTGGAAATATTTTTGCTGGAGAAGTACTTTTAACAACGGCCAGTACCAAATTATTTGCCTATATCGTACCTATCCCATTCTACTTTTTGGAAATTTTAGTCGGCTTTGTCCAAGCCTTAATTTTCGCTATGCTGACACTGGTTTTTATGGTAATCTTAACCCAGAAAACCGGACACTAAGAAAGGGGTGAATTAAAACTTGGAAATAATTTTAGCCAAAGGTGCAGCTATTGCAATCGGCGGATTCGGTCCGGCAATTGCTATTGGCTTAATTGGCTTTAAAGCCATGGAGGCTATGGGCAGAAATCCAGATGCTTCCGGCAAAATCCTGCCGGCCATGTTGATTGGTATGGCCCTTGCCGAAGCGATTGCCATTTATGCTTTAATCTTGGCGTTCACAGGATAATTAGGTAGTCAGGCTATCTGGTCATCAGGCAATCGGGGTTTTTGGACCTGATTACCCGACTTCCTGATTACCCGACAACCTAAAAATTGCTATGCAAATTTTTGAAAACTTCGGCATTCAACCAACGTTATTGTTTGCCCAAATCGTCAATTTTGTAATCATTCTCTATTTACTTAAGAGATTTTTTTATAAACCAATTCTTAAAATTCTGGATGAGCGCAGGAAAAAAATCGAAGAAAGCCTCAAAAATGCCGACTTAATTTCCGAAAAACTGCAAAAGACTGACGAAAATTCCAAAAAAATCATTGCTGATTCCCAGATTCAGGCTCAAAATTTGATTCAGGACGCCAGGCGCGAAGCAGAAAGAATTGGCGAAAAAGCATCGCTTGAAGCCCGGAAAACAATTGACCAAGCTTTGGTTGATGCCAAAATCCAAATTGAAGCAGAGCGCGAGTCTATACAGAAAAAGATCGAACGCGAAACTTTGGATCTAGTCGTTGCTGTGGTTAAAAAGGTGCTGAAGCGAAACTTAAAACCTCAGGAAAAACAGGCTCTAACTGGCTCGGCAGTCAGAGAAATCACTAAACAAATCCAATGAAGTCAAAAAACTTAGAAAAAATAGCCAAATCTCTATTTAAAAAAAGCTTAAATAATGATGGGTTGGTTGATACTAAAAAAGTTCAAATAATTTTAAATACTATTGTTTTTCAAAAACCGCCGCAGCTTATCAAGATTTTAAGAAAATATAAAAAATTGATAGAAGCTGCACTCAGCCGTGAAGAATTGGTTGTTGAAACTGCCGAGAAATTATCAAGCCAAAAAAAGTTCGAGCAAAATTTGTTTGCCAAAACAGGTAGCACCAGAATAAATTATAAAATCAATCCCAACATCGTACTTGGAGCCAGAATTACTCATGGAGACTGGGTTTGGGATGAAACCCTGCAAGCGAAACTTGAAAATTTGACTAAAGCAAATTGACTAATGACTACGCAAAAAATTCTAATTAGCTTTAGTCCTTAGACGTTAAGCATTAAGCGAGAAATAATGGGCATTTTAGAAGAAATTGAAAAACAGATAGATCAGGTAAAACTGACAACCACGCCTAAAAACATCGGCAAAATTATGGAGGTCGGCGACGGCGTAGTTAGGGTTTCCGGTCTTTCCGATGTTGCAAGCTCAGAACTTGTTTCCTTTCCGCATGGAATTACCGGCCTTGCCCTAAATCTAGAAGAAGATTCGGTCGGCGCGGTTGTGTTCGGAGATTGGACCAAACTTAAAGAAGGTGACGAGTGCACTACAACCGGCAAAATTTTTGAAGTACCGGTTGGAAACGGGCTTATCGGCAGAGTTGTTAATCCTCTGGGCGAAGCCCTTGACGGCAAAGGCAGGATTGCTATTAATAAGTACTATGCGGCCGAAAAAATTGCTCCCGGAGTTATCTTCCGCCAACCGGTCAACACTCCGCTTCAAACCGGTCTCAAGGCAATTGACTCGATGATCCCCATAGGCCGCGGCCAAAGGGAGCTTATCATCGGGGACAGACAACTTGGCAAAACCGCAATTTGCCTGGACACGATCATTAATCAAAAGGCCCAGAATGCCATCTGTATTTATGTGGCAATTGGCCAGAAAACTTCAAAAATCGCCCAGGTGGTTGCTACTCTCGAAAAACACAAAGCAATGGACCACACAATTGTAGTTGCAGCGTCTGCTTCTGACAGTGCGACTCTCCAATACGTTGCCCCATATGCGGGCTGTGCTATGGGAGAGTTTTTTATGGATCAGGGAAAAGATGCCCTTGTAATTTACGACGACCTTTCAAAACACGCTTGGGCGTATCGCCAGATCTCACTTCTTCTAAGACGACCGTCCGGCCGCGAAGCCTATCCGGGTGATATTTTCTATCTCCACTCAAGGCTACTTGAGCGGGCAGCGCGCATGGACGACAAACATGGGGGCGGATCCTTGACTGCTCTTCCCATTATAGAAACACAAGCCGGTGATGTTTCCGCTTACATCCCAACCAATGTTATTTCCATAACCGACGGCCAAATTTACTTGGAATCGGAACTTTTCAACGCTGGCGTAAGACCCGCTGTTAACCCCGGTCTTTCTGTTTCCCGTGTAGGCGGTGCAGCCCAAACTAAAATGATGAAACAAGTTGCCGGCAGTCTTAGGCTCGATCTTGCCCAATACAGGGAACTAGCAACCTTTGCCCAGTTTGGTTCTGATCTCGATGAAGCAACCCAAAAAAGACTTGAGCGCGGCAAGCGAATTGTAGAAATTTTAAAGCAGCCTCAGTACAAACCGATGGACGTTAGCGCTCAAGTTGTCATTCTTTGGGCAATCAACAACGGCTTTCTGGACAGCGTACCCATTGAAGACATTGCCAAAGTTGAAGAAAAAATTCTCGTCCTTCTTTCAACCAACAAAAAACTCAAAGACCACTTGGATAAAAATAAAGAAATTACCGCAGACGTCGAAAAAGAACTGGAAAAAATGCTCTCAATAGGTCATCAGGTGATCAGGTCATCAGGTGATCAGGAGAAAAAAGATATAAGATCACAAAACACAAAGAGACAGGCAAAGAAAAAAGGAGGCAGGAAGAAACGATCCAGATAGCCCGACTACCTGATATCCTGACAACCGAAC
>CAYMIE010000045.1:0-7055 GCA_964390405.1 uncultured Gammaproteobacteria bacterium | reverse complement strand
GAAAGATATAGCCAAGATTAAAACAATTATAAAAATGAAACTTACTGCAAAAACAGAGAAGGAGGATAAACCTTCAGGCGATAGCATCAATAAGACGGAGGTTAAATCACATGCCACAAGTTAAGATAGGAACCGTTCTGTCCGACAAAATGCAAAAAACAATAGTTGTAAAAGTTGAAATGAAGACCAAACATCCGCTTTACAAAAAAATTATTACGAGGTCCAAGAAGATAAAAGCTAGAAATGATTTGGGTGCCAAAGTTGGTCAAACTGTCAAGATTACAGAAACGAGACCGATAGCGAAAAATGTCAACTTTAAAGTTACGGAGGTAATTAAATAATGCTAATGCGTCAATCAAAATTGAGTGTAGCAGACAATAGTGGTGCCAAGGTCTTACAAATTATAGGGCTTGGTAAGGGTACTGGCAGACGATTCGTCTCACTCGGAGACATTGTAACTTGCAGTGTAAAAGGGGCAATACCTCATGCTCAAGTAAAAGATCATGAGATTGTGAAAGCAGTGATAGTCAGGACAAAAAAAGAAACAAGAAGAAATGATGGAACATTAATCAGATTTTCTGACAATGCAGCCGTAATAATTGACAACAATAAATCGCCAAGAGCAACCCGTGTTTTCGGGCCGATTGCAGCTGAGGTTAAGAGAAAAGGATTTAATAAAATTGCATCTCTTGCTAAGGAGGTAATCTAATATGTTCAAATATAAAGCCGGTGACGAAGTATTAATTACTGCTGGTAGAGAAAAAGGTAAGAAAAGCAAAATAGAAAGAGTTTTCCCTCACGAAAATAAACTGGTGGTTACCGGTGTAAATATTTATAAAAGGCATAAGAAAGCGACAAGAAATGAAAAGGCAGGAATATTTGAAATTGTCAGGCCAATTCCGGTATCAAATGTGTTAGTTATTTGTCCAAAATGCGCAAAACCCACCCGTATTGGGTTTACATTTAAAGATAACGTTAAAAGTCGAATATGCAGAAAATGTAAAGGAATTTTAAAATGAGTAGTTTAAGTGATAAATACGTAAAAGAGGTTGTGCCGAAATTGAAAGAAGAATTCGGTCTTAAAAACAATCTTTCTCTGCCTCGTATCGAAAAAATAGTACTCAATACCGGGGCAGCTGAAGCACTTTCTGACAAAGGAGCAATTGAAAAAATTAGCGAGCAGATGGCCGCAATCGCTGGCCAGCAACCAAGTGTTACTAAAGCGAGGCACTCAATTTCGACTTTCAAGCTCAAATCAGGGGACAAAATTGGGGTTATGGTTACTTTAAGAGGTAAAAAAACATGGAACTTTTTGGAAAAGTTTATAGCGACAGTTGCTCCCAGGATGAGGGATTTTAGAGGGATGCCAACGGAAAAATTTGATCAGAAAGGAAATTACAGTTTTGGAATTACAGAACAAATACTTTTTCCGGAAATTGATTATTCAAAAGTTGACAAAACTAGGGGTTTGGTTATGACCTTAGTAATAAAAAATAGCAATCGGGATAAGTCAAAAAGAGTATTAGAACTTTTAGGCCTGCCTTTTAAGAAAGAAAGCTAAAAATGGCAAAAAAAGCATTGGTTGTCAAAAACGAAAAAAAACCAAAATTTAAAAATAGGCATATAAATAGATGCAAACTTTGTGGCAGACCACGAGCCTATTTGAGGAAGTTCGGTTTGTGTCGAATTTGCTTTAGAAGCTTAGTTCACAAAGGAGAAGTCCCGGGAGTTAAAAAATCATCATGGTAATAATTATTATGAAATCCGAATCTACCTATACAAATCTTAAATTGGAACTAGCTTTGCTAGGCCAATTTATTCCAATGAAGGGAAAGGGAATACTAAGGGAAAACCGTTAGGTTGTCCCTTAGAGCAAAATTTATGGATCCGGTCGCTAACATGTTTGTGATTATCAAAAATGGCTACATGGCCAATAAAGTTAATGTTTTGGTGCCATACTCAAAATTTAAATTCGATATTGTAAAAGTACTTGAAAAGCAAAAATTTATTGGAAAAATTTCTAAAAAGGAGAACAAGATTGAGATCGATTTGTTGTACGAAAATCAAAAGCCAAAAATACAAGAGATTAGAAAAATTTCTAAGCTTGGTCTGCGAGTATATTCAAAAAGTAAACATATCAATTCAGTCAGAGGTGGCAGAGGCCTAACTATTATTTCAACACCAGAAGGTGTAATGACCGGAGCAGAAGCAAGAAAGAAAAATTTAGGAGGAGAGGTAATCTGCCAGCTTTGGTAGAAAAATTTATGTCAAAAATAGGCAAATTACCAGTTAGTATTCCGGATGGCGTAGCGGTTAACGTCGCTGATAATGCAGTTAAAGTTTCAGGCCCAAAAGGTGAATTATCATTTTCGTTTAGGCCTGAGATAAAAGTCGAGATTGACAATAACGCAATAAAAGTGGTGCGCAAAAATGATACGAAATTTGTTAAAGCGCTTCACGGTTTAACAAGAAGTCTAATTGCCAACATGGTGAAAGGTGTGACCGAAGGCCACAACAAACAATTAGAATTAGTTGGTGTTGGATATCGGGCATCCAAACAAGGGGATAGCCTAGTTCTAAACGTCGGTTACTCTCACCCGGTAGTTATAGAAAGCGTTTCTGGGATTCAGCTCGACACAAAGGAAAATAAAATCATTGTTTCAGGAGCAGACAAGGCATTGGTTGGAGAAATAGCGGCAACTATCAGAAGAGTTAGACCACCCGAGCCATATAAAGGAAAAGGTATTAAATATGTCGACGAAGTAATCAGAAGAAAAGCCGGCAAAGCCCTAAAGAGCGCACAAGGAGCAGCCCAGTGAACAAAAAATATAAAAGAAAAATAAGGCATCTAAAAGTTCGCAAGAAAGTATTTGGTTCAGACAAAAAGCCAAGACTTGCTGTTTTTCGGTCGAATAAAAACATCTATGCACAGCTCATCGATGATATTAAAGGTGCTACTTTAGCTTCGATTTCGACTCTTAAAATCAAAGCAACAACAGAAAGTAATGCTCAAAAATCCAAAAAGTTTGACCAAGCAGAACAAGCAGGAGAGGTGCTTGCCAAAATCGCAATTAAAAATAAAATTAACAAAGTTGTTTTTGATAGAGGGGGTTTTAAGTATCATGGACGAATTAAAGCCCTCGCTGATGCAGCCAAAAAAGGAGGATTAAAGTTTTAATGAGAAGAGAAGAAAGAATGATGGACCAAGCTAAAGAATTTGAAGAAAAAGTTGTCCAGGTTAGTCGAGTTTCTAAAAAAACAAAAGGGGGAAACCGTATAGGATTTTCCGTAATAGTCGTTGTTGGTGACAGAAAAGGGAGAGTCGGGGTTGGTCTTGGCAAAGCCAGAGATGTAGCATCAGCAATTAGAAAAGGAATTGCCCTAGCCAAAAAAAGACTTGTCAACGTACCAATTGTCAACGGTACCATTCCTCATGATACGTACATTAAACGCGGAGCGGCAAAAGTTCTATTAAAACCTGCTCCAGAAGGTTCTGGAGTCATAGCTGGTGGAGCTGTTAGAGTTGTAGTAGAAGCAGCTGGAATTAGAAATATCTCCAGTAAAGTGTTAGGAACCAAAAATCCTGCATCAAATATTTATGCGACTCTTGATGCATTGGGGAGTTTAGTAAAATGAATTTAGAAAAGTTGCCAAAGATAAAAACAAAAAAGGCGAAAAGAATTGGCAGAGGTGCTGGTTCAGGAAAAGGTAAAACTGCCGGACGTGGCACTAAAGGCCAGAAAGCTAGAGGTAAAGTGTCGATCACTCATCCGCACTTTGAAGGAGGCCAGCGTCCTCTATTCAAAAGGCTTCCTTATCGTCGCGGTAAAGGCAACTCTAAAATTTCAAAAAAACCTCTTGCTGTTAATCTCGACGTAATAAACTTACTTCCCAAAGGTATTACAGTCAACATTGATTCTTTAATAAAATATCAAATAGTGGATGCAAACGATGCTAAAAAGTTTGGGGTAAAAATACTCGGAGACGGTAATATTTCTTCCTCATACATATTTGAAGTAAAAACATCTAAAAGTGCGGCTAAAAAAATAGAAAAATCCGGCGGCAAAGTAGTAAATCAATTTTCAATTACCAAAGAGCCAGTTGATCAAAATGGCGAAAATAAGAAAGAGGCGAAGTCAAAATGAAATATTTAGAACTGATCAGAAAAATTTTGAGAAATAAGGAACTTAGGAAGAAATTGTTGTTTACGGCATTTATATTTCTAATTTTCAGAATTTTTGCCCAAGTGCCTGTTCCTGGAGTAGATATTGTTTCCCTAAAGAAACTTTTTAGCGAGAGCCAACTTCTCTCACTACTGGATATTTTTTCTGGCGGGACTCTGGCTAATTTTTCAGTAATGTCTCTGGGTTTGAACCCCTATATTAACGCCAGCATCATAATGCAGCTTCTCCAAATGGTATTTCCAAAGCTTGAAGAGCTTGCCAAAGAGGGAGAATCCGGAAGAGAAAAAATTAATCAATATACGCGTTATCTTACTGTTCCTCTTGCTGCCGTACAGGCATTCGGGATTTTCATACTTCTGAGAAATCAGCAGATAGTTTCAGCAGTTAACCCATTAACACTCATTTCTTTAATTTTATCAATTACCGCAGGGACAATCCTGCTGATGTGGTTCGGCGAATTAATATCGGAAAAAGGTGTAGGCAACGGCATCTCAATGATCATTTTTGCCGGAATAGTTGGCAGGTTGCCGATTGGATTATTTCAGCAGGTATCTGTTTTTGATCCTTCGCAATTTAGAAACATCATTATTTTCATTGTAATGGCTTTGGTGGTAATCGTTGGCATAGTTTTTGTGACAGAAGGCAGACGTCCGATAAAAGTTCACTACTCCAGAAGAAGCGTTACAGGTCAGGCTGCAGCTACCTCAAGCTTCATTCCACTCAGGGTTAATCAAGCTGGAGTTATCCCGATCATTTTTGCTGTGTCTTTAATACTCTTGCCAACTACCTTCGCTAGATTTTTTGAACGGTCACCTAATCAGACAATAGCGACTTTAGCTTCTGATATTCAGAGATTCTTTGATCCCTCAGGGATTCTTTACAACGTTACCTATTTCGTGCTGGTAGTCGCCTTTACTTACTTCTATACGACAGTCGCTTTCAATACTAAACAGATTTCAGAAATGCTTATGAAACAGGGTGGATTTTTGCCCGGTATCAGGCCAGGCTCACCGACAAAAAAATTTCTTGATTATGTTTCAATGAGAATTACCCTCTTCGGTGCGGTATTTTTAGGTCTCATTGCTATCCTTCCTTCTATTGGGCAGATATTAACAAACATCACCACTTTAATAATTGGAGGGACCGGTCTGCTCATCGTCGTTGCAGTCATTCTTGAAACGACAAAGCAAATAGAATCTCAACTGGTTATGAGTGATTATGACACTATGTTTGCAAGGAGTAGGGTAAGATGAAATTTGTTTTTTTAGGGCCCCAAGGATCAGGTAAATCGACACAAGCAGAATTGCTTGCCCAAAAACTAGGTATTCCTTATTTCGAAGTCGGTCAAATCTTAAGAGAGAAATCCCAAGAATCAGATTCGCTTGCGACTGAAATCAAAAAAGCCTTAGACCAAGGGCATTTGGTTCCAGATGAAATAACCAATAGTATCGTTAAGAAAAAAACATCAAACGCTAAAGGAGGATATGTTTTAGACGGCTATCCCAGAAATTCAATCCAATTTGCAGAATTAGATCCAGACATAACTAAAGCATTTTACGTAAAAGTTTCGGACGAAGAATCCATAAAAAGATTAGTCAAAAGGGGAAGAAGTGACGACACCGAACAAGTTTTATCAAAACGCCTAGAAATTTATCACGGTGAAACAGAACCTCTCTTGGGTGATTTCAAAAATAAAGGAATTTTAGATGAAGTCAACGGAGAGGCGCCAATTTCGGAAATTCATGAAGAAATAATGGCCAGAGTTCAAGACTTAATATGACTATATGCCAAAATTTTCAAAGTCAGATAAAGAAATAGAAATTATGAAAAAATCAGGAAAAATCTGCGCTCTTGCCCTAAAGAAAGTTCTGGAAGATGTAAAACCAGGCGTCAAATGTTCCGAGTTAGACAAAATAGCTGAGCAAGAATTAAAAAAGCACAGTGCCGAACCATCTTTCAAAACTGTTGAGGATTATCAATACACAATTTGTACAACTGTAAATCAACAAGTTGTACACGGTATCCCGTCAAACAGGGTTTTAGAAGAAGGAGATATTGTCGGTATCGACATTGGAGCATTGTATAAGGGTTTTCATAGCGATTTGGCAATTACCGTGCCGGTTGGAAAAATTGGGCAAGAAACAAAAAAATTTCTAGATGTCGGCCGTGCAACGCTTGATGAAGCAATCAATAAAGCAGTAGTCGGCAATACCATAGGTGATATTTCCGCAACAATTCAGAATCGAATCGAAGGCAACGGTTATTCCGTCGTCAAGAATCTAACCGGCCATGGTGTTGGACGCGAACTTCACGAAGAACCAATGGTGCCAGGGTTCGGCAAAAAGGGGACAGGGCCAAGACTTGTCGAAAATATGACTATTGCCATTGAGGTAATTTATACAAAAGGATCTGGTGAGGTTGTACTTGAAAAAGATAACTGGACAATTTCGTCAAAAGACAGATCAATTGGGGGCCTGTTTGAAAAGACCATTGCAATAGGCAGAAACGGTCCTATAGTATTGACGCCATATTTCTAGTTTGATAGAATGCAAGTTCAATTAAAAAACAATAGAGTATGAAACAAGGTGTAATCGAAGCAGAGGGAGAAGTTACTGAAGCCCTACCCAATACAATGTTTAGGGTGAAAGTTGCTGCCGGTCAACTTCCAAGTGTCGAAGAAGACAGAATAGTATTGTGTCATCTTTCCGGCAAGATGCGCATACATTATGTCAGGATTTTGCCGGGTGATAGAGTGAAGATTGAACTAACGCCATATGATTTAGAAAGAGGAAGAATAACTTACAGAAACCGATAGCATGAAAGTCCAGGCAAGCATCAGAAAAAGATGCGTCAACTGTAAAATTATCAAAA
>CAYMIE010000044.1:0-7085 GCA_964390405.1 uncultured Gammaproteobacteria bacterium | reverse complement strand
AATTAAAGCGCAAAAAAAACCTTAAAAAAGACTTAATCAAAAGCCTCAAAGTCAACGCCGAGTTTTACAAAAAAGAATTCGAAGATTGGAAAGCGATAGAGGTCGAAAACTGGCCGGATTAGAAAATTGTAATGAAAAGAGGCGAAATCTGGACAGTCGATCTGAATCCGGGATTTGGTAGAGAAGTTCGCAAAAAGCGACCAGCACTAATTATTTCCCCAGATATCTATAATAAGCAGCTCTTCACTATCGTAACTGTGCCTTTTAGCTCACAAGTTCCAAGATTAATCACACCTGAAATGGTTTTGGTCGCACCCGATAAAATTAACAATCTAGAAAAGAAATCTGTTCTCTTACCTGTATTTATTAAGGCAGTTGACAAGTCGAGATTTATTAAAAAAGTCGGCAAGCTTACTGAGGCTAAACTTGCCGAAGTTGAATATGCCTTAAAAATCGTTTTGGGTCTTGAATCGCTTGTTTAAATAACAAATATGAATCACAAAAAAAGCGACGACGTCAACACCCGCTTCTCGCGCTTGTCATCACGAATATCTACAGTCCAAACAATCGAAGCAAAATCAGCAAAAAGAATTAAATCCAAATAATTGCTATAATTTTTTTGTGATCTTCAAATCTGCTCTAATAACCCCAATTATTCCTATCGTAATTTTGATAGTTGTTTTATCGGTAGCTTTTTTTTCTCTCCAAAACAAATCTAAAGATAACAACCAATCTTTAGTTCAAAAAGATATCGAAATTACTCAACTTAAAGAACAAGTCGAATTGTTGAGGGGAAATAGAAATAATACAAGTAATGATAATCTCAGCACCGCGGTTGAGGTTGTTGATCTGAATACTCTCAAAGGGAATAGTGTCTATCCACTTAAATGTTTCCGTAGCTCTCAAGGAGACGATTTAGATTTTTCATTTCTGGATGAAATAGATATTCAAGAAGAAGATATACTAACTATATGCGAAATTCAGGAACAGAATAACTATCTAATAGTCACATTTAATAAAACCGATGAAGGGAGTGTGGGTCGGCCTTATGCAGGAATATTCTCATTTAAAATATATTCGCCAAAAGATAAATCGTTAAAAGAAATTGCTATAACTGGTGGTGGGCTTTACTCTTGGTGCGATGATATTATCGCCCTAACAAAGGACAATCAATTATTTGTTAAATGCACAGATACTATTTATAAAATTCCTATTAGTAGTTAACCTCGTCGTAAAGTGGGAAAGATCTTAATCTGGAAAGATTAGGAATTAAATGGGAAAGACATTAAGCTCCAAAAATTTTCTGAGATTAAGCATGTGGCTATTTCCAGCAAACTTGGGGGCGCTCTAGTTATTTCAAACTAGAGCACTGCTTTTAGCCTTTTTAGGCAGGAATTCAAAGAAGGTTGCTAAGTCTTGCGATTAATTCTTGTAACTTTGCAAGTATATTTGCTAAAACATCTGTTGGTACAGATGAACCATTTTCCAAAACAGTAACCGCGGCTTCTGGACTTGGGCTTGCCTCTGGCGATGGGCTAACTTCGGGTGAAGGCGAAACTTCGGGGCTCGGCGAAACCTCCGGACTTGGTGAGACTTCAGGCGATGGACTAACTTCAGGAGAGGGTGAAACCTCTGGTGTTGGACTGGCTTCTGGGCTGGATGAAGCATCAACTGCGTTTTTCTTACCAATATCAGATTGAGCGGCTTGGGAAACTACCTGTCCGCCAGGATGCTCGCCTGCCACACAGGAAACATACTGACCGTGGTTCTTCCACTCAGCATCAGGATCACAAATGGCTTCGACCGAATTTATAGCAAGAAGCGCAAGCGCAAAAAACAAAGTTAAAACAGAGGCAACAATACCCAGAGATAAGAGTTTTTGCATATCTTAAGAAGTTAAACGAAGCGAAGGCAGAAATGTTACATATTAGTAAATTTTGCGTTTTACACTGTAGAGAGTAAAATGTGCCCTCATGGACGAACTTTCAAAGTTGATCGTCAGGGCACAAGCAGGTGATCAAGATGCCTTTGGTCAAATCTACAGGCTCTTTTTCGAAAGAATCTATAGATATTGCCAGTTTAATCTTGGTGATAAAGAAAAGGCGCAGGATGTCTGCCAGGAAACATTTGTTCGCGCTTGGCAATCTTTAGACACGTTTACCATAAGAAAAGGCGGTTCATTCCAAGCCTATTTATTTAAGATTGCCCACAATTTGATAATTGACTTGAGTCGCAAAAAGAAAGAATTTAGCCTCCAGGATTATGATGAACCAGGAACAGAGTCCTTGGAAGAGCTAATAGTAAGGCAAGACAACATCGAAAGTGTCAAAAAAGCCATTTTTGAACTTGATGATAAAGAAAGACAAATAATCATCTTAAGATATTTTGAGGATATGACCTTTTCGGAAATCGCCAAAATTATCAAAGTAAGAGAAGGTGCACTGAGAGTGCGAACGCATAGAGTACTAAAAAAATTAAAAGAAATAGTTGCAAGTCAAAATGATTGAAGAAAAGCTTGAAAAATTAAGAAAGCAATATTTAAAGACTTCTGCGCCAGACTATCTTTTGGAAAATGGCTGGGTTGAGTTAAAAGTTAAAATCAGCGGCTATAAAAGCCTTGATTGGCGATTCCTATTCGGTCGAGGCCTGGTTTTCGTATCGATTATCTTATCGTTACTCTTAGGGGTTACGACAGTTGCCCAAGCTTCAAAACCTGGAGACGTTCTTTATCCACTTAAACTCGCAACCGATGAAATCGTCGCCAAAGTAGCTGGCAAACCCGAATATAAAGTTGAAAGAAGGGGACAAGAGGTTATCGATTTGTCACGAAAACCAAACGGGCAGCTGCAGGAAGCTACCAATGAATACCAAAAAGCGCTAGAAGAAACTCAAAAAGAGTCTCAGCCAGACCAAAGGAAACAGGAAGCCTTGAAGCAAAGCCTTGAAAATCAAGCCCAGAAGCTTAAAGATGCGGCCGAAAAGAACCCGGTTGCTGCTGAAAAACTCGAGGTAATTATCGACAAGACCGAAAAAGCCAAAGAAGCACTCGAGAAGAAAGAACAGAAAAAAGAAACTTCCCCAGATCAAAAACCCAGCGAACCTCCGGGACTACAGAATAAACCTGAACCTGCCCAAAACATTGGCAGATAACCCGTGCTAAAATAAGCGCGAGCTTGCAGTTATCGCGAATAGATTTTTTATTGTGGGCTTAAGCAGTGTGGCTGATTTACTGAAAGATTTAAATCCTCAACAAAAAGAAGCAGTAACTACAACCGAAGGACCACTTTTAATAATCGCCGGCGCGGGAACTGGTAAAACTACGGTTATTGCCAGAAGAATTTCTTACATTATTGAAAAAAAACTGGCCAAACCTTCGGAAATTCTGGCGCTTACCTTTACTGATAAAGCCGCCGGTGAAATGGAGGAGCGTGTCGACCAGCTTGTTCCCTATGGTTTTATCGACACTTGGATTTCCACATTTCATGCATTCGGTGATCGCGTCCTTCGCGAAAACGCTCTGGAAATTGGTTTTTCTCCGGATTTCAGAGTTTTTTCCCGGCCCCAACAAGTTTTATTTTTCCAGCAAAATCTGTTTAGATTTGACTTGGACTACTGGCGGCCACTTTCCAACCCTACAAAATTTATCAGAGCAATCCTTGATTTTTTTTCAAGACTCAAGGATGAAAATGTAAAGCCAGCGCAGCTGGCGCAATACGTCGAACGACTAAAGACTAAAGCAAAAAGTGAAGATGAAAAGATTGAAAGTAAAAAGTATCAGGAACTGGCCGATGCTTTCGAAAAATACGAAAAATTCAAAGATGAAGCCGGATTCTTGGATTTTGGCGATCAGGTCGTTAAGGTTATAGACCTTTTTAAAATTCGCCCCAAAGTTCTTAAAAGTTATCAGGAAAAATTCAAATACATTTTGGTTGACGAATATCAGGACACAAACTTCGCCCAAAACGAACTTGTTATAAAACTTGCCCAAAATCATAAAAATATCTGTGTTGTCGGAGACGATGACCAATCAATTTACAAATTTCGCGGTGCGGCGATTTCCAACATCTTAGAGTTCAAAAAAAACTATCCCAAAGCAAAGCAAGTTGTTCTAACTGTTAATTACCGCTCCACCCAAAAAATTCTGGATAGCAGCTATCGTCTTATTCGCCACAACGACCCCGACCGCTTGGAAGTTCAAAATAAAATTGATAAAAAACTCAAATCCATCAAAACTAATGTCGGGCACTTGCCGCAGGAAATCTTTGCAGACACTCTGAGCGAAGAAGCTGATTTAGTTGCCGAAGAAATCGAAAGGTTGATGTCCAAAAAAAGCACTCGGCATTATTCATACAAAGATTTCGCCATTCTAATTCGCGCTAATTCTCAAGCCGATCATTTCTTAAGATCTCTTAATATGAAAGGGATCCCCCATAAATTTGTTGGATCTTCCGGCCTTTATCAGCAGGAAGAAGTCAGCGTTTTAATTTCTTTTTTAACGGCAATCACTAATTTTGAAGATAGCTTAAATCTCTACAACCTGGTGACTTCTGACATTTACCAATTGCCACCAACCGATGCCATTAAACTTGCATCTTTTGCCAAAAGAAAAACCAGATCGCTTTATTACATTCTCAAAAATTTGGATCAAAATCAGATAAAGGAACTTGAAGTATCCCTCGAAAGCCAATCAATTATAAAAAAAATCTTGAATGACTTGGATGAATCAATCAAACTTTCCCGCCGACAAAATGTTGGCAAAGTTCTTTACGATTATTTAAAGCGCACCGGTTACCTCACCCGCCTTGACCGACAGGGACAAATCGAAGGCCAAATTAAAATACAGAACATTGCCAAGTTTTTTGACAAAATCAAAGAGTTTGAACAGGTTGCCAAGAACGACTCAGTACATCAATTCATTGATTACTTAGAAGCTCTGAGATCAGCCGGCGACGACCCGGCAACTGTCGAATTTGATCCTGATTTGGATGCCGTAAATGTTATGACCGTCCATGGCGCCAAAGGTTTGGAATTCCCGATTGTTTTTATGGTTAATCTTGTATCTGACCGTTTTCCGTCAAGATACCGCGGTGATGCCATCGAAGTCCCCCCAAAAATTATTCGTGAGACACTGCCCGCCGGCGATTGGCACATGCAGGAAGAAAGAAGACTTTTTTACGTTGGCTCAACGCGTGCTATGGATCTTTTGTATTACTCTTGGTCACGAGATATTGGTGGAAGACGCGCCAAAAAAATTTCACCTTTTGTTTTAGAAGCACTTGATAAATCAAAATCCGACAAAGCTCTCGCCAAACTTTCGCCACTGGAAAAAATTGAAAAATTTGCTCCTGTGCCGCCAAAGTTAAGCCAGCAAGTTTTATTCGACGTCGATGTTTTGAAACTTACCCAGGGTTCAATCGACGACTATTTAACCTGCGCATTTAAATACCGCTACGTGCATATTTTGCGTCTGCCTATCTTGCGCCACCATGCCATTGTTTACGGCGCCGCGCTTCACAATACTGTTGCCCAGTTTTTCCGCGCTAAAAAAAGCGGACAGTTGATATCGCTTGGAAATCTCCTGGAAGTTTTTGAAAATTACTGGGATAGCGAAGGTTTTTTGACAATTGAGCACGAAGAAAAAAGAAAAGCTCATGGTAAATTAGCCCTCGAACAATTTTTCAAGCGCGAATCAAAAACAAAAGAGGTGCCGACTCTTATCGAGTCACCATTCAAATTTTCCCTGTCCGGGGTAACTATAAGTGGCAGATTCGATAGGGTAGATGTTAAGAGTGGATCAATTGTCAGCATTATCGATTACAAATCTTCGGAAAACATCGACCAGGATCGCGCCGACCGCCAAGCCAAAGAATCGACTCAACTAGCTGTTTACGCGCTTTACTACTACAGGCGCCACAAAATTATCCCCGAAAAATTAACACTACATTTTCTGGAAACTGGAATTGAGGGAAGTTATGTTCCAAAAAAAGAGGATCTGGAAAAAACAGAAAATTTAATAATGGAAACTGCCGAAAACATCCGACGAGATATAAAAAATAATCACTTTAAAGCCAACCCCAAATATTTCGGCCGCGAACCTGCATGTAATTACTGTGCTTATAACGCAATCTGTCCGTTCTCTTTAGCTAAATCATGATTCAATTTTTTATTGGGGCAATTTTAATAATCATCACCCTTGTTCTCCTTTTAATAATTTTGATAGGTGTTTTCTACACAATCGATGTTTTTTTAGACCTGCCGTTCGTTGCAACCAATCGTCATCAAATTGAAACAATAATCAAACTTGCGAGTATTAAAAAAAATGAAACTGTTATTGACCTGGGTTCAGGAGACGGCAGATTGCTATTCGCTGCTGCTAGAGTTGGTGCAAAATCAATCGGTTACGAACTCAATCCATTTTTAATCGCGCTTACCCTAATTCACACAAAACTAAAAGGTCTGGGAAATCAGGTTTGGTTAGAAAGACAAAGCATGTGGAAAGCCGATCTAAAAGTTGCTGACGTCATCTTCGTCTACTCCCTCAAAAAATCAATCCAAAAATTCGAGGAATTCGTTTATAAAAACGCTCGCCCCGGCACTCGAATTGTCGTCAACCTCCATCCGTTCCCCAACAAAAAACCAGTCAAAGTTGGAAATAATATTTATCTTTATCAAGTTTGATTTCTGCAAATTAGATTCAATGATTCAAGCATTGGACTATTAAAAAGGATTTAAATCTAGATTGTGTCATTCACTACAATGATACGAATCATCGTAGTATTTACGCGAGGACCGCAAGATAGATTACCGCTTCCGCATTCTCAAAATAACCCATCTCATCTTATCCGCCATATTCATACTTTTGTAAAGTGCGTTGTTTAAAATCAAATCATAAGTCCCCACATACTCAACATGCAGTGGTCCGTATCCTGCTTTAAATCTGTGGAAACCGTACCATGGATCTTTTTCGGTGGCTTTAGGTGATAAAGCTCCCCACATATCAAAAACTTTCAACTCCATTTTTTTCCCAAGTCGCATTGCCTCCCAGGCAATTAAGTTAGAAGCCATCACTTCTTTATGTTCCAGAG
>CAYMIE010000043.1:0-7156 GCA_964390405.1 uncultured Gammaproteobacteria bacterium | reverse complement strand
TGGTAAGTATCAGCAACTAATTTTACTTTGGCTTTTTTGAGCCTTGTTACTTCCTTTTTAATATTGTCTACTTCGAGATTGAAAATGATTCTTTGCGGTTGTTTATTATTAGCTTTGACTTGTGAGTGATCGATTATATAAAAACTGCTTTTTTTACCAACAGACATTTCATACATTTCTTCATCGTCTTCTCCCATGACCGCTTCAAATTTAATCTTCAAACCAACCTTGTCGCGATAAAAGCCAGCTAATTTTTTGGCGTTTTGGGTAAAAAGTGTTAGACTTTCTAGATTTTTTATCATTTTTTATTCACCTCCCTTACCCTTCGAAGCTCTGTACAACAGAGCGAAGTAGGGCTTCTTTAATGCTTGTGCCAGAAGTTTATCGCGGAAAAATCAAAAAAACAATAAGGGAAAAGCGAATCTCCTAAAAAGAAATTTTATCACTCTTAAGTCGCAAAAGGGTGAGCAAAGAATAGATGATTATGAAGAAAATAGTATATTAAAGAAAAATTATTCAGTTGATGTTTGGTCTCGAAGTTTTTCTTCTTTTTCTTTTTGATATGACAGCACAACGACTTCATCTTCCCATGGAGCTATTGGACTCACAAAGGGCTTTCCTGTATCTTTGATACTCAGAGCTAATCTTTCAAGTCGCCTTCCAAAAACCACTTGTGATTCATTTTCAGTATGCCCAATAGCGCTTTGGGCTCTTTCTAATAATATTCTCTTAACCTCTCTATAATCACCCTTCTCCGCCATTTGCAGAGATCCTTCCACGTCCATTTTCATTAATTGATAGTAAGATTCTGCAAATTCGTAAGTTTCTATACCAAATTCCTGTTTCGCAGCTATCAGGTACTTCCCCTCAATCCATGTAAGTAAATGATAGTGCAAATAACGTGCGGCTAATTGATGAAAGTCCTCGCCTGCAAATTCGCTTCCTGATGAGATTTCTCTGGCTGACAATCGAACGGCGTGCATAGCCATCTGCGATCTGTCTTCTAGTCTTAAAACGGCTTCTATGGTAGACATGAATGGATTATACACAAATAAGACTTTAGATTCGAATTCTTGTGAGGTCGCATTCGCATAATGCTTTTAGAAAAATATGTGTCGCACAATAAACATGGTGGAATTCAGATTTTTATGAATCTTCTGATTTTCTGATGCGAATTTTTGATTCGTCAATTACCGTAAATTTATTTATGATCTTGTTGGAATAATTTTTTAGGAAAGACTTGAGGAATTTAATTTTAGTTTTGACTACTTCTGTTCTAAATCGTAAAAGGACTACACCCTTATGCGGCAGCTGTTTAAGAAATATAAGATCACCAAAATCTTTGTCGTTGGTAATTATAATTCTGGTTTCTTGAGTGGCTTTTTCCAGAACTCTCTCATCTTCCAGAGAAGGAAAATCTTCTGCTATCGCTATTACATCATAGTTTAATTTTCGGAGCCACAAGACGATTGAATATTCCAGACTTTCATCTGCGATGAATTTCAATTTTTTGGACATCCGGAACTTTTAGAGGCTAGCCGGATAAACTTCTTCTCTTGAAACGAGCGAGTGTGCGTATTTTAGAATCTCTTGTATATGATCTTTCGTGAGTCGCGGATAATCCCTTAAGATTTCATCTGCTGGTATATTTTCTGCTAGTTTTTTGAGAATTAAATCCACAGGAATTCTAGTCCCGCGAATTACAGGTTTCCCTGCAAGAATTTGGGAGTCTGCAATAATGTTTTTGCCAAATATGACTTTCATAATACGAACATTATACTACATCAGATCCTGAATTAAATTCAGGATGACAAAAAAGAGGTTACCTGATTTGCCGCAAAAAAGTCGGCACGTCGAATTCGTCGTCATCAGCATGACCATCGCCTCTTGGCTTTTCGTGATCTTCTTCTTCAGCTTCTGTCTCTATGTCCCGCTGAACAATGGGTCGGGCGTACTGTTGTCTTGATTGATCAAAGCCGGTAGCAATTACTGTTACCTTAACCTGATCAACTAGCTTGTCGTCGATGGCTGCACCGAAAATAATTTGGGCATCGGGATCGGCCAGAGACGTGATTACTTTGGCAGCCTCGTCAACCTCATTCATGGTCATGTCAGATCCTCCGGTAATATTAAAGAGAACTCCGCGAGCTCCTTCGATTGAAGAGTCAAGAAGCGGAGAGGCAATAGCACTTCTGGCTGCTGTTGCGGCACGGTTTTCGCCGGTTGCAGAACCAACCCCCATGAGGGTCGAGCCTGCGCCTTTCATGATAGCTTTAACATCGGCAAAATCGACATTAATTAGGCCTGGCACAACAATGATATCGGAAATACCCTGAACGCCTTGTGAGAGAATTGAGTCTGCCAACTTAAATGCTTCAAGTAGGGACATGCTTTTGTCGACGACATCTAAAAGCTTTTGGTTGGGAATAACAATTAATGTATCCACTTTGCCTTTAAGGATTTCGATGCCTTCATCGGCAACGACCATCCTGCGGGTTCCCTCGAAGCCAAACGGCTTGGTAACAACTCCGATCGTTAAAATGCCCAGTTTTTTGGCAAGTTCGGCAATTACCGGACCGGCTCCAGTGCCGGTTCCTCCGCCAGCGCCGTAGGTTAAAAAAACCATATCAGCACCGACAATAGTTTCCTTAATTCTTTCCAGCGATTCTTCGGCCGCTTTGCTGCCGAGTTCGGGATCGGCTCCGGCACCTAAACCTTTGGTTAAACCATCGCCTATTTGCACTTTTGTCTGGGCAAGGGAGGCCAGTAAGTGCTGCTGGTCAGTATTTACTGCTACAAAATCGACACCTTGTATTTGGGCCTGAGTAATCATCGAGTTAAGAGCGTTGGTACCGCCACCGCCTATTCCCAACACTTTTATTTTGGCAAATCTGTTTACATCGGGTTTGATTAGCATAGGAGGTTAAAAGCTTGCTGCAATTTATCACAGCCAGATTTTTATTTCAAGCTTTAGGGCAGAAGATTTTTAATGATGTTAATTCCCTTGTTAAAAACGCTCTTGATTTCTATTCTGCCAACCAGAGGCAGACGAACGTCTTCCTGTTGGAATCCAGCGCCATACATGATAAGCCCAACGCTGGTTGCAAACTGCGGCGATGAGACCTCATCAACCAGGCCTGAAATATTTTGCGGCAAGCCAATTCTTGCCGGCATCCCAAGCTCTGATTTAGCAAGTTCAAGTATGCCCGAAGTTGCCGCTCCGCCTCCAGTTATTACAACACCTGAGGGCATAAGGCTAGCAAACCCTGAATTTTGTATTTCCAGCTTAACCATAGTTAAAATTTCTTTAAGCCTTGGCTTGATAATGCCATCCGTCAAAGTTTTTTTAGAAACGGATTTTAAATCCTCATCTATTGAGAGGCTTGCAATATCCAAATCATCTGATTCTTTTTTGTCTTGCGGCTCACCTTTTTCGTTTGGCTCAACCGCAATCTTTGGTGGCTTGGAGAGGGCCAGCTTTATTTTTTCTGCGGATTCCAAAGATATACGCAGGCCAATGGCCAGATCATTGGTGACATTGCGGGCGCCGATTGGCAAAACCGCACAGTGGGCCGGTGCACCATCTATAAAAATGCAGATATCCGTTGTTCCTCCGCCAAAATCAACTAAAATAACCCCGAGCTCTTTTTCAGTATCGGTTAAAACCGAATAAGTCGAGGCAAGGCCGGCAAAAACCATTGCTTCGACATCGACGCCTACTTGGCTGGCGCATTTGGCTATATTGCGAAGCGCGGTGGCCGCACCGGTAACTATATTGGTCTCAACTTCCAACCTAACCCCGTTCATGCCAATAGGATCCTTAATTCCGCTTTGTGAATCAACTACAAAATATCTGGGGATAACATGAATTATTTCCCTTGAAGAAGGCAGGGATACTGCTCTGGCCGCTTCGATTACTCGATCAACATCATCAACTGAAATCTCTGCATTCGGATTGGAAACTGCAACTACACCTTTGGAGTTTTGAGATTCAATATGAGTACCATCAACAGAAACAAAGGCCGCGCCGATTGAGTAACCTGCCATGCGCTCTGAGGATTCCAGAGACTGAGTAATGCTGGCTACACATTCATCGATATCTACAACCTGACCTTTTCTCAAACCCTTGGCAGGTACAGAAGCTCCTCCGATTATGTTTAATTTTTCTTCGTCTTCAACACTTGCAATTACGGTGGAAATTTTTGTTGAGCCAATGTCAATGCCGACAATTACTTTATCTTTGGTCATAATTTACTTTTTAGAAGAGATGACAGGCTTTTCAAATCGCATGTCAATTTTGTCGATTTTAGTAGCGTCTATTTTAGCTTCTGCTAAGATCACCTGTAAAGAGTCCACTTGCTTGATAGGGTTTTTGTTGGTTGAAAATATTACTAAGATATCTTTATTGCTATAGACGGCAATCTGGTCTTCATCTACTATCCTAACTGTAGTTGGAACAAAATCAGATTTTAGAAGATTATCGATTATTTCAAGAGCAAAAAGAATATTTTTATCATCTAACCTTTGACTAACATTTAATTCAAAATTAGTGGGCAGGAAAATGGTCGGTATCTGCACTTTATCGTAGACCCTAACAAGCAACCCATCTTTGGTAAGGTAAAATTCAGTCTCAGCAATTTTGGCAATAGGCCTTTTTGATTGAATATTGATTTCGACGTTTGAAGGAAATTGTCTGTTAACTTCAATAGCCTCAATACAGGCAAATTGATTCTTAATTACTCGGGCGGTTTCTTGGGAATTTAAAAATATTAAACTCTCGCCAATTAGATTATCTTCGGCAATTTTTTGAGAATTTTTAATACACGCCGCATCATCATTAAAGGTAACGCTTTTGATTTCAAACAACGGAGAAAAGACGGCTACAAACGCCAAGACAAAGCCTGAGGCAACTAAGACCAAAAGTTTGATCACTATAGTTCAAGTATAACTTAAAACATAGCCAGCAAGCTTGGCGGTCGCTCCCTTTGGTAATGTTTTTTGAAACTTTACAGCCTGGTTTTTAAGAAGAGACAAATCTTGCAGTGACTCTTTAATTACTGTAAGCAAATTCTCTTGAGAAGCATTGTCTTGCCTGAGAATTCGGCAGCTCCCTGCTTTTTCTAAAATTTTTGCATTCTCTTCCTGTTCGCGCTCGGCTGCAAAAGGCAGAGGAATTAGAATCGCCACTTTGGCAAGCAGTGCTAAATCCCAAACTGTATTTGCGCCCGACCTGCTGACAATAAGATCCGCCCTGTTTAAAACTGCCCCAATATCTTGCGGGTAAATGTAATCGACCGCTAAATAATTGCTTCTTTGAATTTTCCGCGCATTGTCTAAGTCACCATTAAAATTGGCAGTGCCGACTTGATGGAAAATATTATACTTTGAAAGTTTAGGCAGAATATCAAATATTCTTTGGTTTAAAAAGTGCGAACCCTGATTGCCGCCAATTATAAGTATTAACTTTTGAGATTTTGCTAAAAAATTTCTTATATTTGGATTTGCGGCCCTTTTGTTAAAAATAGCTTTTCTGGCAAGATTGCCAATTACTTCAGTTTTTTCTTTGGGAAAACATTTTTGGGTTTGTGACCATGATAAGAAAATTCTTTTTACAAAAAGTGAATTGATTTTACTGGCTAGACCCGCTTGAATGCTTTGTTCATGAGTTATTGATGTAATACCAATTAACCAGCCGCTAAAAACAACAGGCAGCGACAAATAACCTCCAAAGGAAACAATCATGTTTGGTCTGGTTGTAATTAAATAAATCAGACTTTGAATAAAACCAATAGGCACTTTAAGTAGAGCCGTTATTGTATATTTTGTAAATTTGCGCTGAAACCTACCAGCGGTAAGCTCGTAAAACTTTATATTCAAATCAGAAATTGTTCTGAATTCGGCAGATAAATTTTTTGAACCTTCGGTTGCATGCTTTCGACCAAAAAAAAGCACCTCAACTTCTTTGTATTTTTTTAACTCGTTAACTAGTGAAAGCGCTGGTGTCAGATGCCCGCCACAGATGACAATCTTTTTCATGATCGTCTTTTGATATTAATTAAAATTCCGATTGACGCTAGGGTCACAAAAAGAGAAGAGCCGCCATATGAAATAAAAGGCAGCGGAACTCCGGTTAGGGGCACAAGCGCAACATTGGAAGCGATATTAAAAAGACTCTGAACTGCAAGTAAACTTGCCAGGCCAACAGCGAGGATTTTCCCTGAATAGTCAGACGTTTCTTTGGCAATTTTTATGGCGCGCGAAATCAAAAATAAAATAATGAAAATAAGCAGTAGCGCACCAATAAAACCAACTTCTTCGGCGATTACAGCAAAAATGGCATCGTTGTGGACCTCGGGAATAAATTCAAATTTACTTCGTGCGCTTCCCAAACCTACCCCAAACAAGCCACCTGCTGCTATGGCAATTACTATTTGGTTAATCTGGTATGAAGCACCTGCAGGATCAAAAGCCGGATCCAAAAATGCTTTTAATCTATTTAAGCGATAAGGCTGAAGGAGAACTGCCACAAGAGCAGCTGACGCTAAAGTGGGAAGAGCTAGGAGAAAATGCCAAAGCGGCGCACCTGATGCGAAATAAATAATCATGGCAAGAGCAGTAAAAATTAAAGCTGTTCCAAGATCCGGTTGAACAACGACTAGTGCCGTTACCAGCAGAACAGGTAAAAAATAAACGAGTACAGAATCAAAAAGACCAATTTTATAGTCTTTAAACTTTGACATTATGTGGGTCGTGTAAAAAATTACTGCTAATTTTACGAACTCTGAAGGCTGAAAAGTTAAGTCCTGAATTGAGATCCAACGCCTTGCACCAAGCACTTCTGTGCCGATAAACGGAATCAAAACGGCTATCAGAAGTATTGAGCCAACTGCCAAGAGCACAGGGCCCAACTTTATTAATTTATGATAGTCAAAAAAACTGAAAAACGATAGCGCCATAAAACCAAGGGTTGCCCAAGCCAGCTGGTTTTTAAAATAATAAAACTTGTCACCAAAATCGCGAAATGCAGTTACAACCGAAGAATCATAAATAGCAATTAGCCCAAAAATGATGAGTATAAAAGTTGCCAGAATTAACCAAATATCTATTGGAGCATTTTGACTTTTGTAAAAACTTGTTCTACTTTTCATTTTATTTT
>CAYMIE010000042.1:0-7620 GCA_964390405.1 uncultured Gammaproteobacteria bacterium | reverse complement strand
GTTTGTTTGGCTGTTCTCTCTGTGGTCCAGCAGGCGATGTATCTGTTGAAAACACTGGTAACGGAACCGATTCAACAAACAGTGGGGCAGTTACTATTGACAGTAGTTCTGACACCACAATTAACAACAATGGTAATGTTGTCAATAATCTTTACCTTGATGCCGATTCGGGTGACAACGAAGCTTCTTATAATACCGGCGGAGATTCCAATATTACGACAGGAGACGCTAATGTGGCGGCCAACCTAATCAATTTCGTCAATTCAACGATTATCGGTGGTGTCGCCTTGGTAGTAAATATTTTCGGCGATTTGGTCGGCGACATAATTTTCCCCGATGCTTTGCCCGGAATTGGCGGTACTGCACTTTCTGCTGCTAACACGGGTAACGGTACAGATTCTACAAATAACATCGATATTAATTCAAATAACGACCAAAATACGACACTCAACGATTTAGCGACAATCGACAACGTAATTTCGATTGACGGAACAACCGGCGGCAACGAGACTAAATATAATACCGGCGGAAACAGCAGCATTGAAACCGGAGATGTTTTTGTTAACGCGGAAGTTATCAATGTTATAAATACTAACCTGCTTTCGGCTTCCAACGAACCTTTGTGGCTGATTTTGGTTAACAACATGGGCACTTGGACCGGCAATATTATTGGAGCGTTGACTGGCACTAACTATTCGGCAGGCGGCGGTTTGGTCTTTACTCTTGATGAAAACGGCGAAGTTGTTGCGACCAACAGCGGAAACGGCGCAGATTCTACCAACAACATTTCAATTGACGAAAATAATTCGACAAACACGACTGTTAATAACACTGCAAACGTCACAAACAATATAAATATTGATGCCAATACCGGCAATAACGAGGCTAATTACAACACCGGCGGCGATTCAACAATTAAAACCGGCGATGTTAACGTTGCTGCTTCCATCTTTAACTTTGTCAACACAAACATAATCGGCAGAACTTTGATGTTGGGAATTATCAACGTCTTTGGCAGCTGGACAGGTGATGCAGTGCCGCCAGGGCAGGATCCGGCGCCGGAATCAGCAAGTGCATCATCAGGCGGAAGTTCCGGCGGAGGCTCGTCATCAAATAGCTCATCGGGCGGATCAGGTTCAGCCGGGATTGCCTCAGCAATTCTGGGCGGTTATCCTTACCCTCACATATTAAAACCGACAGGCTTGGGCTTCTTTGGAGGTTCTGGAGGAGGGGATCAGAGCTCAGTTACTACCGGTGGTAATGCTCCAACAGTGCTCAGTGATTCAACGAGCAGCGACGGATTGTTCTCAATAACATTAAATTGGAAGTTACTTTTATTTTCCCTTATACCTCTAATATTGTACGGATTTTTGCGAACGAGGAATCTGTCTTCTATGAAAAAGCAGGAAGCCGTCATCGCCCACGAAATAAAGATTAAGAAGAAGAAATAAATCCCGCTTTGAATATTTGCAGTTGTGATAGAATTAGCGTATGAAACCTGTTGACCTGACGAAAGTTGTCAAAAAATACACAAGCGGCTGGATAGCCTTGTCTCCAGATTACAAAAAAGTAGTTGGTCACGGCAGGACAATCGATAAAGCGGCCAAAGAGGCTGAAACAAAAGGCATAAGAGAGCCAGTCTTAATGAGAGCTGCTAAATCCTACGGGCCTATAGCTCCTTGATGAAGTTTCCGTATTTCAAGCTTCCATCCAAAGATACTAGTAAAAAGTTTTTTGAATTTCCCTGGATTCCCGTTGTAATTACGGTTCGCGATAAAAAGAAAGCATTTTTGATGCTTGTGGATTCAGGCGCCGATAATTGTATATTAGATAGGGATTTAGCAGAGTTTCTCGGTATCAATTTGCCGGATGGTGCATTAGTAAAAACTGAAGGCTTGAGCAGTTCTGCTGATGTTTATTATTTTGAGAATATATACATAAATGTTGGCGGATACGAAGTCAAAACGAGGGCAGGATTCATAAATGGTTACTTAGCGGGTGGTAAAATATCAGGAATTTTGGGCAGGCAAGGATTTTTTGAATATTTTAAGGTGTGCATAGATGAAAAGCATAAGGAAATTGAGTTGAAAGCGAGATAAATACTTCTACTCTAAAAACTGAAATGTCGAGAGGATTTGGTCTGGTAAGTTGACTGAGCTATGAGCCATTTTTCATTAGATGAGCATATTATTCCTGAGTGCGAATGTTGTCTATTCCAGATATACTTTTAAGTAATTCTTTACCAATTTTTTCATTGCTTTGCCCAATAAATAACGCATCCAACTGAATTGTTTGCCCGCTGCTGGAAGTTCCGTAGAAAATATACTCATCAGAGCCACAAAAATTTGTCACTTCTAAACTTTTATTTCCAACCCGCAATAGTGCTTTTCTCCCCCAATTTGGTGCTTCACTAGGCGTGATTTCTCCGCCACAACCTCTCCCAAACCAAAATGCTTCAAGTCTCAAGATTGCCTTGCCCGATTCCTCTATTGAAACATTCGTGCGTCCTTCCACTTCAGATTCTCGGACTGTCAATTGTTGTGGATACTTAAAAGAGTAGCCATACTTTTTATTTTCGTAGGTTTTCCAATCAGCAAATTCATTCGGAGTTGGGGTAGCTGTCGCGGATTGAGGTTTTTCGGAAGGGTAGGTGATTTTGGTGACCAGTGTTGGCTGACTTTGGAGTTTGAGGTAGGCAACTGTTGCGCCAATGCCGATTAAAAAAGCGGCGATTATTGCAACTATGACTATCGGTGCAAAGCCTCTGCGCATATTTTTATCATTTCATCTTTTCCGAATAGAGTCAAACAATGTACAGTCAAACAAAAAAGATTCAGCAGGTCTTACGGTTCAATAGTTCAAACTATTGAACTGAAGATCTAATACTCGAAACAGGTTAGACAAATTGAAGATTATGGATAGTTGTATGTCAACAACTCTCATTTTCTCACGAATACCCCAGCAAATTTGTCTTCGTAAACTTTTTGCCATTTGCCTTGATCAACTAGCTGATTGAGGCGATTATAAAGAGGTTTTTGGTTGTACATTAAAACTGTATCATAAGCGGAGTTTTCTATATCACTTGTGTTTTGCTCATAGGCGTAGTAATCGGCAAAGGCGCTGTAATTTGATTCATCGCGCCAGAGGGTCATCCGGCCATCGATTGAAGGTTTAACTTGCGGATATTGCCAAATCATATAACCGCCCCAGCCGTAATAGGTCAGTAGGTTACCTGCCTCGCCGGCAGGCGGGGTTGTGAGCTGATTAGCCCATTCGGGTCTGAGACCCTCAGGGTCGAAGACAGTTAAGTAATCAAGAGCTGTATCGGAGCAGTGAATATATTTCTGACAGTAGCTTAGCCAGGACATATTTTGGATTCTTTTAATTGGGTTATCTATCAAAAACATTCCCAGAATGTAGAGAATAAATATTACGGCTGCACTCACTTGCTGGTACTTTCTGCTTTGCGGTTTAAAATAGGCTGCCAGTGGTTTTAGAAGGCTTATCGAAAAGTAATACATCGGCCAGGCGAACCTGCGTACGCTGAAGGAAATTAGGTAAAGCAGCGAAGTTATTATAATCTGAGGCAGGAAATTTCTACTTTTTTGTGAGAAAAACAGATAAATAAGTCCAAAGAACATGGCGATTCCGACTAAAACCTGATGCCACCAAAGCGTCGAGAGAGTTTGGGTGCCGACCCATTCGATAATGTTTTTAGAAAGCGGATTGTTGAAGTGTTTAATGGATTCTTGATAAACGCCAATGCCGAAAGGATTAATTAATACGGCTAGAGTGGAGATAAAAAAGATAACTATTAGGCTCGCATTTTCTTTGAAAGTACTAATTATCTTATCTTTACTAAGGAGAGACCTTGCTAAAGAGTTTGAGGCAATCCAGAGTGCAAAGACAGCAAGACCCAAAATAAATTGGCCGTGAATATTAGACCAAAGAGCAAATAAGAGCGGCAGAATGTAGACGATTTTTGATTTGTTTTCTGAGTAAAGCGTAAGAATCCAGTAGAGTATTCCCAGAAACATTAGGCTCAAAAGCTGGCCGCGGAATGAAACCGAATTCATGGATGAGAGGAAGTAGAGAATGAAGGGGAAAATCAGCGCTTTCTCAAAATTATCAAGTCTAGCTGTCTTTGCAAAAAAGTAAAAAGTAGCGCAAATAACCAAAGCTCCCAGTATCGACAAGCCTAAAAAGCCGAAACTGTCAAAAGTTAAATAGGAAATCAGATCGGTTCCCCAAGAATGGTTAACCCAACTAAAGCCCGCCATTTGGCTTGAGAAAATATTTTCTCTAAGGATTTCGTGCTTATCAAAGAAGTACTGCCCGTACTTTAAATACCAGCCAAGATCCGGATCTGAAGGGTGGAAGAGGGAAGAAAAGAAGATGGTTGAGTAAGCCAGTAAGTTAAAGGCGAAATTAGCAAGTGTATTCAGCTTCATAAGAATTTAAAATTGTTTATTAGAGCAGAAGTATAACAGAGTGATATTAGGTGTTTCAATTTGATATAAAGAGTATTCTTTAGTACCAGTTGACAGATGTGTTTCCTTTTGTTTAGAGTAGTTTGAGCTTCATTTTCCCCCGAATCGGGACTCTTCGGGAAGTACTATACGTAACTTTCAGCCAAAATTGTTTTACTGCCCTTAATTCCTGATATGAGAATAATAATTAACTCCAGATTACTTTTGTCACTCGCCTCAATTGTTTTTGCAGCAGCTTTGGTTATCGGCGCCACAGTCGCCTTTTTTTCAGATTCTGAAACTTCGCAGGATAACGTGCTTGTTGCCGGCGCAGTTGATTTGAAGATCGACAATGAAAGCTATTTGAACGGCGAACTAAATGCCGGAACTACTTGGGCATTGGATGATCTAACAAATCAGTTGTTTTTCAACTTTGACGATGTCAAGCCAAGCGATTTAGGTGAGGATACTATTAGTCTGCATGCCCAGAATGATTGCTGGGTTTGTATGGAAATAACGCTACATGAGAATAACGACAACACCTGTACGGAACCGGAATTGGCATTATTGAACGATCCGACGTGTGATGAGCCCGGTGATGGTAATCTTTTTGACGGTGAATTGGCCCAAAACATTAACTTTATTTTCTGGGCAGACGACGGAGATAACGTTCTAGAAACTGATGAGGAAGTTTTTGAAACTGGTACGGCTCAGGATGTTCTTGACAACAACATTATTCCGCTTGCAGACAGCTTAATTAATAATCTTGGAGGTACAGATGGCCAGCCGATGCCGGGAGGCGATGAAACTGTGGTTAGTTATGTCGGCAAAGCATGGTGTTTTGGAACTTTAACACAGGCACCCTTGCCGCCAAGTGATGACAATACACCTGCAAACTCGACAGGTGGGGTTTCCTGCGATGGGGATCTTTTAAACAATGCGACTCAAACAGACAGGGTTTTGGCCGATATTAAATTTACGGCGATTCAAGCGCGCAATAATCCGGATTTTGTTTGCCAACCCGGTGCTTCTCCAACTCCTACGCCAAGCCCATCACCAACTCCAACCCCACCTCCATGCGGGCAGGCGGATGTCATGCTTGTTCTGGACAGATCCGGCAGTATAAATTCAACTGAACTTGCGCTACTTAAAACGGCAGCTACTGACTTTGTCGATTCTCTAGGACTTACACCGACCGGCATTCATGCGGGGCAAACCAGTTTTGCAACTTTCGGCACCTTGGATCAAACATTGACTTCTACTGAAGCAAGCATGGATGCGGCTATAGCTGCCCTGTCATCAAGCGGTTTTACTAACTTAAAAGCGGGGATTGATCTGGCAACAGGGGAGTTGACTGGGGTCAACGACAGAGCAGACGGAACCTCTCCTGACAAAATGATCATTATTACAGACGGCCATCCAAACAGGCCGCTTCCCTCTGGCACTGCCGATGATGTGGCCGGAGCAGCTGCAGACGCCGCTAGGACGGCCGGAATTGAAGTATTTGTAGTTGGAGTAGGCGGAGATGTTGACGCAACTTTCCTTACCAACGAAATTGCAGACGATGCAGCACATTACTTTTCGGTAGGCGATTACGCTGATTTGCAAACCACATTAGATAATCTTGATCTTTGTCCTTAGGGGTGCGAACTATGAACTATGAAGTATGAAGTATGAAGTGCGAAGCATGAAGTATGAAGTTGGGAAAACGGGATATAAACGAGAGAGCTTTTAAGTTTGCCATTAGAGTTATTAGCTTATGCAAATCACTGTCAAGAGACGAAACAAACAGAATACTTATCAACCAAGTCGTCAGATCGGTTACATCAATCGGAGCTAATCTCGAAGAGGCAACTGGTGCCCATACAAGACCGGAGTTTATTAACTGTACGAACATAGCTAGAAGAGAAGCCAGAGAAACAGATTACTGGCTAAAACTTATTTACGAAATCAACAATCGGGCAATTAAAGACCGAATGGACGATTTACTTAAAGAATCAAACGAAATTATTAGCATTTTGACTGCTTCTGTTAAAAAGTTGCAGCAAAATTCGAAAAAATAATTTCAAAGTTCGAAGTATTAAGTTCAAATTTCGCAGTTCAAAGTTCAAACTTCTAAAAGAAAGGGGGTGAATTAAATTATGACAATACCAATAAATGTTAATTCAAAAATACTACTTTCCGGTGCGGCAATTGCTGCTGCAGCGGCACTGATTATCGGCGCAACTTTTGCTTTTTTCAGTGATACAGAAACGTCAGTAAACAACACCATTCAGGCAGGATCGATCGATCTTAAAGTCGACAGCATTTCGCATTATAACGAGGCTATATGTATTGCGAATCCACTCCCTGCAACGGCTCCTCCTTTCATTTGGAGTGGAGGCGAAGGATGGCCGATTCCTGGTACCGCATGTGATGGTACTTGGACAGAAACTGATCTAGGTGCAACTCACAAGTTTTTCAACTTGACTGATGTCAAGCCGGGAGATGACGGAGAAGACACGATTTCTCTCCATGTTTACGACAATGATTCATGGGGGCGGTTCGTGATTAGCGGTGTGCAAGATCTTGATAATACTTGTACAGAGCCCGAATCAGAAGTAATCCCAGGGTCTCTGGATCCTGAGTGTACAGCGAGTCCAGCGCCGACTCCAGGACCTGGTGAACTTGCTAGCTCAATCAGTTTCTACGCTTGGCTTGACCAAGGCGAAGTTCTAGGGTTCCAATGTTTCAAGCCTGAAGACAGTAACACGGGTGCAGAATGCGATGCAGATCCACTCGAGGGAGACAATGAACAGTGTACAGGAGAACCAACAGAATGTGATGAGCCGACTCTTATTGCACCTGGCAATGTTGATTTGGGTGGAGAAATCCACAACATCTGGCAAGGTCTTGCTCAATACAATTCATCATTGACTGATTGTAATTCTGTAGATCCAGACGGAGATGGTCACGTACTTAACCCGGATGGAACGTATGCAGAGTGTCACGGTTTAGCAGATGACGGACGGTTTGTTGGAAGTGCGACCTACTATTTCGGTCTTGCATGGAGCGTTCCGGAAGGTGTCGGAAATGAAGCACAGACGGATTCTCTCAATGCAGATCTAACGTTTGAGGTTGAACAGCACAGGAATAATCCTACGCCGTTTGG
>CAYMIE010000041.1:0-7763 GCA_964390405.1 uncultured Gammaproteobacteria bacterium | reverse complement strand
AAATTTACCTAGCATGGTTTTTATTGTATCAGAACATGAGGCTCAATCTTGTTCTGGTTAAACTCTCGAACCTTTTGTGTAAGAAAATCTAAATCATTTTTAGCAATTGATGTTTGCAGAAAAAGAGTTCGAAGATCGTTCCATAGACCTGACACCCTATAGTTGTTTTTAGTTTTTTTGTGGTGTATAATCTGCTCTTATTTGACATTAAGCTTGTTTTTGTGAAAACTGTAATTAGTGTCTAATAAACTTCTCCAGCTTAAAAGCTGGAGTTTGATCTTAAGTTTACATGAGCCTTGCTAATTTAGGAAAGCTTTCTCGCTTGAGAAGTGTCTATTCTTCTTGCTTTCATCTTCGCCATAAATAGCGAAGATTTCAGTAAGGCGAATATAAAAATTAAATGGCTGTTGAAGTTGAGCCTGCACCAGCATCTTTTAATTGCAAAGAGAATTTACCTCTAGTCGAGAGGCCATCTCCGCCAGATTCGGTGGTTTTTAAATCATTTCAACTAATAAATAAGCCAAGAGTTCTAGACCCATGCTGGGCGATTTTTAATTCTGCGGTTTATCCTACTCGTGAGGCTGATTATTTTATCGCTCGGGCAGTTTATAGGCCAGACGTTTTCCCGGGAATTCCGGACAGAAATGTTTTGGTAGTTGTGAAGTCGAATAGCAATGGTGTGTTTGAAAGGCAGCCAGATTTTAATCTGCCTGTTGGAGAAGCAGAAGGAGAAGTTATGAATTGGGAAGATCCGAGGATAGATGGAGATATTATGGGGTTGACGGCAGTTTGTAAAGTAGGTTCTTCTTACGTTGCCTACCCTACTCTAGTTAAGATAAGCGTAAACGGACACGGGATAGAAGCTCAGTCTAAGCCAGTAATTTTAAGACAAGATCGAGGGAAAAATGTCGTTCCAGCAGGAAACGAATTTGTCTATAGACGCGAAGGAGATTGGCATATGCTAAGGAGAGGTCTGATTGGCCAAAATGGTACTTTTGAAGAAGTAGGAGTCGTTGATTTTCGTGATTTTTCTGACATTTCATGGGGTAGAAAAAAGATTGGAGTGGTTACACGCAGAATTCCAATCGGTGATGGTTTGTATATGCTTCCGGTTCACGGAGTTAGTGAAAGCAGCGAATTTGATGATATTTATTCTGTGGGTTTGTCTGTAGTTGATGAAGACTGGAAGGTTTTGGCAGTTGATCCTGAGCCATTAATTAAAAGAGACCGTTATCCTGGCAATTTACCAAGAGGTGAGGATTTAGATCCAAGGAAAGATGTGGTCTACGCCAGTGATTTTAGAGAAAGAGATGGTAAGATAACATTTTTAGTAAACGTGGGGGACAGAATTACTGTCTTTACAGATTTTTGGAAGAGTTATTTGGAAAGCAGATCTCGCAATTTTCTATCTAAAGCGGTGTAGTTTTTTGATTTTTCTTCTGATTTAGCTGCCAACAGACAAAGGAATATTACGGCATGGAATCTTCAGAGTAATCGTCAGTCACGATTTCTCTAGGGAGATGAGGAGCAGATGGCGGATTGCTTGTGTCTAAAAGGTGGAAACGAGATGAAAAATTGTGAGCAAGAGCCTGTCTCTCGTTGAATATAGCTATGACGTCGAAAGTTGTTTGCTCGATTTGATGTTCGGGCTCGCTTATATCAGCAGCTGCGGTTGGGATACCTTCCGGGGAATTCCATGCTGCATCTTCAAAGTTTAAAGCTCTAAGTATTTCTTGTCTGGCCATTTAAATTATCTCCAGTTCAGCTTGTGATTTAGGTTGTATAGCTATCTAGGCTAGCCTCTGGCTTAGGATCGTTACTGATCTTTCTGTGTTTTCTAAGAAAATTTCTTGTACTGCTTGGGCATCTGGATCTATTTGGGCGGGATCAATTGCTTCCTCTAACAAGTTCTGGGACAGATCGCGAGAAGTTACTCCCGGTTGCGTAGTATGTTCTTTGCACTGGAAATGATTAATTCTTAAATCCTGCTGATTTTCACCTGGCCAATGAAAATGCGCCTCGTTTCTTTCCATAAAAATTAGCTGCATTTGCAGCCGAGAGTAGGATAGCTAAAATTATGGGTTAATGTCAAGTAGCAAACCCATCTGTTTTAGAGTTCGTCTTCGGATTCGCCTTTGATACCGCTAACTAGACTCGGGTTAATAACAAAGCCAGTCATGTCTTTGCGGCCGATTATGACAGGGTAGTTCATATGAGATCTGTCGGTAATAGTAGCTATGGTACTAAATCTTTTACCGGCAAGAGTGAAGGTTACTTTAGCGGCCTGTCGGAGTTGCCTGGCGTTAGCAGAATCAACCAAAATTTTTTGAGAAATTGGCTTCAAGTTAAGATCTTTAGCAACTGACCAGTCGATTGCAGTTCTAAAGGCGCCGGTATCGACCTTGGCGTTATAAGTTTTTTGGGTGCCGTTGCTGTAAAATGTGACCGGTTCAAAAACCGAAATGGTTGTTGGCGAAACATTGACGTTTTGAACAACTTCAGATGCGAACAGAGATTTGGCAAGTTCAACGCCTTTTTCGAGACTAGCAGGTTTAACATCCTCAATTTTCTCAAGTCTGGACCTTAGCGAACTTAAATTTGCTTTTTGGATTTCCAGACCTGGTCTAGCATTGATTTCCAGAACAATAGGGCCTTTTTTGGCGTCGAAAACAATATCAATTCCCATGTATCCCAGCTTACCTATTTTCTGTGTTTTGGCTCCCATTAGTAAAATTTCGTCCCAACGGGGAATTTTAATTCCTCTTATTTTGTAGGTTGTGCCGGGAATTTTGGTTATTTCTTTGCCTTTTAGAAATGCGTGTTGGGTTATGCCGGTTCGAATGTCAATGCCGACACCGATTGCACCCAAGTGCAGATTAGCTGTGAATTTGGACTCTGGTGTTGGCAGCCGAAGCATAGCCATGACGGGAATAGATTTAAAAAGAATAATGCGAATATCGGCAAGGCCGATGGAAGCGAATTTCTTAAAAAATTTGTGGGCAAGCACCCTTTCCTCAATATAGGCTTTATCCGGAAGACCCTGAAGTGAATAGACGCCTTCAAAAATATCGAAGAGATGAGATTCCAGCTGCTGTACCTGAAAGCGTTTGCCGGAAATAGTGCGACCCCTTTGGTTTTTCCAGCTGGTAAAAACAATAATGCCTTCTCCGCCGTAACCCCTTGCGGGTTTAACTACAAAGCCGTTTGCTGGTAAATCCCAGTCAAATTCTCTTATTGAATCTCGGGAGTTAAACGCCTTGATTAACTTTGTTGTTGGAATTTTATTGCTTATTAAAAGCCTTTTTGTCCTCAATTTGTCGTCAGCAATTCTTTTAGTAGGCGGTGAGTTATACCTCCTTATATAGAGAAAGTTGCGAGCGTTCATGCCCAAGGGGCCGGTACTAAGTGCCATGACTTTTGATGTAGGAGAAGCGGTAAAACTCTGTCAGGCGCAGACCGAAGTAACGGCCAATGGCAAAGTTTGTCGGAATCAAGAGAACGATAATTTCGGGATATAGCAGAATTGCCTGCCTAAATAGTTCAGTTGACAGGATGAAAAACCCCAGCAAACCTATGGAGATGGTGACTCCGGTAATTGTTAAGGTTTCATTAAAACTCTTAGTCAGCTGAAGGGAGATTATTTTTTCTCCTAATAATATAAGGAGCAAAATTGGAAAGATTGAGAGTTGTTTAACACTTAGTATGCCGTTGGCGGCACTAATGACCAGCGAGCCAAAGACAAAAATGGCGACAATTAATATTGATAAAGCTTTTTTGGGCAGCTGCATGATCCTGACGCGCTTGAGAATAAGCCTGCCAATTGAAGACGCCAGCAAAATTGCAAATAGGAGAATAGAGCCGGCGATAATGCCGGTTGCAACCAGCGTTATCGAAAGAGCAATAGGTACCAACAGATCCAAGCTTGGAAGACCAATTACGTGTCTGACAAAAGCAACTAGCGTTGCCAAAAAAGGCAGCAGCAAGATTAGAACAATGGTGTTTGCTGGTACGCCGACGCCGACTGCATACTGAACTGTGAATGCAATAAAATTGAATGGCGTTAAGTTTGAAATCGGGCGGTTGGCAAAAAGATCTAAGATCTCCCCTTTTTCGGCTTCTTCTTCAGGCTTGGTGATGTCTTCTTTTTTTAATTTCTCAAGTTGCTGTTGTTCGCCTGATGCGGTTGATTCCTGAGGCTTAATATTACTTGAATTTGATTCGACTGTAATGCCAACTGGTGAGGCTACGGGTGAACTCTTAAGTGTTTGGGCAAATAGTTGGGTGGTTGAAAGAGCCGTAAACATTAAAGTTAAAATTGAAAGGTTGATAAGTTTGTACATTTTCAGCTTAGTATAGCAAAATAACGGCTGGTTTTTAATCTATGAAGCAGGAAACAGAAATTGTGAACGAATCAGTTTCTTCGGCGTCCAGAAGGCCAAGATAATTATTCTTATTTTCCCTGATGACGGCTTCGCAGACTGAATCTTCAAAATAGGTGTCATTGCCGATTACCAGACTGCTTGGAATGGAAGTTACTATATGGCTAGCGGTTTGCCATCCCTTACTTATTAAATTATCTCTATAGAATTTGTAGACTTCCGCCCATCCGTCATCCGAGGAGAAAGTAATAACGGAGGGTGCCTCTTTGCATTTATTAACGTAAAATATGCAGATTTTGCTATTGTTTGTTGTCTGCCAAGATTTGGCGTTTGAGTATGGACGTATAGTTGATGCCAGTTTTTTTGATTTCTCATTGGGAATCTTAGAAAAATTAGTCTTAATTAAGTAAAATGAGATTAGTGGCAGCACGATTAGAATTATCAACCATATAAAGCCATTTTTGTTCATAGTTCCATTTTAGCAAATGTGAAAAAAATAAAATTTATACAGATCAACATATTCAAGGGAAAATATTTGGATAGTTTGGTTGCTTTTTTGGAGCAAGAGGATCCTGATTTTATTGCTATGCAGGAGGTGACAACCAGGGGTTTTAATCTAACGGGTGACAAAGGCGCGAATTTATTTGAAGAGTTGAGGGAAAGACTTGGAATGGAGGGAGTATATCACGGGGATCTTAAGTTAAGAGATGACGAGCTGTCAACTTTTGGAAACGCGGTTTTTAGTAAAACGAGAATTTTAAGTAAAAACGTAATTATTTTGAAAACTTTTGAACCTGTGACTCTTGAGGAATTGGACGGAGAAAGCGGCCCGGAAATTCGTCCACTAATCTCAAGACATTTACTGACTGCGCAAGTTAACCTATTTGGAAAAGAAATTGAAATACTAAGCTGGCACGGAGCGTGGACTGCTCCGCCAATTGACACGGCAGAAACTCTGCGTCAGTCAAGGCTGGTTGCCAACTATTTAGGTTCTTTAAAAGTCCCTTTTATTCTTGGAGGGGATTTAAATAATACACCTGACAGTAAAACTGTTAGCTTGATAAGTAAAGTTGCCGACAATTTAATGCTTGGATCGAGTGTCGTTCAGACAACCCATCCCAAGATCCACAAAATTGCTCCAAGGGGTTATTTAATTGACTACGTTTTTGTTTCTCCTCATTTTAGGCTTGTGTCTATAAAAGTTCCGCAAGTTTTAGTTTCTGATCACCTGCCGATTGTTGTAGAACTTGCAGCTTTTTTATAGTGACCGCGAAGTTTAGAAGGTAAATTTCTGGCTATTTCAATCATAGTGCATCTGGCAGTGATATTGATATCTGTATCTGTATTAAAATCAATTGGACATCCAAACGTAGCGTGGCCGGTTTTTCCTTCAAAGTGAATGCTAGTAGGTATAATTTGGATTGGATGATCTAATAGCTGCATAAACTTAAGAAATTTTGGAAACGCGTTATGGTATCTGTCTAATGTATGAGACGGTTTCTGTTCAGGGAAATAACCAATGTGTTGTCCGCTGTCTGAGGCATTTTTTGTTATCCCGGCCATTTCACCTAGATTTTTCAATCTCCCTTCCCCATTTAGCTCAACGGGAATCCATTGAAATGCCTTTATGGCTGCGTTTTGTGTCTCCCTGAACTTTTTTCTATCAAACCTCTCGAGTCTATGTGAATTTAATCTTAACGAAAACCATGCTACATGTGACGTTGATATGCATGCCTGCTTAGCAGCCAGTGTTGTTAGTACTAGTGCGTACCATGATTCTTGTGTTGTAAAAACTCTCCTTCTACTAAAATGATTTGGCGCAAGAATGAGAACCTTGTTACTATTAGGATACTTAACTATTTCTGTTCTAACATTGATCCCCTCAACTTCAAAATATCTCTGCATAAAAGGTACCGGGTCAGTAGGGCCTTCTCTTCCAGGTAAACTTCTTACTACCCTCATAACGTCTTGGCCCGTCTTAGCTGTTTGCAAGCCTAGATGTTGCCGTAAAGCGAGATGTTCTCTTTCGTGCGCCATTAGTTGTTTAAAATAGCAAATTTAACAATTTATTTCAATTAGTATAAGGTGGGGTTTTTTGGTAAAATGTCTAGGTTTCTTGCGGGTGTAGTTCAATGGTAGAACACCAGTTTTCCAAACTGGACACGAGAGTTCGATTCTCTTCACCCGCTCAAGATTTTACTTTCGTAGGAATTGAAACGATTGGAGCCTTGTAGTAACTCTTTATTGGGTTCGAGCCGAGATTTATCCCTTTTTTATCAAGAATTTCCTATTTAGCGACGAAAGGTTTATTTTTAAGAACCTGATTTTTTAGAAACTTCTCGTTCAGCAGTAATTCCATATCCCGAGTCGATATCTGGTGGAAGACCCCCATGACCTCCATAAGTATCATACTTTCCGGAGTACACTACAGGTGTAAAAGTATATTTAATTCCATCGAAAGTTTCTGTATATATTTCGTCATGACGTAGGATATGACGAGGTCTGACTAAATTACCCAATTGTTTAGGCTCACTAATCGTTTCTCCAGTAATCGCATCAATAAATACGTATACATTCTTACTAAATTTACCTTTTATTACACCAGAATCATATAATTCGGGTTCTAAAACATCACGCCGTTCCCAAACGACTTTTTTTGAAACGGTATCTAATCTTGAAGTAGTAACCCAACTATAAATACTATTGTTAAAATACCATTCCATCCTAAAATACTCATCAAATTCTCCAATAACTTTACCAGTTTTAAGATCTAATACAAGATTTGGAGTGGGTAAACCTTCACTCTCCTTAACCATAGGGTCAATGAATATTCCTTCCTTTGTGATTATTGCTTTATATACTGCCATTGGACCATCCCCATATATAACATTATCTATTGGTGATTTAGTACCTTCCATTCCAAAACTCCATATTTCTTCATATTTGGGTTCTTCTTTTCCACAAGCAGAAGTTAGTAATTCATAAGTAACACCTAAGCCTGCTAAAGTAAGTAGACGTCGGCGAGATAGAGGTATATTTAAGAAGTCTGGTCATTCTACCATAATTGCCTTTCTAGACAGATTTAGGCCATATTATACACCTATTAAGCCAATTTATAAGCATTTCTGTAGAATTCTAGTTCACTAGCTTCTAAATTGGTATAATAGGTTCGGGCGTCGTTCACTAAGGCGCTCATGAAGTTTTCCTCATTGATAATTTTCTGATTTTCTGATAATCTGAACGTAGTGAAGACTACAAGCTTTGTTTATTCGCAGAAAAGCTCTGCTTATAATCTGAGAGAATGAAAGCAGTTAGCATTATTAGAAACAGAGGACAATTAACTATTCCTGATTCTATCCGCAAATTGGTAAATTGGGTTAGTCC
>CAYMIE010000040.1:474-7815 GCA_964390405.1 uncultured Gammaproteobacteria bacterium | reverse complement strand
CTTCTTGGGCTTTGCCTTCACGGGAAGCAACTAGTCCGGTTAAAAGTGCCGGAAGCAGCAGGGATGCAAGAGCAATTGCAATAATTATTTCTATCAAGCTTTGGCCGAATTGGTAGTGAATAGTGATCCTTCGACTTCGCTCAGGACGAGTAAGTGGTAAGTGGTAAGTCCTTAAGAAATTTAATTTTGAATTTTTCATTTTTAATTAATATAGATTCCTCCATAACGGCTGACGGTAATAGTTTTCTGTTCCCAAGTTTGAGGTTGTGGAGGGCAAGTTTGGGCAAAGAAGCCAGCCGCTATTGAAGAATCGTTCGAGTTGACCTTAGCATCTTTATTAATGTCATAGATTACATTGTAAGGTGCTGGAGGGAATTGAGAAGCGACCCGTAAGATATCACCCGCAGAGACTGCACCATCGTCATTGATATCAACATCTTGGCAGATTGGACCAGTCGGTGGGGGGGGAATTGGATCGGAGGGATTGTGGTTTCTTATTACGATTCTTTTCGTTACATCATTAAAATTCGACCAAATTCCTGTGTTTTTAGAAAAAACAATTTGCGATGATGGCAAGTTGTTAAGAATGATTGTATTAGGACTAAGTTCAACAGAAAAATTTAGCGGATTTGCCGCCTGATAACTTAAACCCTGAAAAAGTGTATAGCGATTGTTTTCAAAATAAATTCCATGGTCTTGTAAGTTGCTAGAGCCCCCGCTGTCGCTGGCCATAGCTTTGGCTTGCTGCTGTTTGATGTCGGAAACTAAAGTTGAAGCTGCGGCATCGACGCTTGCTTTCTTTTGCGGTTTTAAAAGATTAATTGTTGCAAAGGAAAAAATGATAGCAAAAACGCCCATGACAACGAGAAGTTCGACTAAGGTAAGGCCGGGGCGACTCTGTCGCCAGTGAACAGTGCACAGTGAATAAGCAAAGCTTGCGGTCCTCCCCCGCCATGCGGGGTGCGGGCTTAAGTGAACAGTGGGCATTAAGTCACCTCTGGCCTATTTGGCCGATAAGATTATAAATCGGAGCGATAATTGATAGCATGATGCCACCAACAAGCAAACCAACTACCAAAAGGAGAAAAGGTTCAATTAAGACGATTAAGGTTTTCAGCCTGTTTTCCACGCGATCTTCAAACTGATTTGAGAGCTCTTGCATGGATTTTTCAAGGGTGCCGCTTTTTTCTCCGGCTTCGGTAATTCTTATCATAAAGCCGGGAATTACTTTTTTGTGTTTTTTGAGTCCGGACGAGAGAGTTTTGCCGGCGTCTACCAGTTTTCTAGACTCTTCTACCGCATTTTTAATTTCTCTTTTTTGGGTTACATCTTCTGAAAGTTCTATGGCCTCATCTATGGGAAGGCCGGATTTTAAGAGAAGTGACATAGATCTGGTGAAGCGGGTGATATCGATTTCCATGATTAATTTTGAGACGAGTGGCAGGGCAAAAACATAGTTGGTGATTAAAGATTTTTTTACTTTAAACGTGATAATAGTTGTAGCTATTAAGAAAATTGAGGCAGCGATGACGTAAATTAAGTTATCGTTGGCGAAATTTGAGATAAATATTAAGATTTTAGTCGGAAGTGGTACTTGAACAGTCAGGCGAGTGAAAACCTGAGAGACTCTGGGGATGACAAAAAACAGATTCAATAAAATGACCGCAAACAGAACAATAAGAACCAATATTGGATAAACCATACTGCCTTTGACTATGTTTACAAAATCAATGTCCTTTTTTATGGACTGTGTCAGGTCTTTTAGGGCTGTTTCTAAAGTTCCTGCTTCCTCAGCTGCTTTAATTAGATTAACAGTAATTGGATCAAAAGCTTTAGGGTGGCGAGTTAGAGAATAAGCAATGGTTTTGCCCTGATTTAAGTCTTCTTTTAAGGTTTCTAAAATTTTCGTGGTATTGCCCTTAGTTTCTTCAAGAAGTGAGTCGACTGCTTCTAAAATTGGAATACCGGCTGTAAGTAGTGTGCCTAAATTTTCAATAATATTTAATTTTTCCGAACTTGAGAGTGATAGTGATTTCATTTGGGCAGGATCTTATTCCCCCTTAGTTGCTCTTAGCACTTCTTCAATTGTTGTAATTCCATTTTTAACTTTTGCCAGGCCGTCTTCAAGCATGATGTGCATTCCCTCTTTAACAGCTTTTTCTTCAATATCAGCAGCACTTGCTTTACTTTCAATTAATTCTCTAATAGCCGGAGTAACTTCCAATATTTCAAAAATACCTATTCGATCCCGATATCCGGTGTTGTGGCAAACCGAGCAACCCTTTCCCCGATAAAGTCTTATTGCATTTTTACTTTCTAAGTATTGATCTGCTGAATTTTTGGGCAAGATTTTTCTGAGTTCACTTGCTGCAACTGTTTTTGACTGGCGACAACTCACACAAATTCTTCTAATTAACCTTTGGCCGATAATCAAGTTAACGGTAGAGGAAACCAAAAACGGTTCAATTCCCATGTCAATTAATCTCGGCAGCGTGGTGGCAGCATTATTTGTATGGAGAGTGGACAGAACCAAGTGGCCGGTCATAGCCGAATTGACCGAAATCCCCGCTGTTTCATTGTCACGAATTTCGCCAACCAAGATAATATCTGGGTCCTGCCTTAAAATTGACCTGAGGCCTTTTGCAAAAGTCAGATTAGTTTTGGGGTTAACTTGAATTTGGTTTACACCGTCGATATCGTATTCAACGGGGTCCTCGATAGTGGCGATATTTTTTTCCCGGGAATTAATAATTTTTACAATTGCATATATTGTGGTAGTCTTGCCGCTGCCGGTAGGGCCGGTGGAAAGAATAATCCCGTAAGGTTTTGTGTAGGCCTTTTTTAGCTTGGCAATGTCAGCACTACTCATTCCTAAATTGTCTAAGGAAAACTGTCGGGAATGTGAAGAAAGAAGCCTTAGGACAACTTTTTCTCCGTCAACAATCGGCACTATAGAAACCCTAATATCAAGCTTTTCCCCAACGTCTGCTTGCATTTTGCCGTCCTGCGCCGACAAATGCTCATCAGTCCTCAAGCGAGAGAGAATTTTGATTCTTGAGACAATTTGATTATGCAGTTCTTTGGGTAGATGGAGTACATCATGAAGAACGCCGTCCACTCGATAGCGGATTAAAGAATCTGCATCTTCCGGTTCAATATGGATATCAGATGCTTTATTCTCGAACGCATATTCTATTAGAAGATCGACAATTTTGGAGATAGGCGCTTCTTTTTCTTTGGACTTTTTTGCTTCTTCGACTTTTTGATTTAAAAGTTCGTTGAAAGTTCTTTGCATTTCTTTTTGATAAGCCTTGAGAGCGCTGGCAATATCTCGTTTGGTAGCAAAGTAGGGGATAATTTTTTCACCAGTTTTTTTGGAAATTAGAGAAATGAGCTCTTCGTCTTTAGGGTTATTCATGGCTAGCTTGATCCCGTCTTTACCTCTTTCAAAAGCAATCAGATTGGATTTTCGAGCCAAGATTTCGGGAACAACAAGCAGGAGGTCATCGGCAATATGCACTTTAGAAAGATTGATAAAAGGAATTTTTATGGATTCTGAGATGACCTTGCCTAAGTTTTCGTCGGAAATCAGCTCGCGTGATAGGAGAATTTCATCAAAAGGCGTTTTATTAGTCTGGCTTTCTTTAAATGCCTCTTTGAGTTTTTCTAGAGGAATTATATTAAGTTCTGAAAGGGTTTTGTAAACCTGATTGCTATCAAAATTTAGCACATATTGATAATATCATTATTTTCGGCTCCGACAAGCAGCCCGATTGAAAGACTGCTCCCAAATACTTGATATTGTAACGCATTGTGTTACAATATGAACGTGATTAATATTCGCAGACTTATCTGGGATGCCTGGAACATAGCACATATTGCAAGACATAATGTTACTCCAGAAGAAGTAGAACAAGTTTGCCACACTGATCCAGTAGTGCAAAAAGAAAAGAAAGGAAGATTACTTGTCTTTGGCCCAACAGATAGCGGAAAAATACTTGCGGTAATTCTTGATAAGGAACAAGAAAAAGATGTGTACTATCCAGTAACTGCATATAAGGCAAGTAAAAAACTGATAAGGATATACTTAAATCAAAAAGGAGGTGAAGAAAAATGACACAAACTAGGAAAACAATACCTGAATTTAAAAACCGTGAAGATGAGGCAAAATTCTTTGATACACATGATATGGCAGACTATCAACATGAATTTAAAACTGTAAAAGCAAAATTTACAAAAAATCTGTCAGAAGGTATTACTGTTAGATTCGACAAAACAACAATAGAAAAACTTCGGGAAATAGCTCATGAAAAGGGCGTAGGTCCAACAACGCTTGCCAGAATGTGGATTATGGAACAGTTGAGACAACAGGTGCAGAAGGCCTAAAATTCTATTTGCCGAATTTAATTTACCAACTCACCAAACTTATTATCAAGCGTAGAGAGAATTACTCGAATTTGAAGGTGGAAAGAATTTTCTTTAGCATATTTAGTGCTTGGGTTTGGTCTAATGTTTGAGTAGCCGGATTCTCAATAATAAATTCAAAGGCTTTGTCACCTTTTGTTAGAAAAACGTGATAAGCCTCCCCGTTCATAGATGGCAGGTTTGATAATAATTCACCTTGCAAACCACTGATGACAATGGTTTCTCTTTTGCCAGTATAGTTCAACCCCAAATCATTTAGATAATTATCGACCCACTGTTTTATGGATGTTTTATTGGAATTATTCTGTACCCCGATAACTAACGACGCTCCGTACATTGTTTTTTTTGATTCAGGAGGAATAAAACCGATGCTAGCATCGGAGTTATAAATATACTTGTCTCTTTGTGCTTGAGGTATATCTTGGGGTTTTGGTAAGTTCTTTAGCTCTGAAATTTGAATAGCCCAGTCGTTAGGATATTTGAGAAAGTATCCAAACTCTCTATTCGTATAAGTTTTCCAGCTTGCTGTTTCATCCTCCAATACTTGCGTTTCGGAGGACAAGTCGGCTGGCGTTGGACTTGATTGGACTTGAGAAGTTGGAGCTGTGGGTTTGGGTTTGAGCTTAAAATACCCAACGGTTGCGGCGATGCCGATAAGGAAAGCGGCGATTACTACGATTATTATTATCGGTGCAAAAGCTCTCTGCATAAACTTATCATGGCATGGTTATTTTAGAGAGTCAATAAAATTTGCAGGAGTCAAATTGGTAATTGGTTCTAGCTTCGAGAATTCGTGGTCGTAAGTTATTAGCGTTACTCCATCGGGTACCTGGTTGTAAATTAGGGAGTCGGCATATTTAATACTATGTTTTTTGTATAGGATCAGCGCTTTTTTGGTTTTTGTTTTTTCGATTAAAGTTAAGTTTCTTAAAGAAAGCACGTTTTCGATATCTTGTATGACTTGATTCTTGGCAAAATTATAAATTCTGGTTAATACATAATGAATCTCGAGTATTACGATATTTGATGAATAGGGTCTTATTCTTCCTTCTTCAACTAGTTCGAAAAGTTCGCTGCACTTTTTAAATTTTTCTTTGTCGTCTTGGGTCAAGAAACGTATAAAAACACTCGTGTCGATGAAGATTTTAGTCATTTACCGGGAGTAATCTATGTAGTCGCGGATTTTTTCTGCAGGGATTGGCTTAGCAACTTTATATTTTCCTCCAAGTGACATGAATTTAGATTTTATAGGTTCGATGATGATTTTAGATTTTTCAGCTCTAATTAACGCTTTTCCATGAGAAACTAGCCCTGCTTTTTTGCGAACAGAAACAGGAATGTGAACTTGAAATTTCGGTGTAATGGTTGTTTGTGCGTCCATTTCAATAGATATTTTATGTTATTGACGTTTTATTGTCAAGAAAATTTACTCTAGAAACTGAAATGTCGAGAGGATTTGGTTAAAGATTGTTTGTTGATCTGTATAATTGGATTGCTGAGTGTATAGTATCGCAAACTTATCTTCAGGAAAATAATATTCAATTCTTTTTTTAAAAAATGAAGAATTTTCATATTCGCACTTTAAAGCTTGTTTACCTCCTATTAAACTCTTAATTGTTTTTTCATTTTCGCATCCAGATATACCTCCGTAACCTACCCTTACCCCGTTTGAGATTGTCACTAGCGCGAAATTGCTAGAGCCACAACCACCCAGTGCTTCACTGTTATAGCCAAGAAAAATTGTATCTTCATTACACATTGCATCCGTGTTAGGTAATTTGATTTTCCAGCTGGGCGGATATTTAAAAGACACCCCAAATTTATTATCTGAGAATGTTTTCCAATTTGCTGTTTTGTCTTCCAACACTTGCGTTTCCACCGACGATAAATCTTTGGCGGACAGGTCGGAGGACAAGTCGGCTGGCGTTGAGGTGGATTGAGGAGTAGTTGTTGGTTTGGGTGTGAGCTTAAAATACCCAACGGTTGCGGCGATGCCGATAAGGAAAGCGGCGATTAAGGCAATAATAATTATTGGTGCAAAGCCTCTGCGCATGAATTTTGTTGTTTTCATACTCCGGTTATAGTTTTTAATTCTTTGATCCTTTCGAAAGCTTTATCGCCGCTTATCAAAACTAGTTTTTTCGAGATAGCGGTTGCCGCAATCAGCATATCAAATCCGGAGATTTTTTGCCCTTTTTGCTCCAGAGTTGACATATTTTGTGCATAGCTGTAGGCAATATTTTGGTCAATTTCGATTACAGGAATATCATTTGAGTTCAGGAAATTTTCGAAGTTCTGAATATTTTTTTCGGGACTAGTGGATTTGTATGCCCCTACTAAGTACTCAGCAAGCGTAATTACACTGATTACAAAACCTTCCTGCGCTATTTTTGCGATTAACTTAACAGCTTTGGGTTCGTTTCTAAAGAAATCGATTAATATGTTTGTATCAAGAAGATATTTCACAAAGAGCTAATTTCTCTTGAGGATTTTTCCCTGCCGGTTTTTACGGATTTTTTGATGATACCGGCGTCTTTTGTTGAAAGAATACCTGCAAACGAGAGAATAGAGTTTACGTTGGTCTTTTTGACGTAAGGAGGGACAATTTTGGCAATCGTTTTGCCCTTTCTTGCCACGATCGTTTCTTCGCCATTGTAGTAGGCACGATTCAATATTTCTCCTAAGTTTCTTCTGGCTTGTATAGCTGTAACTGTTTTTGTCATGCAATTGAGTGAAGTATATCAATTGATACACTTCGTGTCAAATTCTTTCTTTTGTCATTCTGAGCCCTCATGGCGGGGGAAGAATCTCATACTATAACAAAATACTTAATACTAGATACTAGAGCCCATCTCAAAACCCTCTTTGTCATCCTCGCGGATGCGAGGATCTAGATTCTCAGTCAAGTCTTCGACC
>CAYMIE010000040.1:0-464 GCA_964390405.1 uncultured Gammaproteobacteria bacterium | reverse complement strand
AATGGCTTCTAGTTTATGAACTGAAATGTCGAGAGGATTTGGTCAAGGATTGGGTTATAATTGCCTATGTTATCTTTTTGTTTTAAATAAATAGTGTATCCTTCTCCTTCATGCACGAATTTTATCTTAGTCGCTTGTGCAGTGGGGTGTTGAGATTTTTGAGTATAATATTCTTTTGTAGCTTTTATATTTCCACTAATGATTATTGGTTCTGTTTTTGTTAGGGTGTCTACTGGGTTTGTCGCAGGATTGCTAAAAACATACACTGCAAATTGAGTGCTCGAATCGATCTCTCCATCCATATGTCCGCAACTTGTGATTTTTTCTGTCGTGAACTCTATGTGAATCTTGCTTGTGGAATTCTCTTCACAAAGCTCGTTATATTGAAAACTATCACCTCCGAATACTAGCCACTCTTTTGGGTAGCGAACTGTATATCCATATTTTGTATTTGTTTAGCTCTT
>CAYMIE010000039.1:0-7936 GCA_964390405.1 uncultured Gammaproteobacteria bacterium | reverse complement strand
GATCCATCATAAATCCTGAAACCAAAGTTCCCTTTGTGTAAAGTCTGGCAACTTTAACTAAATCTAATTTGTAAGGAGATTTAGAAAGAACCCCGAACCCCTCACCAATTGACTGCATATAGCCGTATTCAATGCCGTTATGGACCATCTTCACAAAATGTCCTGCTCCGCCTTCACCAAAATACTCATGACCGCCGGAAGGTTTAACCAGTGTATCTAATATTGGCTTAATATGATCATAAGCGCTTTTGTCTCCTCCGACCATCAAGGGATATCCGTCACGGGCGGCAACTACCCCGCCACTAACCCCAATCCCCAAAAATTTAATATTTTTTGATTTGAAATATCCATATCGTTTTTGAGAATCAGCATAATGCGCATTACCACCATCAATCAGGATATCACCAGCCTCGATGTCACTCTCAACTCGCCCGTCCTGAGTATTATCGAAGGAATCGAGGATCTCCTGCGTAGCGTCTCCCGTCTCTGACCCTGAGCCTGCCGAACGGGCTGGCAACATTGACCAGATTATTCTTGGTTTCTCCAACTTTTTAACTAAATCCTCAATAGAACCCGCAGCAATCAACTTGCCCTTTAACCTAAAACCTGAAACCTGAGCGCTGAGCGCTGAAACCTTCTCCTCTGTCCTGTTCCAAACCACAACCTCATGCCCGCCTTCAAGCAGCTTGATAACCATCCGACCACCCATTTTCCCGAGTCCAACAAATCCAATTCTCATTTAATTCCCTTTGTAAAAAAAATATTCATAACTTTGTAACCTGCAAACACAGCCCAAACAGACTCAAGTATTAAAAACGGCAAGCTATCGATCGTAAAAGCATAATATATTAAAAAGCCCGCCCCCCCCAGATTGATAAGATTGTAATTGAAAGATTCTTGATTCAACTTTTTAATTGAATTTAATATAAAGCTTATCAGCAACAAAAATAAACCAATCACTCCAATAGCAAAATTAAAATCCATTCTTTACTTTTAATTTTATAAGGTAATGTCTGTCACCAAATGAGCAATTGCCCGGCACTTCCTAAAAAATACCGCCGGATATTTCTGAATATCGTTTTCGCTAATGTTCAACATTGTTGACAAAGCTTCTTTTTTTTCCGCGCCAAACATCATAATTACAAAACTTGTGAATTCGCCAAGAGCCTTCAGAGTCATCGTCACCCTCTGCGGATACTCGTCATCCACCACTTCACTAACTACATATGCCGGAGTCCTCAAAGCTTTTGAGTGCGGAAATATGCCGGCTGTATGGACATTGGCACCCACACCCATAATCCCTACCTTTTCCTTGTATTTGGCAAGTAGCGTCCGAACAGTCTGGTCATAATTTCGTTCGGTTTGCTCAATGCTGCTTCCGTCTAAAATTTTATGGAACTTAACTTTTTTGCTTGCCAAATAATCAATCATCCCAAAATTTTTAACCAGTAACTCGTTGCTGTTTTTGTGAAACGGCAAACCATAGCGTTCATCTGCCATGCAAACTTCGGCAGGTTTAATATCGGCATGGTCCACAATCATCTTTTTGTAATCGTTTGAGCCTCCGCCAGAAAGAACAAGCAATGTATCTTGCCCCACAAGTCCTAAAAGAAGTTCGTGGGCCTTAATTTGTCCCTCGTCACGACTAACTACTTTTGCAAGTTGAATCATTTTGCTTGTACTGAGTTTGTCGAATGTGCTCGTTTCCAGATAGATCCTTCTTTTGTATCTTCAATCGTTACCCCCATTTTAATTAACCTTCCGCGGATCTCGTCTGCTTCTTTAAATTTACCACTCTTTCTCAACTCTTCGCGCTCACTTATTAATTCTTTAGCTCCTTTAGGTAAGGCTGCTTTCTTAACACTAGCAATACCTAGACCCAAAACTTCATCCATTTTCAATAGTGTCTGATGCTTGGCGTGAGTCGGGTAATCACTTTTGATCATTTTTCGCATCAGGGAAACTGCCTTAGGTATATCCAGATCACTGTTAATCGCTTTTTTAAAATCACTCTCATATTCAGCGCAGCTCATTCGAGTCTGAAGACTCTCAGACGTTCGTCCCGAGGACTCAGTCCCGAGGGAGTCTGAACGACCGACCTTCAGTGCATCCCACATAGAAACTTCACGCCTTAAATTGTTAAGGGAATTTTGGCAAGCCTTCAAACTTTCCCATGTAAAGTTTAACTTGCTCCTGTAATGTGCCGTTAAAAACAGATATCTTAGCGCTAAAGGATCATAACCCTTTCTGGTGATATCGGATAATGTAAAAACATTTCCCAATCGCTTAGCCATCTTTTCCCCTTCTACCAAAAGATGTTCTCCCTCAAGCCAAAAATTGACGAATTTTTTGCCACTTGCTGCTTCACTTTGGGCAATCTCGTTTTCGTGATGGGGAAACAGCAAATCAACTCCACCCGTATGAATATCAATCCCGCGACTTCGCTCGGGATGAAATGTATCTCCGTCAAATGCATCACCCAGATATTTTAAAGACATGGCACTACATTCAATGTGCCAACCGGGCCTACCAACTCCCCAAGGTGAATCAAAGGCTTCATTGCGACTTTTAGCATCCGTCGATTCTTTCTTCCAAAGTGCAAAATCAGAAGGGTTTTCTTTATCATATTCATCAACATCAACCCTAGCTCCAGCTTTTACGCCCTTAACATTGGCACCGGAAAGTTTGCCGTAATCTTTAAATTTAGAGATTGCAAAATAAACCGAACCATCTCTGACGTAGGCAAATTTCTTTCCGATTAATAGTTCAATAGTTTGAACTATTGAACTGATGTGACTTGTTGCTTTTGGATAAACATCGGCCTTTAAGATATTGAGTTTCTCAAGATCGACAAAAAAAGCGTCTGTGTATTTTTTTGTCAGCTCACCAATCCCTATACCCTTGTCTCTTGCCCCTTTTATAATCTTGTCGTCAATATCGGTCAGATTCATTACATGCTTAACTTTATAACCATCGAAAAGCAACGTTCGCTTTAAAACATCCTCAAACACAAAGGTTCGCCAGTTACCGATATGCACATAGTCATAAACCGTCGGACCACAGGTGTAGAGACCAACAGTTTCGTCTGATGATTTAAATCCCTCAACTTTTCGGGAAAGAAAATTATATAGTTTTAACACGCTATTATTGTAACAAATCATGAAGTTGAGCTTATAGTTTTGACTCTGCCTTTTAATTCTGATATCATGCTAAGATTATGGCTAGAGACCGAATGAGATCCCCTGCCGAAATTGACGAAAGTCGCCCGGAATCCAAAGAAATAAACCGAGAAAATATCGAGAGATATATTGAGGGCTGTGAAGAAATAGCAATAAGACTCGACACAATTATCCGAAATGTCGCTGAATCTGGGAAAAAACCTGTAATTCTAATTCCTTCAAGAGGCGCTGTGCCTATTTTTATTTTAGCAAGAAGATTCTTGAACGAGCTCCATGGTGAAGGTTCGTACTTGGCAAGTCGTAACGCACGATATTACCCAAAGGGAATTTTCGACTTCTTAGAAGAACAAAGCCCACAAAAACCTGATGATCAAACTACAGCAGATGTCTTATTATTCCCTTTCACAGCTGACGTTTCTTTGGAAACTGCAGACGACGAAACTCTCGCTAGAGAACTTAGAAACTCTTGTGCCAGATCTGTAATGCAAATCGTTAAGGGCCGCGATTTTGGACTTCATGATCTCGAATGGTACAAATTTTTAATGGAAAAATTAAACAAAATACCAGACGATCCAGAACAATTAAACCCTAAAAATATTGTCACATCTTTAGAAAGTTATCCGGTCAGTAAAGACGCACAAATAATACTCATAGATACAGTAATTTCCGGCAGAGCTGCCAATGACATTACCAGCGCATTTAAAACTCTTGGTCATACGGTTATTCCACTTCTAGCAGTTGATACCTCTAGAGGAGAAAGATTTAATCCTAAAAGAAAAGCAGAAATTCAAGGGACTCTGCGACCAATCTGGGAGCTTCTTCCCGAAAATGACATTTTCGTAGAGTTTCCTCTCATAACAGAAGACAAAGGTTCTGGATTACTTGGAGTGGTAGCTTTAAATTTTATCAATTTTAATGAGGAAGGTACCTTCCATGAAGCCAACCACAATTATGATCCAGATTTCAGACCTCAGAGCTGCGTCTGGGCTATCCCTCCAGTATCTGCCAGAAATGAATATTTAGAAAATTTTAGGCAATTTATAAAAACGGCTTGGAGTTGCCGAAATGGCTCTCAAAATCCTTGTACAAACGAAGAAATTGAAGAATTAAAAATTCGAACTAAACCTCTAACGGCTCGACATGATGCCCCTTCTTATGCAGAAATTAATCAAATTGTACCTGTCGAGAAAGCGGCTGCGCTTAAAGAATCTGCTTCCCACATAGTTTCTGTTAGACTTCCCGAAAAAACGGCTAATCAGTGGATCGCAGAGTTTTCCACTAAAACTACTCACTCCTGACCATAATTTCTGCCAATTTCCGCTCTGGTTTTAGCAATTTGTGGACTGGTTGTCCTATGCGAGGCCACCACTCGCACTTCATTTAACTCCTCAAGTTTTTCCGCCTCTTCCTCTTGTTTTTCCCTCGCCTCTTCCATTTGCTCCTGCTTTTTCTTTCTTAAATAATACTCTTCGTATATTGCCTTTACCTTTACTTTTTGCTCTTCTACCGCGACTTCGCTGAATTTATCATCGGCTTTTGCAAGTTCCTTAATGTCATTATGTTTGAGATCAGCGTTGTCGCTGTGGCCCAGAAGTTGCGAGAAGGCACTCTTGCCGATTTTTTTAAGCTCTTCTGCCAATCCACTACCTGCCTGGTGAGCACTTTCGGCAACAGTTGAAGCAACATTACCTGCATCCATTTTATTTTTAAAATATCAGAGGAGCACCTTTGGCATGACTGAAAGGTGCCAAGGTGAACTGCTGATATAATTTAATTGTACTTAAATAGAGGGTGCAAAGGAAACAAAAGAGCCAAAGAGGTCATTAAAAATCTATTCTGCCTTCAAAAGCCCGCCTGACTGTTATCTCATCCGCATATTCAATTTCAGCTCCGGTTGGAATTCCCCGCGCAATTCTGGTCGTTTTAATTTTCAAGGGTTTAACAAGTCTTTGAATATACATTGCAGTTGCTTCCCCCTCCATAGAAGGATTCGTTGCCAGAATAAGCTCTTTTAAGGTTTGACCTTGATTCGGACTATCGGAATAAGATTTTTTTATTCGAATCATTAGCTCGCGAATTTTTAACTCCTCCGGTCCGATATTATCAAGTGGCGCAATTACTCCATGCAGCACATGATAAAGACCATTAAAGCCGCCGCTCTTTTCAATTGCCCAAACATCCAGCGGGTCCTCGACAATGCAAATTATCGATTTATCCCGATTATCCTTCTCACAAATATCGCAAGGATCAACTTCCGTTATATTTTGGCAAACAGAACAGATTTTAGTTTTTTTCTTAATATCTCCGGCAGCTTCCGAAAGTCTTTCGGATAAATTGTCCGGCGCATGCAGCAAATAATAGGTGAGTCTGGCAGCGGTTTTCGGACCAATGCCCGGCAACTGCTCAAAAACTTCAATTAAATCCTGCACACTCTTTGGAACTTTCATCCTTCGATAAACTCAGAACAAGTACTTGATAAACTCATCACTAGCCTAATAGAAGTATATCAGTGATCGAGGGTCAATTTGAAGAATTTAGCTTCCGCCGCCCATCATACCTTTTAAAGAATCAAATCCGCCCATTTGCTGCATCTTTTTGGCAGCCGACTTTTGGCTTTCTTTTACCGCTTCGTTAACGGCTTCGGCAATATCCTCATCACCTTTTCCGTTTGACTCAATTGAAACTACACGCTGGGCAAGAGTAATCTTAACTGTTACTCCTCTTTTTTCAACCTCCACTGTTTCCGCGTCCAGCGCCTTTTGAATCGCCATCGCCTCATCGCGCATCTTCTTAAGATCTTTTAACTGCTGAAGTTTATCAAACATTGTTATGTATTATGTATCTAGTATAAAGTAATTAGTGTTGAGAATCCAAATTGTAGGCTACAAGGTTTACAATTAAAAATCAATATTAGTACAATACAACCTCGTGAGAATTAAGATTGCCGAAATTCATTTCAAAGATCAGAAAATAGAAGATTACGCCCTAGACAAGGTTTCAAAGCTCGAAAAATTTCACTCGGGCATAAAACTTGTCACTATCCGGCTAACTCTTGAAAAAAACCACCGCACTCAAAACCATACAAGTTTTTGCGAGCTTGAATTTGACATGGTCGGCCGTGACTTTGTAGTTAAGGATAGCGAGCGCCAAATTGATAAGGCTGTTGACAAAGCTGTTGAGCGTGCCAAAATAACTCTGGTTCGCCACAAAGAAAAGGGAATTTCCAAAAAACACAAAGAAGCGCTTGAAGCCAAAAAATTGAAAAGGAGCTAGAAATCAACAGACTCTTCTTTAATAATGGTAGATTTCGCTCTTTTCTCCTCATATGGCTTCAGCCTTACTACTTTGCAAGAAACAAGGCCAACATCTCTCAAGCCCTCTTTGACATCTTCTTCTCTTGCCCATTGGTCATATCCCAAACAAATTACATCCGGCTCATAGCTGGCAATATTTTCGAAATAATTATCCTCTGCCCCGATTACTGCTTTGTCCACAATCTTACAATTGTCGATAAGGGCCAAACGCTCTACTTGAGAAAAAAGCGGTTTCTTGCCTTTTATCTTTTCGACATTTTTATCTGTCCCGACCGAAACAATTAACTTGTCGCCATACTTTTTTGCCTGTTCGAAAAAATTCAGATGCCCCGGGTGCAACCCGTCAAATGCCCCGAAACACATTACAACTTTCACCTAAAAACTTCCCTCTAAAATATGCTTTTCGGGCTTGTTGTCTTGTTTGGTGATTTCCCTACTTATCCAAATTCCGTCTAAATTTGAATAATCGTCAACATCGTTAAAACTAAGACTCCAACTCTTACCCAATCCCTGCATATCTCCGGCAAGATACGGCTCGTCTCCTCCCACTATCCAAACCTGGTAAACGTTACCAACTGGATCTGCTAACGTCGCATTAACAGTTAAATTGTATAACCCGTCTCCGAATTTCCGGCTTGCTGTTGCCGTAGCACTTTCGCCGCTGACATTTGTAAAAGTCGCACTTTGAATTGAAAGATCCACAGCACCATCATCAATCGCTATGTTTTGACCGGGAACCTCAATAGGCGTCAGTCCTTTGGGTGCATCACGAAGTACAATTGAAGACCCGCCGATAACCCCTCCGCCGCCAAGTACGCGTCGAACAACCAAAAGAATTACCAGTATAACAACCACTAGTAAAGCAACTCTGACTGCGCTTCGATTAATTAATATTTTGCTGCTTGTTGTGCGCCGATAGCTTTGCCCAGCAAGATCACGCATGATAAAAGCTTACCATATAATTTTAATATTTTGCCAGAAAATTTTTAAGCTTTAGCTTGTCTTTGTGAATAAAATAATTGGAGCAGAGAATTTCTATCTTTATGCCTGCTTTTATGTTTTGCGGCACCTTCCAAAATTAAACTATAAATAACCGGAACCAATAGAATTAGTGCATATAGATACCAGTTTCGAAAATCGGAAAAGTAAAAAAGGAAATCAAAATAATAAAATCCGGCAATTTGCAAAACGTTTAAAACAGTAATAGTTAGAAACCAAAAAAGTGACGCCGCTAAACCAAAAATAAAAATCCGGTCTCTTTCGGCAATTCTTACCCTCCCTTTTTTATTTTTAAAAGGATTGATTATCTTAAAGTAATAAATTGTAACCAAAGTAATAGTTATCGGCAGTACAAAATAAAACCAAGGGATTATCACAAAACTCGCAATAAAAAATGCCAAAAGCCAGATAAGAACTGAATACCAAGTGTTGCGCCAGCTAAGT
>CAYMIE010000038.1:0-8002 GCA_964390405.1 uncultured Gammaproteobacteria bacterium | reverse complement strand
ATGTCAAATCCTCCGTGAACTAGATCGAGAATTGTGAAGTTAAATTGTGGAAATTTTCCTTCAAGCACTCTGAAGCTTAAGTAGATGGTTAGGGCAATAGTTAAAGCTAGAATTATATCCACATTTTGATTTTAGCCTTTTAGCGGTAAGGTGAGCAACCTAAAGTCAGCTAACTTCCACTATTTTATATGAGGCTTTGCCGGCGGGCATTTGTACTTCTACTTTTTCGCCTACCTTTTTGCCAAGAAGAGCTGAACCTATTGGTGAAGAATCGGAAATTTTACCTTTTGTCGGGTCTGCTTCCATTGCGCTGACAATTGTAAATTTATTTGTGCCGACTTCGCTTTCAATTTCTACAGTACTTCCCATATTTACCTGAGGTTGACCGGAAGAAGTGGTAACTTGGGCGAAGCGAATTATGTAATTTAATTCTCTTAAGCGCGAATCTATTTTGCCTAACTCTTCTTTGGCTGCATGGTAGCCGGCGTTTTCACTTAAATCCCCTTGTTCACGGGCGTTAGACATATTGATGACAACCTGGGGACGACGTTTGATTAGATTTTCCTCTTCTCTTTTCAAATCATCAAGACCTTGCTGAGTCATGTGATAAACCGGCCGTCTTTTAATATTAATTTTTTTCTTCATACTTGATTTTATTTCAGCACTAGTATAGCCTATTGGACTATGGCAATTAAAAAGATTGAAAATAAAAAGTCTGCTTTAATTAAAATAAAAATAGCGCTGAGTTTGCTTTTTAATATCATTTGGATAATCATTGGCATTTTAATTCTGCTTTTCATCTTTGCAAATTTTAAACAAGGCGCGTTCAAGGGATTATTTAGCGGCGCACCCCAACAGCAAGCACCTTCTGCTGCTCAAGCGCCAACCGAAACAGATTTACCCGGAGTTGGAAAAGTAAATATAGAATGCGTGCAAAACTCGCTTTCCCAAGAAGCGATTCAAAAGCTTCTAACAGACGGAGGCACAACAAACTTTACTGCTGAAGAAAAAGATAAACTAGCACCCTGTATGGTTGCAAAAGAAGAAGCAACTCCTTCCGAATCGCCTTCTAATTAAACTCGATTACTTCTGATTTTTAAGCCACCATGTTTTGAAAATTTCTACTCGCCTATTTCGAGATTTAATGTTTTTGATTTCAGCCATGAAATATTACTTCGTCTTGCTAAAGCGTTTATTTTTTGCTTGTTTGATTGTACTTCCCCCAAATAGACTATTATTTGAAACTGTATTTATCCAATTTCTTATAAGAGTTTGGTTGTCAACTGGCGCTTCTCTCATTTCTCTAGTTGCCTCTTCAATCATTGATTTATTTTCTGAAACTATTTTATCAAACATCGATTTCATTTCAGCAAAACGTCCTTTTGCCGTCAGTTTTCCGTCTTTAAATAAATAATATAGACCCTTGGTAGGAGTATTTTCAGTATCTTTCTCCATACTCAGATTTAGTATGTCATTTCCGATTTTATACATTTTGGTGTATTGACATTTTCGGGTTTTCTTCGTATTTTTATATTAGCTAAATTTTAGCTGTTTATATTATACTAAATGAGTATCTTTGTCGAAATGGATATTAAAGATTACTATGTCTGAAGCTGTCCCTTTTATAAATACCTCATTTCCTGTTAAAAAATTCGCTTCTATACCCAAGCGAAAGGTAAATTCTGAATATAAGAAATTAAAAATAGGTTTTGAAAAAAGTTGCAATTGTCCAAGCAACCATATTAACTGTCTAAATGCTAAAGAGTGGATGAAGAGCCAAGTAGCAATCTGGGAATTTTCTTATGGGAAACGCGACATAAGAGATAAGAGTATTCACCCAGCGGTTTTCCCGATTAACTTGCCCAAAAAATGTGTAGAATTATTTACTCACAAAGGGGAACTAGTCGTTGATCCTTTCGTTGGAATAGGCACAACTTTAGTAGCTGCCCAAGACCTTGATAGGAATGCTGTCGGTTTTGATTTAAGCAAAAAATATGTTGATTTTTGCGCATCAAGACTTTCGCAGATGAATCTTTACGAGACTACAAAACAATTAGCAATTTGCACCGATGCAATAAATATCAACAGATATTTGGAACCTAACTCAATTTCACTTTCTGTAACTTCTCCACCTTATGCGAATATGCTTAACAGAAAAAGAAAGAATAAAAGTATTAGAGGAAATCTGCGTAATAATGAACACTATGGCACAATTCAACAATACTCGAATAATCCGAGAGATCTTGGCACAATGGAACCTAAGCGATTTGCAACAGCGATAGGGGAAATTTACAAGAAAATATTACCTCTTCATAAAGAAAAAGCCCATTGTGTGATTAATATTACTGATCTTTGGTGGGAAAACAAAAGAATACCAGTTCACATTTACATAGTTGAGGCTTTAGAGGCTGTAGGGTATGAACTGAGAAATACAATCATATGGGATAGGAGAAATTTAGTTAATGGAGTTGGCATTTTTGGTTGGCCCAATAACTACATTACTCTAGGTACTACTTTTGAATATATTCTAGACTTCTGGAAACCGCCATCGAAATAATTAGATTAATTGTTTAACTTTGCCAAATAGGTGAATGTAATCCTTTTTGCTGATTCTAAATCCTGTACCGTGGTCGTGATATTTTCCAGCTCGTTTCCCTGTTAAGTCGAAACCGATCCTGATGTCTACTTTCAGTTTATCTCTTTTTATCGCATTTCGAGTATTGTTAAGATTCAATCCGGATAATAGATAAGCCTCTACATAGTGAAATCTCTCGTCCGATTTACCCATACTGCCCTTAGTATAAGCTAACACCAAAACAATTTGGGAACTCTTCTCTTTGAAAATGTCATCGAGCTTTTCAAGTGGCCAAAACGCTTCTATATTTTTAGGATTGAGAAGCACTAGTTTTCCGTTTTGTACGTCTATTCCAAATCCCTTTGTGTTTTTACGCGATCCATAAACTGTAGAATATAAGCGGTATATTCCATCGGTGCCAATATACTTATAATTCTTAAACAGAACCTTGTTAGTGCCCCTTTTCTGCGGTGCTCGAGATGAGAGTGTAAGCATACTTTGCGAGTCATATCGTTTTGCTTTAATTTCAATTTCGCCTATATCAGGTAATCTAAGATTATTTTCGGGAACTTCCAATAAGTATTCAAGAGTATTGCCGACACCCCCTTGATGGGCACGAACGGTTTTTACAAATCCCATTTTTTTTATTTTTTGGAGTTTTTCTATAAGTTCATCTAAAGTCATTGGCGACTATTTTACCACTTTGCTTATTCGTGACTAGAATTAATAAGGGGATTTTAGCCAACTTCGCAGGATAAGTACAGCAGAGGTAGTTACCGAAGGTCGAGAGTTTCGGAAGTGAAGGTGATGTTTTTTGGTTTGAGGATGACTTGGCGCGGGCCACGGGAGACATAACCGGCGTCAAGGGATTGGAATTTGTTTTTGGAAATTATTGATTGGGCTTTCTTGACGTTACGCTGATTGACAAAAATTGCATAATCCTGACCCATGTTGTAAGTCTGATACATTTCATAGTCATTGATGTTTGCATGTTTTTGAATAAACTTAAAAACTTCCTGTGGCGGAAATAATTTTTCTATTGTGTAGGTAAAGTTTTTTCTGGCCCTCATAATTTTTCTAAGTCCATGGCCGGTGATGTTAACGATATAGTGAATGTCGATATTATTATCTAACAGATCCTGGACTAATTTGGCATAGATATTTGTCGGTGTAAGAAGAGCTTCTCCATACATTTTATTTTTGTTAATTTTTGTTGCGTATCCTTGGGGGAGTTTTTCTGAAACTTTACGCGCTAGGGAAATTCCGTTGGCATTTACCCCATTTGATTTGATGAGTACAATTCTATCACCATTTCTTATTTTTTGGTCTGTTACAAGACGCTTTTCAGACTTGAGTATTCCTACAGCAGATCCGCCTAAATCAACCGTCTGAGGCGTTATTATGCCCTTTAGCGTCGGTGTCTCACCACCACCCCAAGTTGCGCCTGCAAGATCGCAGGCTTTCTTCCAACCATTAATAAAATCGGTCATCCTTGGTTTGTCATGTAACCAACTATTATCTGCTACAGCCCAATAGGCATGAACCACTAAAGGTTTAGCACCGACAGTTGAAAGATCATTGATAAAAGTGGCGACAGTATCACGGGCAATAATGTCATAATAAGTTTTTCCGTTAATTTTGCGCATACTGTCGGCAATTAAATTTTTTGTCCCTAAACACTCAATGACAGACGCCATGAGGATATTGCCTTGTTTCCAAACGAACGCTGATTCGCCTCGAGTATCAGAGATTTCCTCATATCCCACTTTTTTGAGATTAATACTAGTTGCGCGTGCAGCTTTTTGTGAAAGTTTATTTATGGGATCTTTGGTGTAGTAGTCGTCGCCGACCTGAGCGTATGTGATCTTTTTGATCATGATTGATTGGCGAATTCTATCATATTTTCGAAAAAGGCCCCGCCGTCGCCAAGGCTTTGGCGAGCAGGCACTCCATCTGAATTATACTTCCATCTTCGCCAGTTGGGATGTTGAGTAATCTCCACAAATTTTTCCGGATGAGGCATGATACCTAAAATTCGACCAGTTGGATCACAAATGCCGGCAATTGCATCCTGTGATCCATTGGGGTTTTGCGGATATGATTGAGTTGGATTTCCGCTCTTATCCACATATTGAAATACGACGAGGTTTTGGTTTTTTATTTTTCGTAAAGTTGCATCGTCCGTGTAAAACTTTCCTTCCCCGTGGTTAACTGCAATATCGATTGTTTTATCAGACCCGTTCAAAAATAGACATTTGCTGTCGTTAATTTTTAGCTTAATCCATCGGCATTCAAAATGGCCACTTTCATTTGGCGCCAGAGTAACTTCCATCTTGCCAAGATCATTAAAGGGCAACAGGCCGGTTCGAACAAGTGTCTGGAATCCGTTGCAAATACCAACAACAATGCCTCTTTTGACAATAAAGTCCTGGATCTGGTCTTTGAGAAAACTGGTTAACTCAATTGCTAAGACTTTACCGGCTGCAACATCATCTCCATAAGAAAAACCGCCGGGTAGTGCAAGGACTTGATAAGCATTCAGCTTTTTGCTTTTAGCTCTTAGTTCATTGATGTGAACATATTCGGGCGCGCCACCGATTTTTTCAAAAGCATAAAAAAGCTCCTCGTCGCAATTGGTGCCATCTGATCTTAAAATACAAACTTTAGGCTTCATCTGAAAATCTCCTTCATTGGCTTCTGCCATGCTTCTTTAAGTTTTTCAACCGACACGTTGATTATAGTTTTCGATTTCTGATTTACACGGACTGATTTATCGGTAATTGTTTTACCGATGATCGCATACGGTACGCCTTTAAATAATTTTTTGGCAGTCTTTTCATGTTCTACTTCAACAAGAAAGGTCCCTGCAGTTTCACTGAAAAGAATAAAATCCGAACGTAATTTCACCTCCGATGTGTTCTCTGACTTCTTTACAAAGGAGAAACCTTTGTAAAATATTGATAAGTCTATTTGTGCTCCACAATTTCCTCCTAAACACATTTCGAAAAGTGTGGTAGCCATGCCGCCTTCGGAGACATCGTGACATGATAAAATTTGACCACTTTGAATTGCATGAGTTATCGCAGGCAAAGTCTTTGGCAAATATTTAAAATCGATCTTTGGGATATTACTGCCACTTGATCCAGTTATATCAAAGTACGTAGATCCTCCGAGATTTTTAAAATCACTTTTGCCAACTAAGACGATGGTCGATCCTGATTTTTTAAAATCAGAACTTGCGGTTTTGGTAACATCGGGAATTTTTCCGAATACTGATATCAAAAGAACTGGTGGAATTTTTAAAACTTTGCCACTCGCCTTACGTCGACGAATCTTTGCGGGTAGAGGCGAGTCGGGATATCTATATGTTGAAGAGAGACTGTCTTTGCCGGAAACAAATGGCATTTTTAATATCTTGGCGACATCAACACAGGCTTCAACTGATTTATCAAGGTCAGCCAGACTTTCTTCGTCCGGAAACGGCCAGATAAAATTGTCGATTAAAGCAGCGTCTTTGAGATCTCCACCGACCGCAACATAGTTGGATACTGCTTCTGCAATTGCCCAAACACTGCCTAAGTACGGATCAATTTTGTTAAGAACTGGGTTTAACCCGTGAGCTGTAACGAATCCATACTTTTTAGCCAATATTGGACGAAGCACAACTGCATCGTTGGGGGCATCGAAATTTTCGCCGCCAAACGGGTGAAGTGCGGTTGATCCCTGAACATTGTGGTCATACTGTCGCACAATTGGTTCTTTGCTAGCTACGTTTGGGTTTGCAAGAATTTTTAGAAAGATTGACAAGAGATCTTTTGGTTTACCGGGAAGTTTTTCTTTGATGTTGACGGTTTTTGATTTGCCAACCATGTTTCTCTGAGGTAAACCTCCGTGTATAAATTCCATCGGCATATTGCAGACAGTCTGATTTTTACCATGCCTGCCGGCAGGCAGATAAGTAACAACCAGCCTTTTTGATCCATTAAATTTACCTAGCACTGAATCGGAAACATTGTAGAGATTGCAAATCTTTTGGACTTTTTTAAGATTTTTGGGGTCGATCGCCAAAATTAATCGTTCCTGAGATTCAGATAAAAATATTTCCCAGGGCGCCAGGCCTGAATATTTTAAAGGTGCTTTTTCCAGATAAACGCGGGCGCCAACACTTTCCCCCATTTCGCCGATGGCCGAAGAATAACCACCGCCACCGCAATCGGTAACTGAGCGAATTAAATTTTTATTCCTTAGGGCAATTACAACATCGATAATCCTTTTTTCTTCAATGGCATTGCCAATTTGAACAGACGAGCCTAGAACTTCGCCGGTCTCATGAGTCATTTCACCGGAAGCAAAAGTGGCTCCATGAATACCGTCACGACCTGTAGCTCCGCCTATCGTTAAAATTAAATCGCCAACTTTTGGTGATTTTTTAATTGCATTTTTCTTAGGGATTATGCCGTAAGAGCCAACCGCAACAGTTGGTTTGGCCCGGAAATCTTCATGGAAATGGACAGAACCATTATTGGTGGGAATGCCGACGCGGTTGCCGTAATCACGAACGCCGGCAACCACTTTCTTGAGCAAATAGGTTGGCGGCAGACAGCCCGGGGGGATTTTGTTTGAAGGCAAATTGGGGGGTGCAAAACAAAATATGTCGGTTGAGGCAATAACTTTTGCCCCCTGTCCGGTTGCCGCAATATCACGAAATACTCCACCGGAGCCCGTCATAGCACCGCCGTATGGTTCGATGGCTGATGGGCTATTGTGAGTTTCGCCTTTGCCGTTAATTGCCCAACCGTCATAAAAATCAATAACGCCGGAATTATCGTCGAAGGCAGATACAATTATTTTTTTATTGTTTTTGGCCGTTGATTTTATACGATCAAAGAACGGCGTTTTCTTTTGGCCATCAATTATTAAATTGGCTTTGAAAGTTTTGTGCACGCAATGTTCCGACCATGTTTGGGCCAAAACTTCGATTTCGCAATCAGTTGGGTCACGATTTTCACCTTTGAAATAATTTTGGATGACTTTCATTTCATCGAGATTTAAAAAGAGGCGATTAGTAGATAAATCTAGAAGCTTGCGATCCGATAATTTTCTAATCGGAATTATTTGAACCTTCGGAGTTCTGCCGGAAATTAATAATGTTTTTGGTTTTTTAGTGACAATGTATTCGACTGTTTCGTTGACAAGAAAACGACTAATAATTTCCTGCAGTTGAAGTTTAGACAGCTTGCCGAAAAAGGCGTATTCAAATGAAGAGTCGGCAGCAGCGAGTTTTATATTAAGGTCGGAAGCAACTTTTAGAATTGAAGCTACTTCCGGATTCATAACTCCTGGCTTATAGGCAACTTCGACTGATTGGCTGCTAGCGTTGAAGATTTTTTTATTGACTGTGAATTTTTGATCAACCGGTTCGACGAG
>CAYMIE010000037.1:0-8038 GCA_964390405.1 uncultured Gammaproteobacteria bacterium | reverse complement strand
GTTGTTTGTTGTCAGTTGTCAGTTGTTGTTGAAAACTTTCCATGCAGATTGTTTTTTTTGTTTAGATTTATTAATGATTCATGTCGTTTGTCGCGAGATCCCCGTTATTGATTTTTGCAAAATCTTGATTATTTGATTTTTGTAAATTCCCGGGTTGTAAGAATTTTTTTGCTAATAACGAAATTTCTGAAATTTGTAAGTTGGGAGAGGATGGAATTTTTACGGCAGAGTCGAAAGGATAAGTTTTAACAGGAGAAAGTAAGTCTTTGGTGGAGATCTGCTTATTCTGAGCGAAAAACCTTCCGTCTTTAGGACGGAGATAAAGCTTCGAGTCAAACTCGACTTGCCACGTTTGACGTGGCGAATTTTGAGTAAAGAAGAGAGAACTACGGCTTGTGGGCCGTGGGAATCTATTATCGCAATTTGGTAACTTCTTTGGCCCAATCATACGTTTTGGGCCCTAGTTTAGCTTCCCTTATTTCCTATATCCTATAATTTTCACCATGCGAGAAAAATTAAGATAAAGAAAAACAACCTCTTATAATCATTTTGACAGATAAATTACGCTCGTGTCAAGTTTTGACGTGCTTAAACTATGAGTTCTACTACCATGTGAGAAATGCGGTTTTGTCAGTCATAAGTATCTGTATGCTAAATTTAGTTAATCCACCTCCGAGGTGTAGGAATTTTCCACCTCGGAGGTGTTGGATGCGGTGTTGACGATTAGCCAGTCGAACCTAATTTCGCCGGTTGCCGGACCGTTTTCAAGGGAAACTGTAAAGCTTTCAAAGTCAACGCTTTCGCTTATGTAAATTGTTTTACCGCCGGTTGGGGTTCTTGGCGTGATTAAGATCTTAGCGCTAGGTTCGAGAGCTGCAGTCAGAATTTTCCGGCTTGATGAGCCTGAGGATATTGAGCTCGTGCCTACTGTCTTAGCACTTCCTTCGTCAGTGTAAACTACTAATTTTTTAGTCTGGACACTGCTAGCTGTAAGCTTGCCACTGGTAACTAGGTTTCCTTGGTTGTCGATGGTCACCTTACCTGTTCCAATATTAACTAGTATACCGCTTGCGCAAGACGATCCCGTTTCGTTAGAATTTTTCGAAACGGGATCGGAGAAGGCTGAACAACCGGCGAGAGGGTCGTTTTGTAGATACAAAGTTGAGCCTAACACGTTTATCTGTTTGCCATAGTCAATTATCAAAGTACCATCTTGGGAAAAGGTACCGGCTACCTGAGTTTGGGCAAGGTTAGTGTTGCCGGTGACTGCGAGAGTGTCCAGTTGTAAGTTGCTAGTGGAAAGCAATGAGTCAAGTTCGTCAAGAGTTTGTTGGGTCTGCTGGGCAAGACCAGCCGAATCAGTTGCTTCCGGCGGTTTGGCAGAATCTGAAGCTTCATTTGCCGAACTGCTATTCCGATCCGGTATCGGACTTGAAGCAAGCTGCTTGGTAACTTCATCTTCAACCAATCGTTGAACCTGTCCTTCGACTAAGCTCAGGACCTGCGGTGCTGTAAGAATCTGCCCGTCAAGATCACAACTAGCCTCTGATAACTGACAATTGACAGTACCGTCAGAGTTGATCTGGTCACCAGACAGTAACACCTCCGAGGTGTAGGAATCTTCCACCTCGGAGGTGGAGAGTTGAGAACTAAGGGAGCCATTGGAAGCCAGATTGGTGCCCAAGTAAAAGGTGGGGTTAACAAAAACCACAATTTGCCCTTGGCAATTTGAGTGTTGAGTTGGTAGTTCATAGTTCGTAGAATTTTGAGAATTATCAAGCTCCAAACTATGATCTATGATCTCAGAACTGCAATCAAATGATTGCAGTGCCATGCCAACTACTCTGCCTGCTTTGCTTGCGCGCATACCAACACCGGCAATACTTGATGACGTAATGTAGTCACCGACCTCAATTGGTCCGTTTTCCAAGCTCACTTTCACGGGGACACGGCCTGCAAGGGCTATCGGTAGAGGGTTTGCTTCTGGTTCGAATACACCATCAGAGAGTATTTCTGGAGATGGGTTAGTGGAAACTATGCCAATGATTTCCGATTGATAGGTAGCATTACTTTTTTTGACAAAGGCTTTGTTAACAGTGCCAACTTCATCAATACCAACAGTCTCAAGCGCTTCACCTGTTGCTATAACGATTTCCCCTGCTTCTAAACTGCCGTCAGAACCGTAATATTCGGCAATATCTGCTTGACCAGATGCCGCACAATCACCGATGTCAACAAACCCGGTTGCGCCATCGCTACCGCTGTGGCAAAGTCTTTGGGTGAAGGTTGTCGTGTCGTCTAAATCAATCTGGAAGTTGGTGGTGCTTATTGCCAATATCACCGATCCTCCGGAAGAACAATCGTCAGAAGTGGCGCTAAAAAGACGTTGTGTCCCAGAATAATTGTCCCAGCAAAATCTGGTAGTACTAGCATCGTCTCTAAACGTGATTCTTGGGGTACCAGCGATGGAAGTATAGATGTAAACATAATCTGATCCGTCACTGACTTGAAATGTATCATCTGTCCGCAAGGCATTTGTACCACTTCGGTAAAGATTTGTATCACGGGATGAACCAAAGGCAATGCCATTGGCTGCATCGGTAGTGTTAGCATCAGAAGAAATCCATAGAGCTTGAGTATCGGCACCAGCTATTGTTAAGCCAAAGTCGGAAGTGCCTCCAGTTTGGTCAACCAAATATATACCGTAATTTGTTGTAGATGTACCGTTGCCAACATAAACACCAAAGCCTGTATCTGCACCAAAAGCACCAGCGGCAAATACGGAATAGGCAAAAGTAGTTCCTCTTGTTGAGCCAGTGGCTTTAAAATAACCTCCGTGGGTAGCTCTTATTCCCTGAGCAGTTGTTGTGTTGTCATTGGTAACATCGGAGTAGATGCCGTAGGCCAGTTTCCAACCAGCAGTATCGCCTGTGGTATTTATGTCGGCAACAAGGCCGTAATTGTACCCTTGATCACTGATGGCATCATTAAAATCTATATAATTCCCATATAGATTATTAAGGTTGCTATTTGCTCGGGTGATGGTCGTAAAAATCCCATAGCCGCTACTGGTTAGCTCATTATTGTTCCAAGTAAAATTTAGGTCTATTCCTCGGGCATTATCTTCTAGAGTAGTTACATTTATATCTAAAACACCAGTTATTGAAGTATTGGTCGTAGTTGAGGCGTCGATGAAGACTTTGTCGGAAGCGCCCAGAATAAAAGCTGCCTTGCCAGCTGCGGAGTAAAGTCCATAATTGGTATCTCCTCCAGAAGCTGTTGTATAAATGCCATAGGCTGTGCCCGTACCATCGGTATCGCCGTCACCGACAAAGTAGCCTCCGTAAGCGTTGGAGGTACCTCCGGAAGCAGTGCTGTCGGCATCGCCATTTGCGTAGATCCCATAAACATTCTTCGTTCCTCCTGAAATAGCCCCACTGTGGACGTTGGCTCCATAGAGAGAAAAGGTATTGCTGGCGGCTGCTGCATCAGAGTTGACATTGAAGTAGCCCGCATAACTATTAGTTGCCGAGGTTGTGCTAATGTCCATGTCCGAGTAAATGCCGTAGTTAAATTTAGCGCCGGAAACATCGTGAGTTAAGAGGTGATAAATTCCGTAATTGTAATTGACGCTTGTGCCGGATGTTGTGTATGCGCCATAGAGTCCGTAGCCCCGACTGTTGATTCCGGCTCCAAAAGTATAAGCCCAATCAATACCACGGTTGTTGTTAGTGTTGGAGGTAATGTTAAGATCAATAACTCCTACAGTGGTTAATGTGCTTGCTGTTGTTGAAGCATCGACCGCTAGTTGGCCGGCTGCCGGGAAAGTGACATCGACAGTAGAATCATCATCAAAAACCCAATAGTTTGTACTGGCGTCTTGGATTTGCAAGACACCACTAGAATCAAGATCAAAGGTTAGGTTGAGGGTGGAAAGGTTTATTTCGGTATTTTCATCAAGATCGAGAGTATTTTCCAGATCATCAAAGTCAAGGCAATCGGTACAGTTAAAGGCAGTGACAGCGGTGGCGGTAATGGTGGCTGCCGAACCGATTGTCAGAGCATTGCTGTCAAATGTTAAAACAGGATCTGTTGCACCTGCATTGAATGTCCAAGCGATAGATGAACCTGATCCCCAAGTTGTGGTGCCGACTTCAGTTGAATCAAAGTTAATAGTGATTGTGTCGGTGGCGCCGGCAACAGTGTCAATACCATTTGTTCCACCGGCAACGGTAATGGTATCGCCGTCGGAAATTGTTTGACTGATTCCGGAGTCACCGGCCAGCGTAAGGCCAGTGAAACCGCCGCCACAATCCCAAGTTGATGTAGTACTGACCCAAGCGAGTGTCTGGCTGTTAGAGCAGCCTCGGAGTAAGCTTAAGCCTGATGAGAATTGGAGGCCGGAAGCTGAGGAGGTTGTTGAAGTGGTACCTGAGGAAGTGAGGGCGACAGCCAGTGAAATGTCACCTGAAGTGCCACCACCGGTTAAGCCGTTGCCTGCAGAAACTGCCGTAATATCGCCACCGGCGTTATTGTCAGTTGAAGAGATGTTGATAGTAGAACCTGAGGCTGAAATCGAGGTTGAACCTGAACCAGTGATTGTTAAAGTACCCGCTAAGTCATTGACTGCAGTAACTACAGCTGTCGTATCCAAGCCAATAGCTGGAGTCTGGCCTGTTGAAACTGTAATACCGGTTCCTGCAACTGCTCCATACAAAACATTGGGTGCGGTAATATTCTCGGCAAATAAGGTTGTACCGGAAACTTGGGTATCGGCATCAATATACAGCCTGTGATCATCGGATGAGGCGGCTAGCACTTGGCCCAATAGATTGCTTGATATGTTTTGATCTTGTTGGATGTTCTCATCTTGATCACCAATGAAATAATTCCTGCCTGAAATAATGCCGATTGACAGTAGGATGGTCAAGGATGTGGTGACTGCAAAGCCTCTGGCATATACCCAAAGTTTATTTTTAGGTTTGAAATCTAATAGAGTTGTGCCTATATCAAGAGGAACTTGAGCCAGTTTATAGTCAAGGATTTTATGGAAGTTTGCTTGGTACTCTTCAAGCTTTCTGTCGATGTATTTTTCAGAAACACCTATTTTGGGAAAGAAGTTGATACTGGGTTTAGCTTGTGTGTCGGTTTGAGAGCTAATGCTGGGAAGCGCTATCGGTTCCTTAGCACTCAGCCTGGCAAGCTTAGTCTTTTCCAGCCTTCTGATTTTCTGGGCAATTTGCTCAAAATTTAGGCCTTCTTGATGTAATTTGTTAATGTAGACAAGCCTTTTAACTGACCACTCAGGCAAGTGTCCAACTGTTTTTTCAAGGCCAGAAATGGGGTCTTTAACAGTTTTGCGAGTAGCATGAGGTAGGATTTCCAGCTTTATAAGGTGGCGGATACGTTCATATGGGTTACCATTACCGAAGCTAACACCAGCCGTCTTAGCCTTAGCAATGATTTCTTGGGTTGGGATTAGTTGATCCTTTAGTGTGGATGTTTCTTGGACATCAGATTCAGTTTTGCCCAAAGATAAGGAGTGGGTGAGCTCATCTCTTACTAATTTTTCCAGCTTTAACTCATGTTGTTTGAGTGTGTCTTTAATGTCCTTGTTGCCTATTTTCTGAACGTAAATTATGCGAGGTTTAGTGTCTTTTATAGGGTTGGCTTTTTGAGGTGACTGGCGAGCTTCTTCTTGCTCGGCTTTGACCTCTTCTTCGCTGCTTAATTTTTGAGCGATTTGCGGGTATGAGTATCCTTTTTTGTAGAGCCTGTCAACATCAATTAATTTTTTAGTTGATGAGTAGGCAAGGTGGCCCACCGGCGTAGCCGGTAAGTCTGAAGTCTGAAGTCTGAAGTCTGAAGTTTTGTCAGGTATTTTCCTGACCATGTGGGGAAGAATTCCCAGTTTGATAAAATAACGAATTCGTTCGGCAGGATCGCCAGGACCAAAGTCGACGCCGGCTTTTCTTGCAAGGTCAATTATTTGGTTGGTGGTAAGTAATGTTTGCTCTTCAAATAGAGGAGCATGAAGATTTTTTTTCGACGAAGAACTGGGGATATTTCTAAATTTTGGCATGCAGGCTTACTTTTTAGAACTTTACTGCCCAAGTCGCTTCCCTGACCCCGCAATGCGGGGTCCCGTTTGCTCCCGTTACGGGACACCTCTACTTCTATTAATATATATAATACGGTGGTTGTCAAGCGCTTTAAGGGAACGTTTTGAGTTTGGTAAATTGAGTAAAATTTATTTGCTAACCAAGCGATAAAAATGAAGCCGTGTGAATATTAGCAGTAAGGTCGATGTTGTGCCAGTTACACTTTTATTATCAGTTGGGCTGGTATATAGGGCTTTTCAGTGCATTTATCTTGAACAAATTTGCTGAAAAAGTGGCTGAATTGGCAATTTTGGGTTATACTAATTGCAAGTTTTGTCCCCGTCAGGGCAGTTGTTTGGTTGCAAGGGCCGGTGGCGCAACGGTAGCGTACCTCCATGGCATGGAGGGGGTTGGGAGTTCGAATCTCCTCCGGTCCACAACCCCGCTATGCGGGGAAACTCTAAATCATAAACTCTAAACTCGAAAATTTAGGATTTAGAAGTTAGGATTTCGAATTTAAAATATAAGGGGCTATAGCATAATGGTAGTGCACTACTTTCGCATAGTAGAGATGAGGGTTCGATTCCCTCTAGCTCCACAAGATTAGTGATCAGGGTTTAGGGGTCAGGGTTTAGTTAGGGTTTAGCTTTTATCGGATACTGGGGAAGCGTGCAAATAAAATCAATTTAGAATATCACAAAGTATCATTGGCATCATCGCTATTTTTTCTGCTAACAATTATTATTGTTTATTTAGCTTTTCATTATGGCCTTATTTGCAATTATTTCCTATAACATTAAAACTATTGCTCTGTTGGCGTTAGCGAATTACAAAAATATAATCTGCGGGAAAATTATTTATAGGTTAAAGGAGGTTATTTTTAACTTGAAGCTTAAAAAAACAGGTCAAATTATAGGGTAGATTATGCTGGTCTCGATCAAAGAGATATTAAAATATCATTAACTATTTAAAACCATCAAATTGGTGCAACTGCCTCTCTAAGTCTTGGAATGAGGTTGCGCGGGATTTGGTTTGATGAATATTACAAAACCGGGAGAAAATCATAAAAACCATAATTTTTAAAATCCTATCTGTTTTCCAGATAACAGTGAAAAAAAGATATTTAAGTAGATTATGAGCACACTGGGCAATCAGGTCATGATTTGATATAAATAGTTATATTAAAATAGAATCAAAATAGATCAAGGCGAATTTTCTCTCAGAATCTTAGCCTCAAATTTAGCAATCTTGAGCCTAATTTGATAAGAATAGTGTCAAGTCATTAATCCTTTTCTAGCAGCCTAAATATAAAGTCAAGGTCTATAGTTAAATTAGCCCAAACGAAATATTAACCTTGAGATAACTTTAGTGAAAAATAATCAAGTCGACCTTTATGCTGGACTGTAAAATTGTCTTGTTGCTTTTTTAGGTTTGTTTTAAGGAAATCCGCGTAATGTTTCACGAAATTGTTTCACAAGGCTAATTCAGTTGGCATTCTAACAGAGCGATTGCTGTGGCTGGTCTTTAGTCAGTTAAAATGACCACCGGTTTTAAATAACTTAAATGTATCATTAGTATATTTTAGTATATCAAATACTATCTTGTTTTTGTCTTCATGTTAATGATAGAAAATTACTAGCTAAAGCTGTTAAAATAATCTCAGTTATGAATGATTATGATCACAGCTCGTTGGAGCAGAAGTGGCTAAAAGAGTGGAGGGAATCGAAAGCATTTAGCCAGGATCTTTCTCGCTCGAGTCACCCGTTTTATAACTTGATGATGTTCCCTTACCCCTCAGCTGAGGGGCTTCATGTCGGCAACATGTATGCCTTCACAGGTTCAGATATTTATGGACGAATGAAGCGGATGCAAGGGCAAGATGTGTTTGAACCGATAGGTTTGGACGGGTTTGGAATTCATAGTGAGAATTATGCAAT
>CAYMIE010000036.1:0-8254 GCA_964390405.1 uncultured Gammaproteobacteria bacterium | reverse complement strand
GGTAATAAAAGCAGAAACTTTTCTATTAAACTTTTTAGACACAAAACCATCTGCAGGTTTAGTCAAGTTTTGTAAAAGTTTTTTCTCTGCGAATTTAATGTCGGCATATGTGTCACAATCTGACCAAAAATTACCCATTATGTCAAAAGTTCTAAGTTTAGAGTTTTTAACCAAAACATTCATGCCGTTGGTCAAGGAATTCTTGCCCTTTCGGGTTGTTTGCTCAAGCACGTCAAAAATGGCAGGCGAGCACAAAAACATGCCTGTGTCATACGCGTTAAATTTTTCCAAATGTTTTCCAATTGTATGAACACGGCCGGAACGCACTACCACCTTTGTCGTGTCAGCAACATCTAAAACAGAACCGAGATTCCTATCTATAGCAAGCGCACATTCGTCCTTTTGGAGCTTAATTCGAACCAATCTTTGCAGTGTACGATAATCAAAAACGTGATCACTCATTAAAAGTACAAAGTTGTCATGCAATTTAGATTTTGCTTTTAGAACAGAAAGGCCGTTTGCCTTCTCCCACTCGTCATTCTGAACATACTCAATCGCAACATCGTATTTTGAACCATTACCAATTATCCGCTGAAGTTCGCGTCCCCGATAGCCTGTTACAATTACAAACTCACGGATTCCAGCCTCTTTTGCTGCCAAAATTACCCGCTCCATAATCTTTAAACCCAACAGGCTCATCAGCGATTTGTGCCGACCACGTGTGACTGGTTGCATTCTTGTTCCGTCTCCGGCTGCAATAATTAATGCTTTCATAAATTCCTAATTCTCTTATATTTTTTAGATAACTAAAAGTTAGGTATTTTTAAATACCCAACTTAACAATTGTTGGCAGGTAATAATTAAGATTTACTCTTTTCTAAAAAGAAGACTGTTTTAAGTGGAGTAAATATGTAATTCTTTTAATAAAACTTTCGTAAAATAAAAGTTGAAGTATTATATCAGAATGGATTGAACGTTTTCAACTATAGGATTCGTCTTGCGATGACGCCTTGTGGACACTGAATGAAATCGAAGAGTTAGTTTACATTGAGTACTTCGATTTTACTCAGTATTATGATTCACGAAATGTTTACATCGAGCTTTGCGAGATGAAATTTATGGGTTCAGATATGTTAAAATTTTGCAGTGCCGAAGTGGCGGAACTGGCAGACGCGCAGCGTTCAGAGCGCTGTCCCGTTTTTGGGGTGGAGGTTCGATTCCTCTCTTCGGCACAGACGCGGACGTGGCGGAATTTGGTATACGCGTACGCTTGAGGTGCGTATCCCGCAAGGGTTGGAGGTTCGAGTCCTCTCGTCCGCACTCACGGGCTCATAGCTCAGCTGGTAGAGCGACTCGTTTACACCGAGTAGGTCAGAGGTTCGAGTCCTCTTGAGCCCACAAATTGCAAGTGCTGATGCAGTTACTATTAATAATAAATGCCTAATAAAGAAAGAAAAAACCGAGCTGAACGTCTGGAAGAAATTGCCAGACAAGACCCACCGCTAATTGACAATATTCGTAAGGGTTTGCAAGCTGAAAGGGTTCATGGCTTGATTTCTCTTAGAAAATTAATGCGTGAGCAGAAAAGAAAGAAACAATAAACTTGCGATAAGATTTTAGTTTTAGCTAAAATCGGTAAGTAAAAGTTTTGTTGCGACGTGCCGAGGTGGCAGAGGTGGTCAACGCACCCGTCTGAAAAACGGGCTATGTCGGTTCGACTCCGACCCTCGGCACAAATTTTGGTGATTTTATCACTGAAATTTGTGCATGAAGTGAGTCGCGCGAATCGTGACGGAGTTTACCCGACGAAGTTTTAACGTAGTCGGGACCCTCGGCACAACGCATTTTTAGCCTCGAATTCCGAGCACCCAAACTCGGAGGTTAGAATTTTTTACGCCCGGTTTTGACGAGAGCCGCTATCTTATATATAATTCTGGCCGAGATGAACGAGAGACCGGTCCATGTTGACTATCACACGCACGTAATTGAACACGGTTTGGCAAAACCCCGCAGAGTTGGAGAAATAGTCCAAGCGGCTTTGGAAAGAGGGCTTTCAACAATATGTCTAACTGACCACTACCCCCTTCCCCCATGGTACGAAGATCCTACGGATGAAAAAGACTGTGCAATGGCTCTTACCGACTATCCGATTTATCAACAAGAAGTAACACAAGCAATAGAAGAATTTGGCGACAGAATACAAATCCGCAGAGGAGCAGAAGTGGATTGGTTTGCTGATCATGCTGAATGGACGCGACAGGAGGTCAATAGATGGCCTTTTGATTACGTGATGGGTTCTGTGCATTTTATCGGAAGGATTTCTGATTCTTTAGGAGAAAGAAATTTCCTTTTGGATTATAAAGAGGAAGAATTTCAAAGAGGGGTAGAATTTTTTGGCGGTATTGAACCACTCGTCCGTTCTTATTACGGTGAAGTTCAAGCGATGGCAAGATCAGGCATTTTCGATGGTGTTGGCCATCTGGATTTGGTCAAGAAATACAACGATGGCGATCTATTTTCTGGTGATGAGACTTGGTATAGAGAGGCTGTTGTTAACACTCTTAACGCTATTTCACGATACGGAATGTCTATAGAAATTAATACTGCAGGTTTCGACAAAAAATGCCACGAAGCTTATCCAAGCCTTTGGATTTTGCAAGAGGCAAGAGCAAAAAGCATACCTTTAACCATAAGTTCAGACGGGCACGTGCCCGAAATTATTGGAAAGAATCTAGGCAGTGCTGTTGAATTAGCCAAAGCAGCAGGATATGACCACCTGACAGAATACGAAAGGCGTCAACGAATAGCTGTTCAAATTTAAAACAAATTCGCTTAATCTTGATTTTGAACCCAAAAAGTTCGAACCCTTCGATTTCACTCAGGGTCTACGACATCGTCTACCCTTCAACTTCGTTCAGGGCCGTGGCGTGTCGGCACCACAGGAATTTTTTATATATATAAAAAATACTATTAAGTGTATCAAATAGTATCTTGACTTTTGGGTAGAAAAGTTATATAAACTAAACATAAACGCCTCATCTAGCGCCGCAAGGCCCGATGAGGTTTTTTATTTCTCCTTTACTTGCTTTAATTTTCTGGGATAATAACACTATGTCCAGTTACGTCCTTTTCATCGACGGAGAAAACTTTCTTCACAAATTTGGAGACGTCTTGAAACAAGAAGGCATTCCCAAAAATAAGACCGACCTTGCTCTCATTAACTTGAACAAATTGTTCAAAGACCCTTTAAAAGGTTTTGACATTCATAGAAAAATATTCTACGCAGCCAGACTTCATATTCATCCAGAAACCAAGAAAAAGTCGGGAGAGCTTATCAGGCTTCAGAGAAAGCTAAGAAATAGTTTAGTGAACCAAGGTTATGAATTTGTTATCGCTGGCAATGTGAGAGCCCAAAAAATAGATAATAAAATTGTCTTTAGAGAGAAAGGTGTGGATGTTAGAATTGCCGTCGATCTAGTTTCGTTAGCTTGTGATAAAAAGCTGACAACAGCCATCTTGTGCAGTTCTGATTCCGATTTGCAACCAGCAATAAAAGAACTTAAAGAAAGAAACGTCGAAGTAATTTACCTTGGTTTCGAGGCCAGCCCAAATAAAGGCCTTACCTATACAACAGATAGAACTATTCTTTTGCGGAACTCCGAGATTGTCGCTGCCTATAACTCCCCAAAACATAGTTTTGATAAAAAGTAGCTTTATGCAGCAAAAAAGTTATTCTGATTCTGAACCCAAAAAGTTCTAACCCTTCAACATGTTCAGGGTCTTCGACATCGTCTACCCTTCAACTTCGTTCAGGGCCGTGGCGTGTCGGCACAAAATTTGGAATGGCTTATGTTATTTTCAAATTTTGTGCCTGTAGTTTGGAGTCCCGCTTTGCGGGACGGAGTTTATATTGATCCTGAACAAAGTGAAGGAGAAATGACCCTCGGCACTTGATATAATGCTGGCATGCTCAAGCGGGCAGCTTTACTTGTTTTATTACTGTTTTTAGCTTTTATCATCAATGCTTTTTTGAATCCGATTCCCCAAAGAGAAATAGTTGAGGGTGGGAGAAATGCATACGGCACTTCATACAGTTTTGAGCAGGCAGAGTGGTACGGGCTTGACAGCCGCAAAGCTTACGTGGATTTAGTTGAAAAATTTGATTTTGAATGGATAAGAATTCCGTTTTTTTGGAACCAAATGGTTAGTGAGGATGGAGAGTTAAAAATTAATACTCTAGAGTTTGCGATTGAAGAAGCTGCCAAACGCAATGTTAATGTGGTGATTGCGCTTGGTGCCAAAACCCCCTATTATCCTGAATTTCACTTGCCTGAAAATATAGCAAGTCAACTAAAATCTGGTCAAAATATTGATTCAAATCATGCTGTAGGTGCCAAGATTCTAGAAATTGACCGCAGGTTGGTAGAAGCTTTGTCTCACTATGAAAATATTTCCCACTGGCAGATTGAAAATGAGCCTTTCACACCCAATGAAAACGGTTGGACTGTAGACGTGAGTTTAATTAAAGAAGAAATTGAAGTAGTCAGAAATGCGGATTCAATTAAAAGACCGATTATTCTTTCCCATGTCGGGCCGGTTGTTTTTGATTTGCGCTGGAAAAAATTGTTAAAGTTGTTGGAAAGCGGTGATGTTTTGGGTGTAAATGCCTATTTTAAGACTCAAGGGACAAGTTTATTTAGTTTCAGCCTATTTGGAAATCAACTTTCTATTCCATGGCCTCGGGGATTTTCATGGCCTGTGCAATCATGGGGGTTGTTTTCCCCTGATTTTGCGGGAATTAAAAGAGAAGCTAGCAAGAGCGGAGTTGATGTCTGGGTTTTAGAAATGCAAGCCGAACCTTATATTAGGGATCTTAGCGACGGGCGAAAAAAAGAATTTAGCTTTGATGCCGAAGATTTAAAAAAAGCCCACAATTATTTGTCGGGCGAAAAAATCAAAACAATGGGTTTTTGGGGAGCGCCTTTTTGGCTTTTCAGAGAAGGTTTAGGAGATTCTTCCTGGATAAATTCTGTAAGTGATTTAGTAAATTAGGATAATTAGTTGTATAGTTTGTGGGAAACCGAAAGCTGAATGCCGGTAATTTTGCCGTTTTCGATCGTAAATGCAGCTAACTGTTCCCCATTTTGGGAAATTGCAATATAGGTACCGGCAAGTTGAGGGTTATTTGTTTTAAGATCTTGTACTAATTGGCTTTGCTGGTCGAAATTAAAGGGTTCTGCCCCTTTTACGTAGGACATTTGGTCAATTGCTTCCTGTTTGCTTAGGATTCCGCAGCATTCTGTCGACATTAATATGAAAGATACATTTTCAGCTAACATCTGGTTTAGAGATTGGTAATCTGCCGAGTTTAGACTGGTTTTGATTTGTGTCTGAATTTCTTGAGCACTCAGAGCTTTGCCGGGTGAAGGAGATGGTTGAGGCGTGCTTAAAGCTGGTGAGCTTGAGGCAGTCGCTTGAGAGTTAGGAGACGGAGAGCTTGTTAAATTGCCGACTAATTTCTGGTTTTGGAATATGAAGAAACCAAGGCCCGCCGCCAATATAACTATGATTACAATTAGGGCTAGTAATATAGACTTATTCATGAATTGATAGAATAGACTAAATTGCTTGCATTGTCAAAATTTGGTTAAATGAGCACCTTATGAGTAAAGTTGCCGTAATAACCGGTGCAGCCAAGGGTTTAGGGCGCGATATTGCCTTATTTCTTGCAGGCGAGGGGTATACAATTGTAGTTCACTACAAAGAGAGCAGGAAAGAGGCGTTAAGCACTCTTAAGAAAATTATAAAAAATTCTCCTCAGTCGATTGTTGCCAGAGGCGACTCAAAAAATGAAAAGGAAGTTTCCAAAATGTTTGGGAATATACTGAAAAAGTTTGGCCGAGTTGACCTTTTAGTAAACAATGTTGGCAATTTTGTTTACAAAAAACTAAAGGATACTACAAATCGCGAGTTTAGAGATGTAATTGAATCGAATATCTACTCTACCCTATTTTGCAGCCGGGCGGTATTGCCAAATATGCGAAAGAGCAAAACCGGCCACATTATCAATTTGGGTGCAGCCGGAGCTGAAAGATTTATTTTGCGCGAGAGGGTTGTACCATATTTTATGGCTAAAAACGCTGTTTATATATTAACCAAAGCAATGGCTGCCGAAGAAGCCAAATATGGAATTCACATCAATATGGTTTCGCCGGCCTCGATGAAAATTGATATTTTCAAAAAAAGTGATTTTCCCATGGGTCGGGAAGCAAAATACAGCGACGTGATAAGTGCTATCAAGTTCTTGCTTTCTGAGGATGCATATTATATAAATGGGGCAAATATTGAAGTTTCCGGTGGCTTTATTGCCGGAGCGAAATGATTCGAAAATTTCAAATGTCAGACTTTAAATATCAAATAAGCAGAAATAAATTAATATTCGTATTACTTTTCATAGTTCTGGGTTTTATTGCATTGCAAGTTCCGATCAATAAGCTGGCAGGTTCTCGAGTTTCTTTTACATTCTTTGATCTATTTGCCCCAATTAGTGGAGCTTTTTTGGGTTCGGTTTATGGAATCATTGCCGTATTTTTAATCCAGGGATTCAATCTTATGGTTCATGGAGTATCGAACATTGACAAAGGCGCAATCATTCGTCTATTTCCAACTTTGTTTGCGGTTCTATACTTTGCTATTTCCTCTAAGCCAAAGGCCAAAAACTATATTTTGATTGTGCCGCTTGTTTCTATGATTGCATTCAATCTGCACCCGATTGGCAGAACTGTTTGGTATTATTCGCTTTTCTGGTTGATTCCATTTATAGTTTGGCCACTCAGGAATAGATTTTTATTGGCAAGGGCACTCGGTGCAACTTTTACTGCTCACAGCGTTGGCGGAGCTGTTTGGATTTGGGCATTTAGTCTGCCGGCTAGTGTCTGGACGTCGCTGATTCCGGTTGTTGCAATGGAGAGGTTTATTTTTGCGCTGGGGATAAGTGCTAGCTATATTTTGATGAACAATATTTTGGCTTATTTTTCACTCAAGAGTTTGTTGCCAAAGAACATTGGTTTTAATAAGAAATACGTTTTTCTTAAATCAAAGTAAATGATTATGCTGAGGCTTATTGATAAGTTTTTCCCGCCAAATATTGTTTACGCCCATTGTGATGTACCTTGTGGAATATATGATCCTCATGAAGCGCAAATGGCGGCCTATACAGTTTTAAGGATGACGCAGATGATTATGGAGTTGAAGGCATCATCAGAAGATCCTGTGTTTGATGAAAGGAAGAAAATAATTTCTCAAATCGCAAGACTTACCAAGGTCAAGGAGGATCACGCTGAAGTTGTCAAACATCAAGTAAGAGTAATCTGGGGTGATTATTTTAAGCCGGAGCATTTGACAAATTATAAAAACCTTCATGATTTGGTTTTCAAGATTATGAAGCAGGCCTCTTCAGCAAAGCAGAATGTTGATGTTAAAGCTTGCCAAGATCTTATCGCCAATGTTCAAAAATTTGCGGAGAATTTTTGGGAAAGTAAAGGTAGAAAAACTGTACGCATCAGCTCAGGCTATCCGACAGAAGGTGAACTTATTCTTCCTCAATAAATTAGTTCCTTTTTCAAGATTTGAAGTTCGTGACAGAAGCATGGAGCCTTTATACCGTGAGAGAGAGCACGTGCTAACTTTTAATTGGGCAAGCGTGCAAACGAGAGATGTTATTGTTTTTAAAATCAAAGACAGGTTTTATATCAAACGCATAAACAGGGTTGAGGGCGGTAAGATTGTTGTTACTGGAGACAACAAAAAGATGAGTTCAAAATTTGCGCCTGTTGATTTTCGGCAGGTTGTTGGTCGGGTTATTCTGAAGTACTAGGTTCTACTGTTTTGCCTTTTGTAGCATTAATTATTTGTTCGAACTGATCAAGCTGAACAACTCCTGAGTATTTTTGACCGTTAATAAAAAATGTAGGTGTACTGGTAACGCTGAATTTATTACCTAGTGCAAAGTCACTCTCGATAGACTGGTTACCGGTATTTAGATCTGCTTTAAATTTTTCAAGGTCCAACCCGATTTCGGATGCGTATGTTTCAAAAATCTCGTCTGCGTTGCCGGAATTTTCCCATTCACCTTGGTTGGTATAAACTTTATCTACGAATTCAAAGAATTTTCCCTGTCCTGCTGCCGCCTCTGTTGAGTTAGCCGCTATCTTGGAATTTTTGTGAGAAGAGAGCGGATAATGTCTCCATACAA
>CAYMIE010000035.1:8488-8865 GCA_964390405.1 uncultured Gammaproteobacteria bacterium | reverse complement strand
AGAATTAAAGGAACAAAATTCATTACGGATGATTGGAAAAAAGTGGACTACTGAGCAAATTGCGAAACGAGTGTCCACGCGCAAGGCTGGATGTGGATACGCAAAATCAGATGAAGCTAGAGCAAAAATGAGTGCATCTCATAAAGGAAAAAAAATCTCACCAGAAGTTATTGCGAAGCGTAAGGCGACTAGGGCAAGAAACACGGCAATAAAGGCCGCTCAATTACAACAGGCATTCCAAAGATGACCCTCACCGACGCAGAACTGAACTGCCAACTTTGGCTAAAATTGCTTGCGCACTGGAATGATGAGCTGTCTGCGTTGAGAGCATCCAACGACGGCGACATGGACGAACTGAAGACTGCCGCCCTTCGTGG
>CAYMIE010000035.1:0-8478 GCA_964390405.1 uncultured Gammaproteobacteria bacterium | reverse complement strand
CCAAAGCCTGCAATAGAGATTGATTAAAGAACCTTCTGGCGCGCAAGCCCCGGAGAATGTGGTAAGCCACGAATAGACCAGCCTAGTGCTGGTTTTTTTTTTGCTGCTGACCGTACTACCCGATAAAGCGGGTGTTTTTAATTTGGAGATTCACGATGATAGTAGATAAAGAACAAGCAACCGAAACAACGATTAAGGCGCCTGAAACCGCTGAGCAGGCGGCTTACGATGCTGCGCGAGGTATAGAACAACCAGCAGAACAACCGGCCACGGAAACGCTGCCAGAAGTTATGGAAGAGGTTGTCGAAGCAGATACACCTGACGAAATGGCTGAACTACGCAACCAAGTCGGGCGCATCCCTAATTTACTCAAGCGCCTGGATGATGTGAATGGCCGATATGGCCGACTAAGCCAGCGCATTGAGGAAATGCAGCAGCGCGTCGTTGCGGAAAGTACTTCTAATGTTGCATCAACATCCGCTGACGCTGGTGAGCTACTGAAAGACCTGCGGGATGAATTCCCGGAACTGGCGGACAAGCTCGAAGGCGCGTTTTCAAAAGTGATGGCAAACAAGGGCGGAGTCGATCCAGCCGAACTTAACCGGATATTATCTGAGCAATATCAGGTAAAGCGGCAGGAAGAGCGGCAGGTGGAAGTTGAGCAAGCCAAGTCGCAGCTTACTGAAGCACACCCTGGTTGGCAGGAAGTTATCAATACTCCACGTTATGCTGAGTGGAGAACTACTTTACCGCCACGGGTAAATGCCAGGATTACGTCATCGCAAGACCCGTTCTTTGCTGCTGAAATGCTGGATCAACACAAAGATTGGTTAATCTCCAAGACGAAGAAGCAGCCCGCAGAACCATCCAGACGGTTGGCTAATGCGGTAATGCCAAGCGGAACAAGGATTATTCCGCAGGGCTCGCAACAATCAGAGCAAGAAGCTTATGACGCGGAGAGAGCCGCGCGTAGGCGAAAACGTTAATTACCCGCCGAAAGGCGGTTTTATAATTTAGGAGAAATAAAATGGGTATGCAAACATTAACAACCGACGAAGCACGGATCGGAAAACAGAAGGGCGAGATGATCACCCATTCGGAGCCTGTTCAGGTTCTTGGTATCACTGGCGCTGAAAAGCAGATGGACAAGAATATGGGGAAGCAAATCATATTCCGCCGTCAACTGCCGTATGGTGCGACCGATACCGCCGTTTCCGGTGGTGTTGATCCTACCGACCGTTGGACGGTAACAGCCAATGCGCATTTGACGCAGGAAGGTGTTACGCCCAGTGCGGATACGCTGACATTCCACGATGTGCCTGTGGACATCCAGCAATATATGTGTCTGTACGGATTCACCGACCAAACCTACGACCTGTACGAAGATGACATCCCAGCCGAGATGAAGACCGCGACTGGAGAACGTATGGGGTTGGTTAAGGAAATGGTTAGGTGGGGCGCGGTTAAGGCTTGCACCAACAAATTCTACAGTGGCGGAACTACCCGCGCTACCGTAGATCAGGCAATTACCCTTTCGTTCTTACGCAACATCACCAAGAGTTTGAAGGGCAACCATGCAAAAATGATTACCCGCATCATTGATGGTAGCGACAAAGTAGGAACAAGCTCGGTTGAAGCTGCATATTTGGTGTTCTGCCATACCGACTGCGAGCCGGACATCCGCGACCTGGCGAAGTTTACTCCTGTCGCTGAATACGGAAATCGTACTGTTGTTCACGAAAATGAGCTCGGTTCGTGTGAAAACTTCCGCTTTATCACAAGCCCGCACCTGGCTTCGATCATTGATTCCGGCGCTTCTGTCGGGACAACCGGCCTTGTCAGCACGGGAGCATCTCAAGTTGACGTTTACCCTGTTGTGGTGGCCGGGCAAGACGCATGGTGTCAGTTGGGTGTCCGCAATTCCAAGTCTATGGACATCATCTGGCTTCCACCAGGCAACAAAGACAAGTCTGATCCAGGCGGTCAACGTGGTTACTGTGGAGCAAAGTTCTACTTCACCGCTGCCGTGCTGAATAATGGCTGGATGGCGATTGCCGAAGTTGGCGCAACCGTTCAGGGATAACCAATAAGGGCGGGTAACGCCGCCCTCTTAAATCAAGGAGAATCAAAATGGAAGATTTCAGAACTACGGTCAATACCACCGACGCGGGTCTTACCTCTGGCACTGCCAGCGGCGCGACCTATACCACCACCGCAACAACGGCACACGTCATCAACGGCAATTTTGGTACAACCCTGGCTGCGCAAACCAACACCACTTCACCGACTACGGATGCTCGTACCAGTGCAGCGTTTACCGCGTTGAATGACAACGAGGCTACTTGCTTTGTGTGGGGTGTGACTGCTGCAGGTGCTATAGCGGTATGCCAAGGAACCATCGAAGATACACAGGTTGGCGTTACCACGACTGCAGGAGACTTCATCAACCTGCCGCAATTCCCGTCGCTGCCTGACGATTTCTGCCCGATTGGCTACAGCGTTCACCGTTGTGCGCCGTCTGCATCGGCGTGGACGCTCGGCACATCGGCATGGAATGCAACCGGCACTACGCACACATTCCAGAACGTGTACGAATTGCCGAGCCGTCCGCAAAGCTCTTAAATCCAGTTTATCGACATAACAACAAAGCCCCCTTAATTCGGGGGCTTTTTAATTAAGGAGAAATAATCATGCCAAGAGGCGTTCGCAAAGCGGTAAATTCACCAGTAATTTCAACCAAAATAGTTGCCGATTCCAACGATATGCAAGTCGGTCAACCGCAATACCACAAAATACCCGCGACTGGCAGTATTAGCGCGGAAGATTTCAAGGACAATTTCCAAGTTGTTGATGCGCCTGCGCTGGGTGGTAAGGCAGCTATATTGGCATTTATGGAAGAAGAGGTTGTTGTGCGCCTGGCAACGACTGCCGACAAGTCACAAGAACCAATCCCGCGCTTCTCCGTAAACGGAATCAACCAGTATATTCAACGCGGCAAGCCGCAGGCAATCAAGCGGAAATTTCTGCAAGAAATAGCTCGATCTAAACATGAATCAATCAATACCCCATTTGCGCGGGATGGGAACGGTTTCGATACCTACAACCTCAGCAAACAGCATTCACTCAAGTATCCGTTCGAGCTGATCGAGGATAAAAACCCACGCGGCCGTCCGTGGTTGGAGAAGATTCTGGCGGAAGCCTGAACGTAGCACCCTGCATCAACAAAGCGAAAGCACTTTCAACTAAAGGAGAAACATCATGCGTTTATGGGAAAAATTTGCCAACTTATTTGTTGGCGGGAAACTGACACTTGGTAAAGGCGCGTCAATCGTCGTTACTAATTCCGACCTAACTACAAGCACTATCAATCTGACAGAACTGGCCGCATTGGACAGTATCGCTGCATCCGACCTTGCCAAGATTGACAGCATTACCAATGGTACGGCTGCCGCTGGAAAAGCACTGGTGCTGGGGGCGAGCAAGGAAATTGCAACCATCACCTCGGCTACCATTACCACGCTTACCGCCCCAAATATGGCTGGCTCTGTGACATTCACCGATGGCACTACGGATGTGGATATGGCTTCACATGATGGCACGAACGGACTGAAGCTAGGCGGTACGCTTGTTACATCCAGTGCGGCTGAGTTGAACTACAACGACATAGCCACGCTGGGAACTCTTGCCGCAAGCAAGGCTTGGACATCAGACGCTAGCCTTGACACCGTTATGCCAACTGGTGGGTTACTGACGGTGCAGTCTGGTGGCGCCGTTACTCTTAGTTCTGGAAGCACGCTGACTCTTAGTGGTGGTGTCGTACAGGCTCCTGTCTTCGTCGCTGACGCCACTCCCTACGCCGTCCTGGCGGCTGATAGCGGCAGGCTCCACATCATCCTTGAACAGGCGAGCAGCATTACACTTAACCTACCGGTTATCGCCGCAGGTTTGAGCTACAAGTTCGTCATGGGCGGTGTCGCTACTGAAGCTCAGAACTGGGTTATCGTCGCAACGACGCCATCGTTCTACAACGGCGGCGTGTCATGGGATGACTCAAACGCCGTCGCCTCTCCAGTCCCCGTTTATGGCAACGGCACGTCACATCTGACGTTGACCGCCACCACACCTGAAGCTGGCACTGCGATTGAAATCTACAGTAATGGCACAGAATGGTTCGTCTGTGGCGCGGTCTTTTCCACCGCCACACCTGCCTTCACGTAATACAGTACCGAAGCGCTTAACACAGCCGCTACCAAGCGTGGTGGCTGTCCTGATACGCTTTATCGAAAGGTTAAAATGTCAACACTATTGCAGCTCACAAACTATGCGCGCGAGGAATGCGACGCATCCGGTAACGGAGACCTGACCACACTGGTTGGTGTCACCGGAGAAAGTTCCAGGTTCAAAAACTGGATCATCCGCTCGTGGGAAGAAATCCAAGAAATGCAAGCTGATTGGAAATGGATGCGCGCCGCATTCTCGTTTGTCACGACCGCGAACGACGGTACATACACGTCTGCGCAGGCAGGAATATCCTCACGCTTTGGACGGTGGGATAGGACGTATTGCACTGTATATCTCACCGCAAGCGGGACGGCTGACCAAGCAGAACTCGAATGGGTTGATTACGAGGAATTCCGCTCTTCATGCCTTACTCAGCCTATCAGCGACAGCAGACCAACCCATTTCAGCATCGGCGACGCAAATGAACTGCTGTTGTGGCCAGTCCCAGACTCCGCGCTTTACACCATCAAAGGGGATTATTTCAAGTCCCCTCAAATTCTATCCGCAGACACAGACGAGCCAGAATTGCCAGAGCAACACAGGGTAATTGCGTATTCGGCGATGAAAAAGTATGCCCGTTTTTCAGCCTCTCCTGAAATCTACGCCGACGCGAGCGAAAAAGAACGGATGATCCTCAGCCAGTTTCGCGCCAAATATCTTCCAGCATTTCAAATGGGAGGCCCGCTAGTCTGATGAAGAATCTTCCAATACCAAAAATGTCCGTTGACTACTTCAAGTTTGAAGGCGGACTGAATTTAGTAAGCCCTGCGCTATCCATTCCACCTGGTCGGCTCATAGATTCTATCAATTACGAGCCACTTCAGTCTGGTGGGTACAGGAGAATACGCGGGTTCGAGCGATTTAATGGAAAGACACCACCGTCCTCTGCCGATTACTGGTTATTGGGCGTGACAATTTCCGGCACTATTTCAGTCGGGGACACGGTAACTGGAGTGACTTCCAGCAAGACTGGGGTGGTATTGCAGATCAACAATTCAACAGAGTTGGTGCTAACGAAGGTTTCCGGCGAATTTGTTTCAGGAGAAACCTTGAACGTCTCCGCTGCCCCGCAAGCAACCACAACATCAATAACCAACAAGAATTCAGCTTTAACGGTGTCTTTGCACGCGCAGTACAAGAATCTTGCTGCTGATAATTATCGGGCTGATATTGCCGCCGTACCTGGAACTGGAAACGTTCTCGGCGTCCACCAATACAAGGGTGTGAAGTATGCGTTCCGGGCGAATGCTGGAGATACCGCCGTGGATATGTACAAGTCCACAGCAGGTGGCTGGACGCAGGTGGTGTTTGGATATGAGGTAGCATTCACGGCGGCCAGTGTCGCTCCAGCAGAAGGTGGCACGCTCACCCAAGGTGGTGTCACTGCGGTAATGCGCAGGCTGGTGATTCAATCTGGCGCGCTTGCCGGAGGAACAGCGGCCGGCCGGATGATTATCGACACGATTGCAGGGGGAAACTTTGCTGCCGGTGCTTTCACTGGCGGCATGACCGGGACGTGCAGCGGAATACAGACAGCAATTACGCTGGTCAAGGGCGGGCGGTTTGAGTTTGGGAATTACAATTTCACGGGTTCGGCTGATACGTTTAGGATGTATGGATGTGACGGGGCGAACCGGGCTTTCGAGTTTGACGGAAGCTATTTCGTGCCGATTGCAACCGGAATGACAACCGACACACCAAAATTCATCACGGCATACCGAAACAAATTATTCCTAGCGTTTCGCGGCTCGTTGCAGTTCTCGACCACAGGAAACCCATATATGTGGACACCGCTTACCGGGGCGAATGAGATTGGGGTTGGTGACACCATAACCGGGATTCTTCCGGTTGTTGGAGGGTCATCCACTGGCGCCTTGGCTGTGTTTTCGCGTCACACGACATCAATCCTGTATGGCTCGGCAGCAGATGATTTTACTATGGTGCTGATAAATCCTGATGCCGGTGCTGTGGCCTATACGGTGCAGAACATCGGCCATGTATTGATGCTAGATGATCGCGGAATCAGGACGCTTTCACCTACGCAGGAATACGGAAACTTTACCGACAAGACAATAACCCAGCTTGTCCAGCCGTTGATTGATTCAAAGCAGGGAATGGCAATCGCCTCAAGCATTCATAGGGGGCACAACCACTACAGGCTTTATTTCACCGATGGTACCGTGATGGTTGTTGGTTTGGCAGATCGGAAGCAAATTGGCGTGGTGATGTTTAATTATGGCATTGCGCCGACGTGCATAACATCAGGCGAAAATACAACCGGAGCAGAGGAGATATTTTTCGGGTCTTCAACCGGTATGGTTTACCAGGCCAGTAAGGGGACATCATTTGATGGTGATGCTATTGAGGCATGGATTCGCACCGCCTACAACAATCAAAAGGCGCCGCTTACCAAGAAAAGCTACAAGCGCGTCGTGTTTGAGATGGACGCAGACGGAAGTGCTAACTTGCAACTCGGCTACGATCTTGGATATGGAACTCCAGATGTAGAGACCGCCGGGCGTGTTGTTTTTGAGGAAGAGGGGGGCGGCGGGTATTGGGATCAATTCACATGGGAAGAATTCACATGGGACGCTCAAGTTGTAATCACACCGCAAACAACAATATCTGGGACTGCTGAGAATATCAGCCTGCTAATTTACAGCAACAACGACTACGACGACTCTTGGATTATTCAAGGCGCTTCGATTTATTACATCCCGCGCAGGTTGGCGCGTGGCAACGCTTGTTAAAGGGGAAATGAATGTCCGATTATTTCAATGATGATGGCAACCCGGTTGCGCAATCAAGAGGCGTTTCATCTCTGATTCGCAATCTATTCGCGTCCGTCGAGACTGGGTTTTCCAAGGTTGCCGGGTACACTGGGAATGGAAACAAGCTAGTGAAGATCAACGCCGGGGCAACAGCGCAGGAAGCGATGGCGCTTGGCACCGCGAATCAGGTGGTGGGCATGAACTCCGGGGCAACCGATTACGAGCACAAGACGCTGACCGGGACGACCAATCAGGTGACGGTCACTCAAGGGGTTGGCACGGCGACATTCTCAACACCCCAGGACATACACACTGGGGCGACGCCGACTTTCGCGGGGCTAACTTCGCCGATCACCTCGTCAAGCGTAACCATCACCGGCGGCTCGATTACTGGGATCACTGACCTGGCAATTGCAGACGGCGGCACGGGATCGAGCACCGCATCCAATGCAAGAACAGCACTTGGCCTGGCGATCAACTCCGATGTTCAGGCTTACGACGCAGAACTTGCTGCAATTGCAGGACTCACTTCTGCGGCTGACAAGGGGATCCAATTCACTGGTGCTGGAACTGCGGCGACATACGATCTGACCGCAGCCGGCAAGGCATTACTCGACGATGCCAATGCAGCCGCGCAGAGGGCTACGTTAGGCTCTACATCTGTCGGAGACGCAGTATTTATCGCAGCAAGCACGGCGGCGGCTAGAACTGCTATCGGAGCTGTTATTGGGACAGACGTTCAGGCTTATGATGCAGACTTGGATGCGGTCGCAGGTATTTCGACTGCTGGCTTGATCGCTAGAACCGGGGCTGGAACGGCGGCGGCAAGAGCACTCACCGCCCCAGCAGCAGGGATTACGGTATCGAACGGCGATGGCGTATTGGGTAATCCGACACTGGCGCTGGCCAACGACCTAGCTGCGCTTGAGGGATTGGCTGCGACCGGAATTATCGCGCGCACTGGAGATGGTACAGCGGAAGCTAGAACGATTGCAGCGGGGAGCGGGTGCTCTGTCTCAAATGGAAATGGTGTATCGGGAAATCCTACCGTTTCACTTATTCCTGGAGTTGGTCTTGGCGATGTGCTAGGTCCTGGAGTGGCGGTAGATGGTGAGTTGGCTCTATACAACGGGAATACCGGACAGCTTATCAAGCGCGCCACCACGACAGGACTACTCATGGCAACTAGCGGCGTATTGGCTGCCGCTGTCGCGGGGACTGATTACGTTGCTCCTGGCGGGGCTTTAGGCACCCCCTCATCTGGCACACTGACAAGCTGCACTGGATTGCCTGCCGCTGGTGTGGTTGGGACTGCTGCCATACTCGGCGCAAACACCTTCACCGCCGCGCAGAACTTCGCCCGTGCCACAGTAGCATCACACGCCACCACAGCCGACATCTGGGGTGCAGCCGGAAATCAAATCGA
>CAYMIE010000034.1:0-9110 GCA_964390405.1 uncultured Gammaproteobacteria bacterium | reverse complement strand
ACTGCTTGTTGCTGAAGGATTTTAGATACACGCCCACCATGGAGCGAGAAGAACCTGGCTTCCAAGGGGCTAGCCCCATAGGCCTTCATCTTTCCGTGATGTGAGGATTTTTCGCCTTTCGGCTCTGCACTCGTAAGGTGAGTGGTCCCTTCTGCAACGTAATGGTGGTCCCACCAAGACTACTTAGTTTTAGATAATTCATTAATGTTTTCATAGGTGTTTATTTTTTCCGTCCGTATCGCGGTCCGTATCCAGCCAATCTTTTCATTGAGTCTTGATCGGGAGCGCAGTAACGCTTTTCAATTTCCTTTGCTGATGTGTCGCAATACTTGCCGACGAATACCGTAGGATTGCCTGCCTTGATTGCGTTCGTTATGAAAGTGTCTCGCAAGCAGTACAGGTGAAAGTCATGCGGGCGCTTTGCCTTCTTGAGTGCCTTGATCGCGTTGATCCATGCCGCCGAATAGGCAAACATCGGCTTGTCCTTGAACTTGCGCGACGGGAATACATACGGGCTATTGCTTCGCTTGTGCAGCCAGAGGAAGGCCCTATAAACTCTCGGGTTCAGCGGAATGGTCCGGTTACGCTTCGTCTTGGTAATAGAACCCGGAATGCTGATTTCCATCGTGTCCCAGTTGATCATGTCCCACTGGTATTTCATGATCTCGCCGGGCCTTGCGCCCTGCCAGTACATAACGAATGCCAGCAGGTTAACCTTGCAGGGCAGTTCTCGCCTCACCCATCCGTATTCCTGATAGGACAGCGCACGCGGGGGTTTTGCGGGTGGGTCAAAGTCGGGCAGCTTCGGAATGGCTTGAATCATCCGGGCTTCTTTCGCCCTGCCAAGGCATTCTATTAAATATTTCTTGTCGTTACTGAGAGACGTCCGACCCTTGGCGCGCTCGTTCTGGTCGTGCCTACGCCAATGCTGTGCCGTAACCTGTTCGGGCCTCAGGTGTCCAAAGTTCGGTATGACATGATCCCGTAAGTGTCTGCGCTTTGAGCGTAGTGTGTCCGGCCTTCCACGTTCTTCAGCAATCAGGGCAAGAGCAATTCCGCGAATAGTAGCATTGCGTCCAGTTGGAACAACGTCTGCCATCCATTCTTGAAACTTTTTGCACCCCTCTTTATACGCCTGAGACTCGTTCTCAATGCCGGTCGTGAAAACGAATTCCTTACGCTTGGCCGATGCGTACTTTCTAAATACCCAGCCATTGTGCTCATGACGTCGGTATAGGTTCGGGTACTTTGTGGACTTGTAGGAGGGTGCCATGATCAACCCGCAAACCTATCACTGGCCTTGTCCCACGTGTTGCGCTCAAGCCAGTGTTCAATATCTGAATGCTTGTATCTAACGAATCTTCCCATGCGTACAAACGGGATTGGATCGGCGGGCGGTCTGCTTCGCCAGAAAGCGAGTGTCGCAAGAGGTATTTGTGTCATTCTGGAAACGTCTTCCGGCGTGTAGAGTTTTATTTCTCTGCTCATCCCCTCACCCCGATCATTCTCTCAAACCTATAAAACTTCCGCGCCGGGACAAACATGCTCTGAAACCCGGTTTCCATTTTGGAATACGCACCCTGAGTAATTCCAAGGTGCATCGCGGCTTCTACCTGTCGAACCTTCGCGGCCTTGCGTTTGATTTTTACTTCGGTCATCTTTTCTTTTGTCGGGTGTACGTATTGAATCATAAGTTCCTCAAAATTAACGGCGACCCACAAAGCGCTCATGAGCCGCCGCTTTCCCGTTGTGGGATTACTTCTTAGCTTTCTTGGTTTTTTTCTTGGTTACTGTTTTCTTGGCCATAATATTCACCCCCTCCCTGCTTCCCATTTCCTAAAAGGGAATGTCTTCTTCTGTGAATTGAGATGTATTTTGAACTTCAGGTGCTTCTGGCCGTGCAGCGTCCCGCGCCTTGCTTCCTAAAAACTGAACGGTGTGCGCATGGATCTCGGTCGTATATTTCGTCTGGCCGTCTTTATCCTGCCACTGCCGAGTTTGAATCTTACCCTCAACGTAGGCTTGTGATCCCTTCGTGAGATACTGGCCGCAGATTTCAGCAAGCTTTCCCCAAACGACAATCTTATGCCATTCAGTTTTTTCCTGCTTTTGACCTGATTTATCGGTCCACTTCTCATTTGTGGCGAGACTGAAATTTGCCACGGCGTTACCACCTGGAGTGAATTTCGTTTCTGGATTCTGGCCGGCCCGACCCACTAAAATTACTTTATTGATCATAATTATTCTTCCGTTTTTTGGTTTTCGTAAGCCGCAACAAACGGCTCAGCTTCTTTTATTAACGCCTTATGGTAGTCGCTCATCGGCTTCCCGTTCTTGGCGTAGTGAGTCTCTATCTCTAAAATCAGATCTCTAAGAGATACCGGGTCTGCCTTGTGAACGTATTGCTTCGCGAGCTTGCCGTACTTGATTACAAACCCTTCTTCCTGCACGCCGTCTGTAATAGATGGAGTCTCGGGAACGACATAAGAGTTGCCGACAACGGGCGTAGCCTGATCCATTTCTTCATTCGTATAGATGCCGCCAAGTTCATCAGGGAACGCCATTCTAAGCGCTGCGGCTTCTGCGACCTTTTTTATCATCGTACTTGGCATCTTCTGCCACGGGCCCTTACCTGTCGTGTACTCGTTCAGCGGAACCTCTTCACGCGCTGGCTCTTTCCAGTCGTGCCGGTAAACTTCTGCCCATGCGCCGATCAGTTTGCCCTTGTCATCTTTCAATTCTCCGCGCTTGATTCCTGCAAACTTGCCAGTGCGCTGAGCGCGTGCGCGGAATCCTTCGATTCCGACAACGATAGTGCCGGGACTATTAGGTGAATATTTTATGAAATGAATCTGCCCAGGCTTGAGCGGGTCTAGTCCCATGTTCTGGCAGCGATATAGGAACAGCTTCAACTCGTCAGGCGTTGCATTCTTTGCGACGACATCCGTAATCAGTTTGATCTGGTCCGGCGTCCAATGACCCTCGCTACTTACCGTCTGTAGTGCTTTACTCATAAGGCCGTCTCTCCTTCTTCATCGCGCATGCAATCTGCGCTGGTTTCAAGTAAGTGTTCGTGAATCACCAATGCGTTTACGTCTAGGGTCGCCATGAATTCGCCGCGGGTAATGTCACCGCGCAGGTATTGCTCAAGCGCTTTGTAGTGGGCTTTGGTATCCAGCAGCCGCTCTGTAATTGTTTCAGCCTCTTCGTTCGTATATGGATGGCTCATACCGCTCCTTTTGGGCGTAGAAATCCGCCCGCCAACAATAAGTTGACACTCTGCGCTAAGCATTGTAATAGCTGCTCGTTATTAGGCCGTCCTCTTGTTGGCCTCAGGAGAGCACTCATACGCCAAGGCGAGTGCCTCCTCTTCGCTACAGCCAGCCGCCACAGCTAGCTTGTAAGCGCTACGCCGACGAGGGATGCGACCACCCGATGCGATCTTGTGAATCGCCCCAGGGGAGAGGTCCGATTTTTCGGACAGCTCCTTCATTCCGTTCTTTACCAGTGCATCGTTGACAATTTTAATAAGTCGTTCGCTCATCTTGAGACTATTTATACTACTTCTTGCGCATTTTACAACAGCAAAATGCACATTTAGTTGCATATTAAGATACTTTTTTATGTGCCGGACTACGGTTAGGATTTAAGCATTGGGAACAACTAAGGAAACCTTTAAACACAATCTGCTCGAATTACAGGGCGCCAAGAGCATGAAAGAAGTTGCGTCCGGCGCCGATATCCCTTACCGCACCTATCAGAACATGGTTTCTGGCGTAATACCTCGCGCCGAGGCCCTAGAAAAGCTCGCAAAATACTACAGAATACCCGTAAGTAACCTATTTTCAGACGGGAACACGCCGGCGCCAAGGCCCCCAACACCCGAAGAAATTCTCTCGTACCTTCGCGGAGCATTAGATAATCCGGGTGTTTTTGAAGCCCTAAAGATCGCCCTTTCCACGTACAAACCGAAGAAATAGCCCCTATGTGGAAATGCGAAGTTATGACGCGTGTTAATCAATGCCATGCATTACATATTTAAAGTATGCCTAATGTCATAAGCCACCATAAGTGATCGTTATTAAGTCTATATTCTTAAAAGTATATTATTCAAGTGGTTATATAATGTGCCGAGGCTAACTTTTCTAGACATTATTCGCATATCTCCCTTATAGATCCCTTATCGCTTCGCTCTTATAGGAACTTTCGTTCAGCCTTTAGGCGGCTGAATCTCATTCACTCCACTTCGTTTCGTTCACCGGACATAAATATACTAGTGGAGCCTCTCTCCACACCTCACTCAGAAAGTAAAGCGTAGCTCCGCTTTTGAAACTGAAAGCCCACAAAAAGAGCAAGGAATTAAATTTGGCGTTTTGGTTTTTTTTGATTCTGCTTTTTTTGTAATCGCGCGCGTTCTGAAATCGCCATTGCCAGCTGCATGGCCTCAATTGCGGATTTCGCGCACTCCCCTAGCCTATCCTTTGCAATCTCTAATTTTCGAAGACATTTACGGCAACTCATAGTTATGCATCCTTTCGCCGATACAACTTTTGTAGTGTAGTCCAAGGTGCAAACTTGGATGCATTGCTTGGGGCTGGTTAGCTCAAGGCGCCTACTGTTGAACGTTCGAGCGCCAGCCCGACATTTATCATATCGACAAATTCTATTTAGAATTTAGTTAATTTGTTGTGTAACCCCTAAACCTGAATTATTTCACCCCTGAACTGAATGTGATGCTCATCCATTACCGCTGCAATCTCGGGCCATAACAACTGACCGTCCTTGAACGTGAGCACTATAAATCCGGCCCTGTGGTTTGTCGGTGAATCTTCGCCGTAACTAAATTGTGGGCCATCTAGTGTTGCAAGTGTTCCGGTATCAACACCCCACCGCGTGCCGTTGTAGTCATCAAACGGCGTTACCTTCAAGCTGTGAAGGTGTCCGGTGATCATCGTCTTGCCAGCGTTGACCGTATTATTGTGGGTCGCGTGAACGCCGCCCTTCCAGCGGTGCTTGATTACAACATCGTTATTGATCCATGTGGAAATGCACATTTCCCAGTTCTGAAAGTGATCGGCGAGTGCGAAACCCTTCACACCTTGGTACTCTGGACATTTCGCGGCAAGCCCAGATTCAAACCTGTAATCGTGATTCCCAAGTGTCCATATCCGTCTAGCCTTCGGCGCTGCCTTTTCGATTTCAGTCAGGCAATCGTCAATTGCTTCTAGTTCTTCGTTTTCGTTTGGCGCTTTTGTGAACATCGCAGAAGGGTGTCTGCTGGTCTTGGCTCCGTCGTGGTTATCGCCGTTTAGGACGATGAATTCAGGATTGAGAAGCTTGGCCATGTGAACAAATCCCCTCATGGCGCAAGATCTTTCACCCGGCCAGATATGGGCATCACTGCCAACCAATCCAATACCGTCCTTAACCTGAATGAGCACTCGCCGGGTATACGCCGTCAGGTCGCGTTCACGCTTGTCAGGAGATATGATTGGCCTGCCGTAAATTTGTTCAAGGCTTCGGCGGCGAATAAACACATTTCGAATCGTGACGCCAAGCTGCTCCGCCGTTTTGGTAGCGCCAACCGATTCAAAAAGCCTGATAAACTCATCCTGGTTACAAGCCGGTTTAGCCATTCAGCCCTCCTATGGCTTGAAGTACCTGTTGACTCCAGGTTTGTTGTCTAGGTGTATCCAATCGCTATCGGGGGTATCTTCCATGCGTAGCCCGAAACGAATTAACTGTGGTCTCAGCAACTTTCTAACGTGGTTACATGTTGGCCCGCCCGGGAGATAGCCAGTCAAGTCAACGTGAAAATCGCACGCTGCGGCCCCAAAACCAAGATGAGCAGATTTTGTAGCACCCTTCACCAGCGCGTTGTACTCTCTGGGCCTGTAGGCGCAGTGGATGAACATTTTAACACCCAAGGAGTCCTGCACCTGATCCATGATCAAAAAGAACTTAACGAGTTCGCCCTTGATGGCGTCATCGAGCCCATCGTGTTCGCCGGCCAATCTCCCCCACTTGGGCAGCCAAAGAGCATGGCGAACCGTAAAGGAGCGAGAGATTTTTGAGCCTCCGTCGCTCCAGTTGATCACTGGCTATTCCTTTGTTCACAGGCAATCAGCCGTTTTTCCATTTTCTGAAAGTCGTCCTTCAGCTTGAAATAAACGTCCTCCATCATCACGTTGCATGGGGCTTTGCTTGTCGCCGTGGGCAGACAGTTCTCAAGCGTTAGGTCATTCTTTGGATCAACAGCCTTGAGCTTTCCTCTCGCTGCTTCCGGCAGAGATTCCACGTCAATGGTGTAGTGGGTGTACGTCCAGCTAGACGCACAACCCACCACAACAAACAACGAGACAAACGCACCTAAAAGAAAGTCACGCGACCGGGCGACCAGTTTCATTTTGCTTCTCTCTTTCCTTGGCAACGTCGTCTTTTACTTCGTTCTCTTTCTCTGTCGTGGTCTTTGCAGGAAACCTTTTCAGGAGCTGCTTAACCACTTCAAAAAATGAGGACAGGAACGCGATGATACTGGCCATTACTTAACCAGCTTGATCGAGAACAGGTAGTCCAACACGAAGTTGATGCCCTTCACGGCCTTGGACTGCTCAATTTTATCGAGCACAAGGTTATCAGCGGGGTTTGGGGTGTAATCCACATAGGCCCGACCGATGGCGAATACGGGCTTAAACACCACGCGAAACGCTCCGATGCCAAACAGAATGCTTGCAACGATCGGGTACTGACTTACGAATCCAAGAATAATATCCATGACTATCTCCTTTGTTTTGACGTTATTTTACCATTGTTAAAATCTATTAACAATTTTATTTGATAGCTTTTAGCTATTGCAGTCCCTTTGCGTTCACCTGGGCGTCCACGGTGTAGGCACCCGCCGTGAGCGTTGCGTTGACCCTGATCTGCGGGTAATACGCGTCGGCCACGTTCCACATATAGGTGCCGTTACCGGTCACGTTCTGAGGGTTGGCAAGGTCAGACCAGTGAGATCCATCGTTAGACGCCTGGAGCTTTATAACCCCACCCGCAAGGGTTGTAGGCGTGAAGGTATGTACCGAGCCAAGTGCGCCATCGTCCTCAATGTCAACGGCGGTTCCCGCTAAGGCGTTTGCCAGACTAGACGCAAATTTAAACGAACTGGAATCAACCACGATTACAAAGTAATCGGTGACAACAGCGAGTCCATCCGGGAGCGTGCCCGTGGTGGTCAATTGACCCTTAAGGCCGGTGAATAGACCGTGACCGGATTTCGTGATGAAATCGCTGGCAACACTTACGGATGAACCCACACCGTCGGCAAGAGCTGCCGCCACTGCCGCTACCTGCGCCGTTGCACCGTTACCAGAAACAGAAATGTCCACAAGCGCCGCAGCTTCTGCTTTGGCTTCAACAGCGGTTTTGATCTGTGTTGCTGTAGAAACGCCGGTTGCCATAGACACGCTGATGGCAGTTCCAGTGACCGTTACCACCTCAGCGCCAGCGGTACCGCCAGCAACGTAAGCGATAGTGATGCTATTTCCAGCGGCACCCGATGTGTCGGCGGTATATGTCAGGTCTTGGATTACCTTGGATGCTTTCGCGTAAGACGGAAATTCAACCGCCGAAGGGGTGTTAACCGTCCACTGTGCTTGCACAGCAAAGCCATTTATGTGCTCGATGTTTTGAACCGCAACCGTTTCGCCCGTTACCTGTGCGGCTTCCATTAATTTCTGATTATTCATTACTCTCATTTTATTTCTCCCGTTTTGTTAAGTTAAAAACCTGCTAAAATAACCGGCCATAGCGCCGATAACTCCTGCCATCCCCAATATCGAAGCCCGCCATAAACGGAGCGAATCAACCTTGTTCTCGATCACCACGATGCGCTCAAGCACCTGATCCATCTTGCCTTCGAGCCTTCCAATTGCTCTTTCCGCGTCACTCATGTTCCCCTCGACACACACACTGAAGTTCATCAGCCTTGAATGATTCCACCTTGTCGGTTTTACAAAGAGCCGCGCAGTCCTTCTGAGGCGTGGTGAGAAGAGATGCGCATCCGGTTAGAGAAATTGCGAGTATGGCGAGTAGGGTGCGCATTAACGTGGACCTGTGCATTGGATGTTAAATTTTCCATTCGCCAGTGTCGGCCCCGTTGTATACAGCGTAAAATTAAACGCGGTAGTCGTCGTGGTAAGCATTGTGGCCGAAAGCTGGTCTGTAAACACAAAGCACGTTGGTGCCGCTGAGTACATTCCGGCAACGATGTTGGCCGTGTAATTTCCGGTTGAGTTCCACGTAACAGATGAAAGCCACGAACCGCTTTGAGAGGCAATGGCGCACGAGCCGGTGGTACACGCAGTTGTTATAGCCGCTCTATTCGTATATTCCATCCCGCTCGAATTACTCGTCACCCCGCCGACTAGGAGGGGCATTGGGAAGGATTTATTTATGGCCTTTACGGTAAAAGAAGTAGGGTACACCGCGCCCGTTCCGCCACTCGGGGCGGACATTCTAATTTTAAACGTGGCCGCACCGACTGACGCCGCAGAGTAATGACCACAAGCTCCAATCGGATGCGTTGCCGTGGCGGTGTAAAACGAAGATCCCTGCTCGCCGGTTATGTCGTTATTGGCACCATCGGTTAACTTGACATAGATGTTTGCGCCGCTTCCGGTATTTACCACGCGTCCGGCGTAGCAGACTTCATACACTCCGACCTCAGGAAGAGTACACGTTATGCCAACCAAAGAACTTGCAGCAGTACATGTAAGGCCCGTTGATGTCTTTTGAGTTATGGCCCCGGAGATACTCCCCGGATCAGCATACGTCGCCGATGCGGTTGTTCCAGTAAGACTAGATGTTCCGCTCCAATTGAGTGCGCTTAGGTCCATCCTCGCCACGGTTTCGGATTGGGTGGGGAAGCGCTCAATCGAAAACCAAACCCTAGCGTTTAGGTTGTTGTTGTTGTCGAGCGTGACGCTACCGCCATCAGAACTTGCGAACAGCTCGAAGGTTTTGTTTCCGGCTGAAGAGTAATAAAACGTACCCTCTGTAATAAAAGCTTGTCTGCCAGATGCGGAGTTTGGCCCGCCGGTGAAGCTTCCCGATGT
>CAYMIE010000033.1:1163-9345 GCA_964390405.1 uncultured Gammaproteobacteria bacterium | reverse complement strand
CTGAGATCTTCGGGAATTTCAGAAAGATTTTTAACAGACCCTTTGTTTTCCTCAATTTTTGCCAAAACGTCTTCACTATCCAAACCCTGCTCTTTTAAGGCTTCTAAAAAGTATGGGTTGGTATTAAAAAGCCTTTTGCCCTCAATGGTATTTTTGGCAAACGTTAGCGCAAAGTGTGGTTCAATGCCGGATGAACAATCTGCCAAAAGTGAAATTGTGCCGGTCGGCGCAATTGTCGTTCTGGCGCCGTTTCTAAGCTTAAGGCCATTTTTCCCGCCTTCGCCAAGGTCATTCGACTCTGAGATTCTCAGACTCGAGGAGCTTTGGCGGGCAGGTTTATCATAAATTGAACCTTTGAACGCCGGGAAAACACCGCGCACGCGAGCTAAATCTACGCTGGCATTGTCAGCTTCTTTTTGGACAAACTGCATAACTTTTTCGGCGAGGTCAAATGCTTGCTGCGTGTCGTAGCCGATTTGAATTTTAACGAGCATATCGGCCCAGCCCATGACGCCAAGACCAACGCGGCGGATTTTAGCAGTCATCTCATTGATTTCTTCAACCGGATATTCGTTCATATCAAGAACGTTATCTAAAAAGTGAATTGCTGTATGAACTGCTTCTTCGAGTTCTTTCCAGTTAATTGCCTCTTCTGTGGAAATTCTTCGATTACTCTCAGAATCTACGACGAACTTGGAGAGATTAACTGACCCAAGAGTACAGGCATCGTATGGCAGGAGCGGCTGTTCGGCACAAGGGTTGGTGGCTTCAATGGTGCCAACTAGCGGTGTCGGATTGGCACGGGAGTTATTTACTCTGTCAATTAATATCATGCCCGGATCACCATATTGCCAGGCAAGTTTAGTAATCAAATCAAAAACTTTTTTGGCATTAAGTCTGCCTGTAACCTCTTTGGTTCTAGGATTAACAAGATCGTAGCCCTCATCTTTATTTTCGGCTTTGCAGAGATCGTAAAGCTTTAAAACAGCTTCTTCGACACGAACGTTTTTAAGATCCAAATCACGGATTGCATAGGCTTCTTTTAGATCGGCAATAATATTATTCGCGTCTATCTCGCCATCGACATATTTGGCGTCTTCTTTGACTTTTTTCATAAATTTCTCGTCTACGGTGACGGAAATATTGAAGTTAGTTAGCGAAAATTCATCGACTTTGTGGACAGCAAACCTGAGAACATCGGGGTGAGTATAGTGAAGAATTCCCATATTGGCGCCGCGCCTGACACCACCCTGGCGAATTTGCGATGTAACATCGTTATAGGCCTGAAGGAATGCAACCGGACCGGTTGTTTTGCCTTTGGATGTACCGATTACATCGTCTTTGGGGCGAAGTCTGGAAAAGGAAAAGCCGGTGCCACCGCCCATTTTGTGAATCATAGCCATGTCGCGCATGGTTTTTAAAATTGATTCCAAATCGTCCAAAACCGGCAGAACAAAGCAGGCTGAAAGTGACTGCCCAGTTTTACCCGAATTAACCAACGTCGGGGTATTGGGGATAAATTTTTGAGATGCCATTAATTTGTAAAAGTTGCGGGCAGTTTCAAGATGGGTTTTTTTGCTGTGACCCGCTTCGCGAGACGAGTAAATGTTGTCGGCAGCTGCAATGTAGTAGGCAACCCTCCAGAAAAGTTCACGGGGCGTTTCTTTGGGTTCACCTTTTTCATTGCGGAAGGCATATCTGGTTTTGGCAATGTATGCGGCATTTTCAGAAAGCGCGGGACTTGCTAAATCTTTGGGGGCTTTGGGGATTTTACGACCCACTCTACGAGCCGATTCTCTGACCTCGGTTCTGAGGTCAACTTTAATATTCTTATTTTGTTTCATCTTTTAAATTTTCGAGATAAGTTTGCTAACTCTTTTTCAAAATCGGAAATATCTGCAAACTGCCTATAGACTGATGCAAACCTGATGTAGGCAATTTTGTCTAATTTTTTGAGTTTTTTAGTAACAATTTCGCCTACTTTTTTGCTTGATATTTCGCTTTCACCGCTTTTTCTTAATTCTGCTTCTACTTCATCGACTACTTTTTCAATACTGTCTGATGAAATAGGTCTCTTTTCGCAAGCTCTGATGATTCCACTTCTAATTTTCCCCCTGTCAAAAATTTCTCTCTGCTTATCTTTCTTACAAATAAGCAGATCTAGTGTTTCGGCCCGCTCGTAAGTCGTGAATCTGCGTTTGCATTTCTGACATTCTCTTCTTCTTCGAGTCGTTTTACCGTCTGCTCCTTCTCTTTTGTCTATAACTCTTGAAAAATCTGCGCTACAGAACGGACAAATCACTTTGCTTCCCTTACTTTCTAACTGCCTTTATTTTGTGAAATTATGTTTTTGGATACGAGACCTTAATGTTTCACGATTCTTCCAAAAACACAATATATTGTGGTCTGACTTTAGATTAGACACAACATCTATACCTTGTCAATCCCCCAAAAGAGCGTGGATCGTTGATGGTTTATTGTTAAAGGACATATAAATTTTATACCGAAGAAAACCCGAAGTCAAGGTCGAAATCAATTTACAAAGCCAAGCAAATCTTTAGATTCGTCGGACATTTTTGAAGGAGCCCACGGCGGCTCAAACGTCATCTCAACCGATACATCCTTAACCTCTTTGATGCTTTTGAGCTTGGCAGTAATATCTTTAACAAAATATGAATCCAGAGGACAACCTGGGGTAGTAAGTGTCATTAATATATGAATATGGGAACTTTCTATATTGATGCTGTAGATTAGACCCAAATCGACAATGTTTATTCCCAGCTCCGGGTCAATACATTCCCTGAGTTTCTCGAATACCTGGTTTTGAGGAATAGCCATGTGCTTGCTATTCTCACTCTACTACAGCCCTGAAGCTAAAGTCAATTGATGTACAGTCAATTGATTCGGTTGACCAGAAACCATACGATATCTGGTTGACCGGGTACCGTATGGAACCCGGTTGACTAAAAAATAAAGTTGATCTATTCTGAAAACTGGAGCTTGATAGGAGGTGATTACCAATGGATCAGAAAAATCTGATTAAATTACTGGGGTTCTGGATTTCCAACACTATTGTGCTATCAATTTTCTCAGCGTTATATGTTGGTGGTGTGGTCTTGGGGAACGCTAGTATTTCAAAACCGGTTGCGACAATCATTAACGCATTAATTTTGGCGATAGTTGTTTATTTAGTTCCTTCTATTGTTAAAAAGCTTGATCTTAAAATAAAAATTTCAGCCGAAAAAGTACAGGCGGCTGATTATTTTCTAGTTAATTTCGTCGTATTGTGGATTCTAAAGCGACTTGCAGACATTACGGGCTTAGGTATTTCCAGCATTCTCAACGTGCTGATAGTTGCAATTGTTCTGGCTCTCATTCAGGTTGGTGTTCAAAAATACCTTAGCAAAACTATCAAGAAAAGCTAGCACTGGGAAGATTTATCCTAACTTGTTCTTTTTGAAGTAATTTAGTGTTCATGAAATCAATATTTACTCATGAGTGATACTTCGAGGCTGGAAAAAGACAAAATCCGCAAAAAAATTCTCCTAAAGCGAAAGGATCTTTTAAAAAGCGACGTTAACGACTTAAGTGGAATTATTAGCAGGAAAGTTTTAAGTATTAAAAAAACAAAGAGTGCAAAAACCTATTTAGTTTATTTGCCAATTAACAATGAGGTTGATACTAAATTCATCATAAGCTCCCTGATACAAAATTACAAAAAGATATTTATTCCCGCTTATTTTGGAAAAGAATGGATTATCTGCCGACTTAAAAGTCTGGATGATTTAAAAAGAAATCAGTTAAAAACTTTGCAACCTAAAAAAATAATTAGATCGGATATTAGTGAAATAGATGTTGCCATTGTGCCGGGAATTGCTTTTGATAAATCTGGCCACAGATTAGGTTACGGCAAGGGTATTTATGATCAGCTGCTAACTGATTTCAGTGGGGTTAAAATCGGCCTAGCTTACGATTTTCAAATAGTTGATAAAGCTCCGCATGAACAACACGATCTGAAGATTGATTTGTTAATTTCCGAGAATAAAATTTTAGATTTTAGACCTATTTGATAATTATCGCGTTGGGTAGACTTCTTCCCGGCCCGGCTTTGTAACCGCCGTCATAAAGAGCGGTTGATCCTCCTCCGTCCAAGTTCAGCGCTTCGGTTGCGCCAAGCGATTTGAAAATATTGGCAAGATCAAAGTAACTTGAATTTCGGGCAACTACCAGGAAAAGTTTGCCGCTGCCAAAACCAATACCGCCTCTGGTCCCTTTGGCACCGTCAGAAACTAAAACTTGCCCGCCGGAAAGAAGTGACGGGTAGTTTGTGATTCCACCCGTAATTTCAGAAGGAGCTCCGGCGCACGCGGCGCACGGAAAGAACTGGGCCGAGCCCGGACGAAAAACCATCATTCCCCTACCGCTCCAAAAAAGTGAATAGGCATTAATCCATTTTTTCTGCCGATTATTCCAAACGGAAAAATCAAAAGAGTTAACTTTGCCGCCGCATGATGAATAATCCGGCGGGCAAAAATATGTGCCGTTAATGCCGGCTCTTCCGCCATTTTCGGCAATATAAGTTGCCAGTGATTTAGTTGGACAATCGTTGGGGCAATCGTTGTCGTTGGCGCTATCGGTAACAACTGTTGCAGAGGCAAGATCAAAAGTGGCTACTGTGTAATTGCCGCCGGAAGTCGTAGAGGTGGCCACTTTGGGCTTAGGAGATGGCGACGGGCTGGGTGCTTCTTTGGCAAATGCCTGATAATCTATTTTCAACTCATCTTCGGGACTGGGTGATGGGCTCGGCTGTTGACTTGATTGTACTTGGGAATTTGGCGATGGTTCAAGCGGGGATGGTGACGGGATAGAAATCGACCTTGATATTGCTTTTGGCTGTGGGGTTTCTTCAGGGCTAACTGATCTGAAGATTATGAGCACAACGGAAGCTAAACTAGCAACAGCTACCGGAATAATTACAAGGATGGGTGCAAATCCCCGCATGGCTGTAAATTTAGTATAACCCAACAAACTTACTACCTCTATTTTAATTTTATTGTCCTTGATATTAAATTAGCCATTAAAACGTGTCCTTCAGTTGACGGATGAATTCCGTCATGACCACTGACATAAACTGGATTGCCGAAGCGGCCGTCGTTGCGCGACAACTTATAAGCATCGATAATTCCAACCTGTGACGCCAGTGAAATGGCGTTTTCCAGCTGGTCGATAATTTTTAGGGCGTGGTTGTAACTTACGTCTTGGGGCCAATTTACACCACCTTCACCTTTGCCAAATCCCGTTTTTAAAGGGGCAATTTCTACGAGGAGATAAACATTCGGCGTTATCTGCTTTGCTTTAAGCACTAACTCGCTCAGCTTTTGATAATGGCGGATTTTATCATGCTCTGGAAACACGTTGTATGAAAACGATCCCAAAATAATTACGTCTGGTTTAATTTGCCCTATCGGCGGATAATTTCTAGATTGGTAGGAAAAATTATTTTCAAATCTTGCTAACCCCTCCTCAATGTTTTGAGAACCGATTCCGTAGTTGTAAAGTTGAAAGTTTGTTTGTAGATACTTGGCTTTAAGGGCTTTGTCTAAATAATCTAGCTTTTCACCCATTGTGTCTATCATCGAATCGCCATAGAGTGCAATAGTGTATGTAGTTTTAGAGAGCTTGGGAGTAGGACTTATTAAAGGTGATGGGGTTAATTGGGGTGGTGGCGACTTTTTAGAATTTGACGGAATATTTAAGGTGCTTTGAGCTTCTTGAGTTTTTTTGCCCAAGACCTTTTGATTTTGGAAAAAGAATGAATAAATGACTAGGGATAAAAAAAACGAAATACTTAAAATAAGAATTAATTTGGGGTTTTTAATAACTTTTGAGAACACGCGAAGATAGTATCTTTAGAATTTACCCAACTGTCAAGAAAGAAAAGGCAAAAAATGATAAAATTCTGAAGCAAAGAATTTCATTGCTGGGTCGTCTAACGGTAGGACATATGCCTCTGGAGCATAGAATCTAGGTTCAAATCCTAGCCCAGCAGCTTTTATCTGGAGCGGTCGAATACTAGTTTTCGAGTTTCAGTCTGTGGCAATCTCATCATAACATTTTCAAACCAGAAGTATTTTTTCTAAAGCTAGTAAATTACCGCTTGTTTCTTTTTCTCAACCTGCTTTTTGAGAAATTCTAAAGCATATGGAAGCATTTGGTTTGGGTCTTCGGCAGCATATCCAAAAACATTGCTCGCTTCACCGCGTCTTAAAGGTTCAACGTAAGTATCTACAACACCTTGAGCTTCTTCTTGGCTATCTCCTAAACCCATTGCCAAGAAAATAACCTCGTCATCCTCTTCAATTTGCCTGATAATGGGTACTACTCCCTCTTTATTTCCGTAACCATCGGATAAAACAAAGACCATTTTTATAACATTGTTTTTATTCAAGGTCATCTCCTTATAAACTTCTTGAATTGCTTCAGTTTCATCCGTCCCTCCACCAATTTGCGAGAGTTCATCAATCATTCTCAGCTCTTTTTCGTCATTTAATGGATCGTCAAGCTTAGTTACCCTCCAAGGCCTCACTGTAAACTTGGTCGCACCAATTCTGAAAGGTTGTTCATCCATCATTACCAAATTCTCAGCTTCTAAATCTTCTTTGGCTTTCTTGAACGCTTCGGTAACAATTACTAAAAGATCAATCGATTTTTCAATGTTAACACCGCTCATAGAACCTGAATTATCAACAATCCATTCCATTTCAACTTCTAAAAATTCCGGGTTTCTCACCTCAATCATTTTGGTTTCAGGGTCGGTTTCACCCGCAATAACAGCGGCAATTGTTTCATATTCAAGTCCCGGTACAATTTCACCTTCTCTTCTTAAATACTCGAGTCTTTTTCTTCGATCATCCAAGAAAATCTCCGATAAAACGCTGGCTGTTGACTCAATTTCCATTTGATACTTTTCCTTGATTTTCTCCCATGTTTCAATAGATCTTTCACGTACCTGCAAGGCTTCAGCCAACCCCCTTTGCCTTTTTTCCTTGGCTTCTCTTTCTAGCTGCCTGCCAGCTTCCTCAATTGCTTCAAGTCCCCGTCTTTTTTGAATCTCCGGTTGCTGCCCTTGTTTACCCTCTTTTTCAGGATTTTCGAGTTGCGCTTTAATTTCACCAAAAACTTGCTGCATATGCTCTTTTTCCTCTTCGGACATTGTCGCTATCTCATGACCTAACCTCTCAAGTTCACCAAGAATCTGCTCAACGAGTTCTTGTTCTTCCTCGGCAGTTAGCGGTGCTCCTCCTGTTGATCTACCCATACCTACGTCTTCCTGGCTTTGTTGTTGCTTTTGGTTTTTTCTTTCCTCTAGCTCATTTTCCAAAAGTTTCAAGTATTCCGGTAAAATCACTTCCTTATATGCTGCAAACTTACGATTCAGGGTTCGGGCGTGATCGGTTGGAGTTGCGAAATAATTTTCAAATGCACGCCTGTCTACTAGTGCCGCCATAGCACCGCTTTTCATAATCCTTTGATAAGACTCAAAAACATCTTGGTCTAACTTTTCATCCAACCCTTCTTGTTTAAGATATCTTGATCTTAGCAACGTCTGCATCAACTGCTCCGGTTTTGACATACTTTGAAAAGCTTCGGCAGGCAGTTCACCTTTTCGAGTTTGAAACTGGGTTATTCCATTTCTAACTAATAAATAAGGACTACGGCTCATATAACTTTCCAGCCAAATGTCGGCAATACTATTGACTAAATGTTTATAGACAGAACCAATAAATCGCATTTCTGCCTGTGGTGAGCCACGATAACTTTCTGGGATTTCAAGGTTTTTCAAATCATCAAGCATCCTATTATCGAGAGCTAAAACTACTTCTGTATGATGACCCGCTTCATGATAGAAAAATCCTTCCGGATGGGGTTCTGGTTCAATCCCGTGTTCTTCGGAACCTTTGAAATACAAAGGACTGTAATAGATTACTTTTGTATCTTTATTTGTGTAACCTGTTTGATGCGGTGGTAGTTTTGGGTCCTCACGGAAAGTAAAACCGCCGGTGGTCTGCGTAATCATCCTTAAATGTTCGGGGGTGATTACCCTTCTAATTGCTTCAATTGGCGGAACTTCCTGGTGATTTGCACCGGTGATATCGGCTTGAGTCCTGTCTAAAATGCTTGC
>CAYMIE010000033.1:0-1151 GCA_964390405.1 uncultured Gammaproteobacteria bacterium | reverse complement strand
TTCATGTTTAAAAGTCAGGAAACTTCACTAAAATTGTCTCGAAGCAGGAATTGCCATGTCACTTGTCTCTTTAGAAAGTCCTCTAATCTTTTTGATAATCTCATCAAAATCCTCTTTGTGCTCTTCAAAAGTATCTTTTCTTTTCTTAAACTCATCCTCACCGATCGACTTAATAACTCTCTCGGCGACACTATCATCAAGCATTAAACCGACACTAGTTGCCAGATTAACAATCTCTTTAGGAACTGTTTTATCCTCATAAACCGCATAGCTTTCAACTAACACCTCATAGAGTGCCTCATCAAATGTCTTGTTTGTGGGAGCAAAAATAGCCTTTCTGGTCCTTGGATCGTGAGAAAGAACTAACTTTTCGGCAATGTCGCGAATGGTCCTATACGAAACCGGTATTGATTGGCGTTTATCCTCTACAAAAGTTCTAATTTTCGGGAATAGCTCATGAACAGTTACAAAAAGTTTAGCCAGGTCATCCTTTGATCTTAAGAAGTCGCCCTCTGGATTTGAAAGAGCACAAAGCGCAATGTACATTTCTTCACGGGAAGGTGGGTATTCTACTTCCATTACTTTGCCTCCGGCACGAGACGCTAGTGCTTCAGCAACTTCAAATCCGCCGTGCTTTCTGCCTATGTTGGCTGTAAAGTACATTCGCCAATTAGCGGGAATCGGAATATGTTCATCATTGTCTGCAAAATACCAACTCTCACCGGGCTTTGCTGTCATAAGTCCATAAATCAAACTCCAGTTTTTGTTCTTATTAAACTCATCCATAATGACGCTATCACCTCGTCTTAGCGCCGCGATTACTACACCATCTCGCCAACCATTTTTCTTTACAAGTTGAGCAAATTCGTGGCCCAACTCTTCATGAAATGCCTTTTGGGCGAGATCAACTACTTTGCCTCTCAATTGGCCGACCGTTTCTTCACTAACCTCTTCGGATCTGGAAACTTCCTCAATCGAAGACCGGATCATTTCTACAGCTGCAACAAGAGCTTCATCTTTATCAAGGCCAAACATTTCCTCGAGTCGGTGGGAGTTTTGGCCGACAAATTTTTTAAATTCATCGTCATCCATTCCTTCCAAGTCTTTGACTAAAGTCCGGTAATATTCTGAAGGACTTTTAAACTCTATTG
>CAYMIE010000032.1:0-9770 GCA_964390405.1 uncultured Gammaproteobacteria bacterium | reverse complement strand
CTAATTTCTATTGAGCATTCGGTTTCGCCTTTGTTCTACCTCATCCAAAATGATTTTGCGGATGCGGATGTTTTTAGGGGTAACTTCTACAAGTTCCGTATCATCTATATATTCCAATGCCTCTTCGAGGCCCATTTTAACCGGCGTTTTAAGCCGGGCGGCTACATCTTCCCCTTTACTTCTCATATTGGTCAAATTCTTTTCGCGGCAGACATTAATTCTGATATCTTCTTCCCTTGCGTTTTTGCCAATAACCTGCCCTTTGTATACTACTTCGCCCGCGTTAACAAAGATCAACCCTCTGTCTTGTGCATTGATAAGGCCGTAAGTTTTGGTTACCCCACTTTCGTGGGCGACGAGCGACCCGTGGCCACGTGTATAAGTGCTGCTAGTCTCAGCTTTGTATTCGTAAAAGAGGGTGTTGATTATGCCAACGCCTTTTGTGTCTGCAATAAATTCGCTCCTGTAGCCAAATAATTCTTGGGTAGAAATTATAAATTCGAAATAGACAACTCCCCCCTCTGTTTTCATGTCTACCAACTGACCGTGCCTTGAACCCATCTTTTGCATAACATTACCTGAATATTGTTCGGGAACCTCGATGAACACCTGCTCATAGGGGGTAAGTTTTTTGCCGTCTACAAGTTTTGTAATTACTTGCGACCTTGCCACCTGAAACTCATAACCTTCACGCCTAAGCCTTTCTATAAAAATTGCCAAGTGAAGCTCTCCTCTGCCGGAGACAATCCACCCTCCTTGACTCGACGCAGGCGAGGCAGGATCATCTTTTGGCCCGTCTTCAACTTTCAGCGCAACATCTGTTTCCAATTCTTTGTAAAGTCGCTCTTTAATCTGGCGAGCTGTATTCAATTTTCCCTCGCGGCCGGCGAGTGGCGAGTTGTTAGTGCTGAAAGCCATACGTATGGTTGGCTCTTCTACCTTTAAAACCAGCAGTGCGGCGGGGTTTTGGGCGTCTGCCAAAGTTTCCCCAATTGTTATTTCGGCATTGCCGGAAACCGCTACGATATCCCCGGCTTCTGCCGTTTTTACATCAACTTTTTCCAGGCCAACGAAGGTGGCAAGCGTAGAAATTGTAGTCTTGGTAAGCGCGCCTTCGCGGCTTATTCTGGCCACTTGCTCACCTACATTTAAAGTTCCGTTATAAATTTTGCCAATTGCAATTCTGCCCTTATGGTTGTCATAGGTGATATTGGAAACTAATGCCTGCAATGGCTTGTTTGGGTCACCTGTGGGCTCGGGTATATGCTCAATAATGGAATCAAAAATAGGTGCAATGTCATGCATAGACGATAATTCGGAAGTTAAACTAGCAATGCCTTCTTTGGCAACAGCATAAATAACCGGAAAAAAAGCTGTCTTTTCATCTGCCCCGAGTTCCACGAACAAATCAAAAATTCTGTTTAGCACAAAGCCTACTCTGGCGCTTGTTTTGTCTACTTTGTTAATAACTACGATAATTTTGTGCTTCATCTTTAAGGCCTGTTTTAGGACGAACCGTGTTTGCGGCATAGGACCATCTTGCGCATCCACCAAAAGCAGGCAACCGTCTACCATCGAAAGAACCCTTTCCACTTCGCCACCAAAATCGGCATGGCCAGGCGTGTCTATAATGTTAATTTTTATGCCTTTATAAACAACGGATGCGTTTTTGGAAAAAATAGTAATGCCCCGTTCTTTTTCCAGTTCGTTGCTGTCCATAATCAGGTTTTTTTGGGCAACTTCCTTTTTCATTTGAGTCTTGGACTGCCGAAGCAGGGCATCCACCAGCGTGGTTTTGCCATGGTCTACGTGGGCAATAATTGCAATGTTTCTTATGTTTTTCATAACTTCAAGTTTCTAAAAAACCGCCATTTTGGCGGCTAGTAGGCAATATCCCATTAGCATATATTATAGCTCAACTATAGGGTCTTATACAAGGGTAAATTGGCTTAAAAGTGTTTAGATCAAAGGAAAATTAATATCTGCTGGGCCTAAAATTGTTTGAATAGCGTCCAATATTGTCGACTAGAGAGGTAATTAGGTTTAGAATATACCTGAACAGCTTAACATAGTGGTCTAAAGTGGCGGTTCAATTCGTCCAAGGAGCAAATAATACGGCTTATTTTAAGCAGGAAAGTATTTTTTCTTCAGTAAAGCCAAATTTTTTAAGTTCCCCTAAGTAACGACTGCAAGCATTTTTATCATAAACTTTGTGCCCCATTTGAATCATTATAAAAGGCCGAAATCCAGCTTCTGTTTTAATACCTTTAGGGCAATCATATTTAATGTGACTTGTGCCAGTTTGTTTTCTATGGAGTGTAAATCCTAACCCAATGACGCAATTTACTAAGTCTTTTGATCCAAACTTGGGGGTTGGTGTCACTTATGTTGAAAATCGCGGGGTACAAGAATCTGGAAATGTAGGGGGACATTTATTTTATCTGCTTCTGACTTAGATTCAGTTTTTTTGTACCAGATAGCACTTTGATACTTCTTCGGTACATCAAAATATGACATTATTAAATCATTGATAGCAGAATCAAGAAGCTCTAAATTTTCAGCTTGCGTAAAAACCTTCTTAAGCTCAGGGAGTTCTGCTATGAAATTCCCCTCGGGAGTTCGTTCTATTTTTACAAGTATTGTTTGGGGCAAGTCGTCCAAATTAAAATTTGGCATAAGTGGTGCTCCTTTCAATCATACATCATAACACTTCATGTCAACATAAAAAAACAAGACTTTATAAGTATAAAGACTCAACAATGTTTTTAAAGACGCTGCAAAGCCTGTTCAAATCTACGAGGATTGGTTCAATTGTGAACGTCTTTACTCGAGAACTGCGCATAATTTAAAACTGGAAAAGCGTTTTAAGAAGTGGGAAGTTTTTTTAGAAGAGATTCGATATTTTTGTAAACAACATTATATTTATAGGGGTGGTAGAGAAAAGCGGCGGGAAGGTCTTCCATGAGAGATTTTTGGAAATCAAAGTAGAGCTCTTTGCGTTTTGCTTCGACACTCGTTGATCTAGCGTCTTCTAACAATTTGTCAACTCTGACATCTTTGTATTTGGTGATATTTGTTGCGGTTTGCGTCGAATGCCATAGAGCATACTGATCGGGATCCGGCATCAGTTCATTGACGGCTAAAACTATTTGAAAATCTTCAGGAGTAGTTTGAACATTTTCTATATTAACCTTGATACCAATTGTCTCCCAATCCTGTTTTATGTTCTGAGCCAATTTCTCAAGGCCAGGCAATACGCTGAGTTTCAGATTGATATTCTCTGTTTGAAGTTTGGCTAACAACTCTTTTGATTTGCCAGTGTTGTAGCTGTATCTCTTTGTATTTTCATTGTAAGCCCAGCTGTTTGGCGGTATAGGGCTGTGTGCTTGCTCGCCGTCAAATCGACTGCTGTCGATGGCATATGCCAGTGCCTGCCTTAGATCTTTCGAGGATAAATTCTCATCCTGGGTGTTGAAAAAAAGTGTAAGAGTTTGCGTGTAATCTGTTTGCCGATTGACCGATAAATTCGGCCAGTTGTTAAAATCTTCGCCGTTTGCAATTTCAGCTACCTTGACTTCACCTATTTTGAGTGCGTTGGCTGCCTGAAGTTGCGTCTGGTAGAACTTAATCTCAACTTGCGGCAGGCTGGTGTCTTTTGGGTGCAGTATTATTTTCTTGACAACGTCATCTACTGTATCAATTTTAACAATGCGATAAACGCCTGTGCCGTAGAAGGTTTTAGTTTTAAAAACAGGTTTATTAAGGGCTTGCGGAAAAGAGGCGATTGATGTGGGTAATTTGAATTCAATAGCTTTGTTATTGAGTGCTGTTATTTCTATATTGGTGATGGCGATTGCGATGTTGCTTGTATCAACCAAAGTTTCATCATGCCACTTAAGATTATCCTTGAGAAAGATGATGTAGGTTTTGCCGTCGTCGGAAACTGTCCAATGCGAAGCCAGTGCGGGTACGGGTCGTCCTTGTTCATTATTACTAATTAACGGTTGGGTGGCAAGGGAGAGTATTTCTGTGGGAATCGTTTCTATGGTGTGAGATCCTATGTAGCCGATTGCTACAATGTTTGTCCTTGAAAACTTTGGCCAAATGCTGACGGTAGCAAGAATTAAAAATATGATTGTAACTAGAGAAATTGCCAGCCTCATCTGGTATCTTTGTAAATAGGCCATGCTTAAGCGCAGCCAGAATTTGAACCTTCTTGTAGGAACCGCCAGCAGTGACATTGATTATATGAGAAGCTGTACTATTGAGACTATAAAAAATAACAAGGTAAGAGCGATTGTAAGGTAGACAAACAGTTTTTCTATCCCCCTTTTCGACCTGTAAATTTGACTCGAACCTCCGAAAGCAGTGCCCAAGCCGCCACCCCTGGACTGGGTTAGGATGATACCAATGAGGGAAACGCATATTATAATTTGTACTATTAGCAATGCTTCTTTCATGATATTAGGTTTTTAATGAATGTTGCCACTTTATCACTATCATGGTGCAGCGGATATTGGCTGTTTACGAAGTCGCCGCTCTCGATTTTGCCTTTGAGGCCTTTCATAGCTTCTTTATCATATTCAACATATTTGTAATTTATATTAGTAGGTATCTTAGGTTTTTGATTCGTGTTGACAAGTATTGTATCAAAAATGTTCATATTAATATGTTTAGCTAGCGCCCCAATATAATCTGATGCTTTATAGCCGACAGTTTCGAATGGTTTGTTGGTAGTATTTATTATAAATATTTTATGGGCTTTGGATTTTTCCAGAACTTTTCTTATTCTTTTAACTATTAGAACCGGCAAAACAGTGCTGAACAGATCGCCCGGGCCCGCGATAATTAAATTGGCACCCGCGATTGCTCTTACGGCAGGAAGATAAGCTTGGGCATTCTGCGGATCAAGGTGTACTTCTTTTAATTTTTTTGAACCATTATATTTGCCTAAGTCGATGTTTTGTTCACCGTAAATTCTTTTATTATCGAAAGTTTTTGCCCAAATATTGACGTCGCCGGTGGTTGCCGGCAGAACTTTGCCCTTTGATGAAATAATTCTTGAAAATTCGACAAGAGCTTTGTTAATATCCCCCTTGTAAATATCGGTTAAAGCAACAAAAATCAGATTACCCAGTTTTTGCCCTCCAATATCGGTATCTTTGCCGTATCTTTTGCCGGCAAAGCGATAAACAAATAAGTCTTTGAGAATTGATTCCTCATCGGAAAGAGCTGCCAGGCAATTAACTATATCCCCGGGAGGCGGTACGGCAAAAGCGCGCCTGATGCGTCCTGCAGAACCCCCGTCATCTGCCATAGAAACGACAGCTGTTAGATTAATTGGCAAATTACGCAAGCCTTTGAGAACTTGGGCTGTACCAATACCGCCCCCTAGACAAACAACATTGTTGCTTTTGTTCGGCAGTTCCAGATAATTTCTCATAAACTTTTTGAACATATGAAGCGTATATTAACTTAAAAGTTTATCTGGCGCTAGTGAACTTATTTTACTCGAAGATTAAATGGAGAGTTTTTTGAAGGAACGTAATAATAATGGCAACAAGAATTACCGTGAAAACTTGGGTAAAATTATAGCCTGGAAGAATTACACCTTGAACATCAGCTCCCAGAAAATTGTAGGCTCTCACAGTAAAACCATGCAGAAAATTCATGAGTGCAAAAACAAAAGCAATATTGAGAATCAGCGAAAGTAAACCAAACGTCAGTAAATTAATTGGTAAAAGAACGATAGAAAAAATAGGGTTAATAATTTGCGAAATTACCCAGAGCCCGCCAATAAAGACCAAAATATTTGTGGGATCAGCGCCAAAGTCGATAGTGGGCACAAGAGTGAAAGCAATATAGACTGTGGCAATGGTAATTAGAATCGACTTTAAGATGTGGCGCATCAAAGTATTTAAAAGTGGTAGCTTTATTGTTACATCTTACTTTTTGTCAATGCAAGGTTAAATTTTTTCCCAAAAAGCTTTTGGCGCGAAGCAGGCGATGGTAATTAATTGCAAACCTGTGTGCCTCATCCCTGATTTCTTCAACAAGTTGTCTGGCAATATCTTCTTTGGGCAGGGACAGTGGTAAAACTTTGCCGGATATATATATATCTTCAAACCTTTTGGCAATTGAGATTACGTGTGGGCGGTGTTTGGATTTTGAAATGGCACTCAGCGCGCTGTTTAGCTGACCCCTGCCACCGTCGATAATCACCAGATCGGGTTTGGGCCAATTATTGTTCAAGCGTCTCAGCAGTACTTCCCTGAGCATCGCGTAATCATTTGGTTTTTTAACAAATTTGATCCTAAACCTTCGGTAGTCTTCTTTGAAGCGCTTACCATTTTGAAATACGACCATTGATCCTGTTGCGTATTTACCCTGCAAGTTAGAAATATCGTAGCATTCAATTCTTTTGGGCAGGTTTTTAAGATCGAGACATTTTTGGAGTTTTTTTAGCTTTTGGAGCGTAAGGTCGTCAACGAGAGTCGGGGTTTCTAAAAACTCTTTAGGTGCGTGGTAAGTAGTTGTTAAAAATTCCAGCTGCTCAATTTTCTTTTTGACTTCAGTTGCCTGCTCGTACTTCTGAAGCTGAGATGCGGCTGTCATCTCGGCTTTAAGTTCGCGAATTAGCTGAGTGCTCTTGCCTCGCAATAGTTTTTTTATTCGTAAAATAATCTTGAGGTATTTTTTTCTTTCAGCATCTGATGTATACGGATATAGGCATAGACCCAGATGGACGAATAAACAAGGCTTTTTAGGATTTTTGTGGTGACAATAAGGGAAAATTTTTCGGACGATTTTTAGGATATCTTTGGCTGCTGCCGAGTTTGGAAACGGACCTTTTAGAAAAACTCCCTGTTTTGGCTTTTCGTTTCTTACTGTTGAAATGAGCGGTATGTCGCCAGCCGATATTTTGATATACAAAAGACTTTTGTCGTCTTTGGCCTGTATGTTGTAGAAGGGCTGGTTCAATCTAATTGCTTCGGCTTCAAGGAGTAGGGCTTCAAATTCCGAAAAAACTTTGGTGAACTTAATATCGACAATTTTTGAAACCATCAGGTCGGTCTTTGGCCCAAGCTTTTTATTTGTAAAGTATGAAGAAACCCTCTTTTTTAGCGATTTAGCCTTACCGATATAAATTGTTTGACCACTTTCATCTATGAATTTGTAGATACCTGGTTCATCAGGAATCTTTCTTATTTTGTTGTTAAATTTTTTCACAGGAATTGATTTTAGCGAATTTAGAAAATTTTTGTCAGGGGTATTAAAGGCCTGTTCTTTTTTGCGAATTTTCTATAGATTATTAGTCCTATAAATACAATCGTGGCAATTAAACCTATTGATGAAACAAAGAGCGTTGAGAAAAAGAGATTGTAAAACGGCCGAATAGTAATTGGTTTGGAAATTTCGGTTTCGGCGTAACTCAAAATAAGGGTGTCAGAACTGGTAAGCAGCAGATTGCCGCTTGTTAGGCGAAAGTCATATGACCTGGTAGCAAATGGCGGTAATATTTTTATTGCAAAATTATCCGCAGTTGAGTTTTTCAGGATTGAAGTTGTTAGTGTTAAGTTTTGATCAATAATGGAGGTGCTGCCGCGATTCTTGATTGTGCTTTCAACTTTTGTGGGTATGCCAGAGATTACCTTTTTGGGCGAGTTAAGTGACAGTTGCGGGTTAATAGTTGCTTGAGGCAACTCATGAGCAAATTCAACAAAAACTGTTTTTTGTGATTCCTGTCCTTTTTTCTTAAACGCACCCGGAGACAGGGGACTTGTTGACGACTTGCCTCTTTGGGTAAAAGTGACGTGATTGAAATCCAATTTATTGAAATAGTCCAGCCCACCTGAAGTTGATCCCCAAGTAGGGTCAATCTGAATCCAGCCTTTTTCATCATCCCAATACTCCGGCCAGGCATGTAGAACATCGCCTGCATTTAACGTAAGGGAAATTGGGCGCAGCCTTTCATTTTGCGTATAGGCAAAGCCGGTGACTTCGCGGGAGGGAATGCCAGCTGCTCTGGCTATGGCAATAAAAAGGTCAGTAAATTCCATACAGACGGCATCGTTAGGAGTTGCCACAGCCGACTGGGCCCCTTTTCTAAATATTTCAGGCTGGTTCAGCCGGTCCTGGCTGTAGCTTAGGAAATTGACGACAAACTCGTAGATTTTTTCAGGAGTTTTTAGTTCACTAGCTTTGTCTTTTATAAAACCGTTATCGGTTTCCCAATATCGATGGGGTTGAACATAGCTACTTTTTTCTTCAGCTGTCAGTGGATTGTAGATATTTCTAAAAGGTTTGTGGAATACTTCGACAAAACCTTCGGCTACTACACTGAGTGTGCCTCTGGCTGGCAGTTTGTATCGGGCCACAAAATTGTTGTCATCGTCAACCACAACATCCAAAGGTTCGGGTTCTAACTTTTCCAAAACTATTTTTTGGTAGTTGTTGTCGGGGGGTAGTGTAATTTCTTTTATTTGAGACGTCACATTATTATTTTCCAGAAAATAGTCCAGCTTAAAGGAGAAAACCTGTTTTTCGCCAAATGACATTGATATGCCGGATTCCAGCAGCTGGTCTTTGTTAAATGAATAGGCTTGGGAGGAACCAGTGGTAATTTCCTCCAGTGGCGTAGGAACAGCAAAAGCCTTGGGCCCGAAAGGCCTTGGAACAACTACTTTGGCATCGTACTTGCCGATGTCGGTGGATCTGGCAAGGCGCGGAATTGAAACTTCCCATATTTGGCCGCTTTTTGTAGTAAGTTCGTCTGATGTATAGTTTAATGTCCATGATAAGCTTTTGCCGGTGCCAATAACCTTTTGGTTGAAGATAACGGCGATGGTCGTTAGGTTGTTTTCGAATTTTGCTTCTGTTTGAAGCGATCCTGTCGCGTCACTGGCAGTTACATCATGAACTTTGGTTGAGCCGATTTTAAGCTCAAATTTGTCGGCGTAAAAGTTAGGTGTTTTATTTTTAAGCGTTATATTCTGGGTAACCGTAGTTTTACCGCTGGTTTCTGCCGAATAAGTAACATCATAATCAGTTTCAAATTCTCCTTCAGCGAGCGCTTCGGGAACCATAAACAATAAACCATAAACTATAAACGAGAAGGTGATAATGGCGCGGGCGAGGATACGCATGGCAATAGTATCGGGTATTTTGTATTTTGTATCAAGTATGGAGAGCCCGAGCTAAAAACTGCCCTGTGTAAGAAGTTTTTACCCTAGCAAGATCATGGGGAGTGCCGGTTGCCACCACTTGACCCCCACCATCGCCGCCTTCAGGCCCCAAATCAATTATCCAATCACCGTTGGCTACTACATCAAGATTATGTTCGATGACAATTACCGTGTTACCGGTTGCAACAAGCCTTTTGAGGATCAGTAGCAAGCGTTCGATATCGGCAAAGTGCAAGCCGGTTGTGGGTTCATCTAAAATATATAAAGTCCGGCCGGTAGCCCGTTTGGAAAGCTCGGTTGCCAGCTTGACACGCTGTGCCTCACCGCCGGAAAGAGTAGGAGCCGGCTGGCCCAGATGAATGTAGCCAAGACCGACATCGTAGATTGTTTCCAGTTTCTGTTTGATCTGCGGAATATTTTCAAAAAATTTAAGTGCTTCCTCAACTGTTAGTTCCAACACTTCGTATATGTTTTTATTTTTGTAATGAACTTCAAGCGCCTCTTCATTGTAGCGTTTGCCCTGGCAAACCTCGCAATCAACGTAGACATCGGGTAAAAATTGCATCTCTATTTTAATCTTACCGT
>CAYMIE010000031.1:0-9804 GCA_964390405.1 uncultured Gammaproteobacteria bacterium | reverse complement strand
TAACTGATAAACCTACTCCAATTGGTGATAGGCTGGCGACTCTTGGACTGACCAAAGAAGAGGCCGGCAAAAAATTTTCCGAAGAAATTTTAAAAACCGAAGTTTACGCATCCAGCTTTGCCAAATTCCTGCAGGACAATGCGGCAATTCTATCTGACACTATTCCGGCCAAAGAGTTGCCGGAGGACTACGTTAATCCTTTTGACTCGCAGAGCAATACTGTTGGCGACCGGCTGACAGCTCTTGGCGTGGAAGACAAAGATATCAAGGATATGTTTGACAAAAAGACTTTGGATTTGAGCTTAAATGGTGACGAATTTCAGGACTTCATCGTCAAAAATCAAGCTAAATTTTTAGGAAAACTGGAAAGTTTAGCGACCCAAGGAGGTTAAATGGGAGACGGAGACGGACCATCATCAGAAGCTCCCTCACCTAGACCAGAAGAAGCAGGTCCTCCCCAACTTACAAGACCAGAACCACAACCTGGTGATCAATTCGAAGTGACTGCTAGACAGGAAGGGCCTGAAGGTGCACTTGAAGATTTAGCTCAAGGGGTAGATCAAGCTGCTGCGGGCGCAGGCGGAGGGGAACCTCCGCAAGGACCTCCAGAGGCAGTGGCGGCAAGTCCAGATGACGAGAGACGACTGGAACTGGAAAGACTCGCTGGAAATATTGGTGAGCTAGCGGATGATCGAGAAAATTTAGGTCAGCAAGCACCGCAAGCCGGCACCGAAGCATTAAGAGAGGTACCGCCTCAACCAGCCCACACCGCGGAAGCAGTGCCAGCGCAACCAGCAACTGAAGCACAGGAACCTAACCCAATCGAAGAAGAAATGGCTGCTGCAAGGGAAACGCAGCAAGAGAGACGAGACCAACTGGAAGAACTTCGTGAGTACGACGAGGAGGAGTTAACAGATTCTATAGAGGATAAAAAAATTGAAAGCCAAACATATCGACAGGCCTCAGTAGATCCCAGAATAAAGCCTCAGGAACGAGACCGATATAGGGCTTTAGCGGCTGCCGCCAGGGCAGAGTTAAGAGATATGCGAAAAGTTTATAAAGACCGCTTTGGAGAAAAAACTGCGGGTGCTAAGGATAACACTCAAGAACTAGCTGAGGCACAAAGAGAAGCTAAAGAGGCAACAGAATACGCTACTAGCCTAACTAAGATGACAACCGAGGGCAGAGATGCCGAGCGACTGTCTTTAGTTTCGTCCAAGGAGGCTGTAGAGGAAACGCTTTCCGGATCACTAACTGAGGCACAAAGAGAAGCATATAACAGACAGCTTAGGGGTATTGAGGCAAAATTGAAGGCTATAAATAGAGTGACGGCTGAAAAAGCCCCTGGGGAAGAACAAAGTAAAAGAGAAGCCGAAGCCAAAGAAGCTTCCCAAAAGGCACAGGAGCTTCAAGGAAAAGTTGGTCCGGTTAAGGAAATAAAAGGGATTGTAGATGCTCTCCAGAATGAATTTGACAGCATCAAAGAACAAATAAGGGAAAATGCAGAGGAGCTTGGGGAGACTGCCGACGACGCAGTAAGGGAAAGACTTAAGCGGGAATTGGAAGGACATGAAAAAAGATTGGTTGAAGTTGGTGACAGGCTAGTCAGTGAAAGGCAAGCACTTGAGGAAGCCAGAAAAAGGGAGCACGAAGAGTTCAACCCCAACCTTAGAATGAGTGCTGATACACTCCGAGAAATGTCCAATCCAGACTTCATAAAGTTGTGCGCGGAGAATCCCGCCCAAGCAGCAAACTATCTTAAAGAAGTCATCGCATCGATGGGAAGCGGTACACTCGGTGAAGTGAACAGAATTGCATTAGCGATTCAGACCGGTCAATCATTGAGTATACGGGAACGCGCCATTTATGCAGACTGGATGGCAAAAGACATTGCTGCAAATGGGAGAAGAAATATAAGTATTGAGCAGATCGCCCAAATGCAGCAACAATATCCGGAAATGATTTCTTATGTGTTTGACGAAGTAGCTAAGGGTAACGATGCTATTAGACAATATAGGGAAATTAATCCAAGTAGATTTGAAAAGATGTTGAGATTTGTAAGGAATAATCCACATTGGTTATTAATTCTTTTGGCGATAATTGCAGCTGGTGGTGCTGCGGCTGCTGTAGCTGCTGGGCCAGCAGTAGGTGTGCTAGCTGGTGGCGGAGGGGCTGCTGGTGCTGGTGGTGCCGGTTACAGTATAGCTGGCAGAAGATAACCTAAATTACTTCTTCACAACTTTTATTTCAAATTGTCGATCAAGGGGAAATTTACTTCCTAAATTTAACTTTGAATTCTACAAGTTGAACATTGAAGAGATCTAAGAATTGTTGTCTTCCTAAAAGGGCGGGCACATCATTTCTGTCCAAGAAGCCGACAGGAATTTTTAAAATCTGACTTCCTAATTTAACTTCTAAATTCGTATAAAGAAAAATTTTCTCTGAACCTCCAACGCCAAATGTCTTATCAATTTTGATATCCTTTTCCAGATTAACCCCAAACAGATAAGCATCTTTCCTTGGGAAAAGAGAGAAATCTGCCCCAGAGTCAACAACCGCAATACGCTCAAGCCAAAGTTTTGGATTTTGTAAATTCCTGATAAGTATTTTGGCATATGGTCTGTAAAGTTTACCGAAGTGATTTGTGGTGACGTATCGATAAGGGAATTCAATAACCATCAAATCTGTATAAGAAGAATGTAGCTGCCTTTTTTGGGGACAAAAGCTACAGTTGGTGTAGATCTGGGGTTTTGCTTAACCAACCTCTCTACAAATTTTGCAGACTCTTTGTCATCCTCGGGGAGCACATAAACTTTTTCGTCAAACAGCACAACTTGCTTACCTTCATATTTCTTACCCATCTTACCAGAGAGAAGATTTGCAATAATATGGTCTTTCGAGACAACTTGTTTCATTTGTAGTGTCATTTTAGCAACTCTCGTATTTGATTACAAACCCAAATCAAACTTTACTAATTTCTTACTTCTTCACAACTTTTATTTCAAATTGTCAGCAGGGAAAAGGTTAGTACCTGGAGAAAGTAGTTATCTATTTTTTTGATTAGGCAATACGAAGAATACGAAAATTGCTAGAGCAATTAAAGTAAGCACTGCTAAAGGTTCGAAAATTTTGAGCGCTTGTTCCATTTATTTTTTCTTCCTCGACATTAAGTATACCAAAAAGATAAATATTCCCGAAGCTATTGTTGCGATTGCAAAAGAAAGCCTTAATTGTTCTTGTTCCATTTGTTCAGTCCATTAAATATAAGCTAATACGCAAGAAAACATAAGCCATAAAAAGCCCCCAGACAACGTGTGTATAAATACCTAAAGGACTCTGTATATCTGCAAGAAATGGAGAAATAACGCCAGCACCGAACCAACCAACCGCAATGTTGGCAAAGAAACTCGCAAGTAACCTTCTTTGATCAATGTTCAATTTACCCATGGCAAAAAACCATTCTACTTTTTCGTAAGACTAATTTCAAATCGTCGGTCGGTTAAAAAGATTATCTCTAGCATTGATAGGATTCGGCTGATTCTTCAGTAATTATTGTAAGTGATTTTTTGATGATGCTAGCCTTTTGGCTGTTTAAAAATTGTTCTAAATTTTCAGCGATTTTCTTTGGCTGTTGTCTTTTTAATCTAATCACTATTGTTGGAACCTGATATTTTGGATATTGTGTCAACACAATAAAATCTTTATCGAGAGTCAAGACAATTCTTTCGTCACGCTTCGCTTTCTCAACGATTTCTGCATCTGGGGCAGTTGAATTTAGTTTTTTGATATCAAGCACATTATGATTAAATTTAGAGTTTTTTAATAACCGACTGAGGAATATTAACGTCGGCCAGAAATTTCATGCGCTACGGTTTGCGGTTTTTCAAAAAAGTAGCTTTCTTTTTTGCTAACTATATCAGCAGCATATTTGACAGCTGCCTGGATTTGCTCCTTATTTAAATAAGGGTACTCTTTTAGTATTTCCTTGATTTCCATTCCACCTGCTAAAAATCCCAAGATCACCTCTACCGACATTCTGGTTCCGGTAATAATCGGTTTTCCTCCTAAAATGGTAGGGTCTTGAGTAATCAGTTTTTCCATAATGGACTAATTATATCAATAGCTTTCATACTTGAAATTTTACTTCTTTAGAAGATCTATTTCAAATTGTCGGTCGGCTTCAAGGTCGGTTTCGATTGTGACATTTTGCTTCCCTTTGTATGCTTGATCATTGCCAACTGATTCTATTTGCATATTTTCGGGCAAGTTTAACATAAAGGTAAATTTATCTTTTTCGGTTCCGGGCTGCTTGGAAACGTAGAAATTGTAGCTAGGAGCTTTTTCAAGTTTAATTGTTTTGGGTATGCGATAGGTAAATTCAACGGTTTTTGATTTTGTTGGCGCAACTTCAACGAAGGTTGAAAAGACCTGCAAATTGCTTGCCTGTATGATCTCAACTTCATCCAAATCTTCGCTTTCCCCATTAAGATAATCAGACAAACTGGAAGCAAAGGGTGTGTAAACTCTCAAGAAATTGGTGTAAGTATCGGTTTGCGATGAGTTAGTATAAGTTATTTTAAGGCTGGCCGTTAAGCTGCCGTTTCTGCCGACTGCCATTTCATAACTGATATTTCTTTCAATAAATTGATTGATTTGGTTGGCACCGAGATTGGCTTCGGAAAGCGCCAAAAAGTCGCGGGCTCCTTTGGTATCGTCTGCAGGATCAAAGCCTGCCGGAGGCAGGGCATTGCTCCAAGCTTTGGTTTTGACAAGCGACGATAAATCTTTATCGTCGAAACTGGCTAGTAGATGTTTTGTATAAAGTGCCTGGCTAAAAGTCTTAAAAAGCTCAAGATGCGAAGGATTACTATTTGGCTGCACTCCTGCTGAGATACTTTCTGTAATTCTTTTAAAAATTTGGGTTGTTAACTCTGCTAAAAAAACATTATCTGTTTGCTTTGATGTCAGGGCAAGCAGGTTTTCTGCGGAAACTGTCTGGCCTGAAGCAGTAATGGGACCTGTTAGTGTGAGCAGGTTTCTAATTAAAGTCGGGTCGAGTGCTACAACCCCGTCGACACTTTTGCCGGTTTCTTTTTTATAGAAATCGCGGGCGGTAGCCGCGTTGGCAGCAAAATCCAGACTCCAGTTTGAATCACGCAGAAAGAGCTGTTCAAGGCCTAGTTTTTCGGCAAGCTCTGGCGGTGGCTCGATTTGTTCCTCCAGCTCTCTGTCTATTTTGTAAATATCTTCAATCTTAATTTCAGTTAATTTGCCGTTTTCAAAAATGATTTCGCCGAAGCTCACGATAAAACCGCCTCCGGGCCGAAGCTGGGTATTGTCCTGAATTAGAACTAAATAGGTTTTTTTGCCGGTTGGACTAGCAAAATTGGGCAGAAAACTGACAAGCTGTGAAGCCGAAGATGACAGATTGCTTAAATCTTTAAATTGATTTTGCGCACGCTGGAGACTACCCGGAAATATATTGCCTGCTTGACCTTGCTGCGCAAGTTTGAGCGCCTGAGTTGACTTGAGATATGACTCTTGAAAATTGGCTCTTGCGACTTCGAGATCAAACGAGCTTTTTTCAGCTTGAGGTGAGGTGATGGTCTGTAGGCTGGCAGAAAGATACTGGGCGCCAAGAGTAAATAATTCAAGGGCTTTACTCCCCAAATAGGCACTTGTTAAACCATCATTCATAGCGTTCACCTTGCCGGGAACGATTAATGCTGCCGGAAGCGCGACCAATTTTATGTTGTTGGCTGCCGTTTTAAAAGATTTGCTAGCTGAAGCTGATTTTTTTTGGGCTGCTTGCAAATCGCCGCTGGCCACTAGCTGGCTGGCAGTTTTTAGTGACGTGGTTGCCAAATAAAGGTCAAGTCCAATTTTTGCGACAACCAAAAAAATTATGACTATCAAGGCAAAAATAATCCTTTTGGCGCCGAAATGGGATTTATTGACAGGAATTCTGGCGGCAATTTTATTGAGTGCACCTATTTTTGGCTTTTGAAGGTGCTCTTGGTAGCGCTTTTGGATATCCTCGACTCTGGAGGTGAGAGGTGAGAAGTTGGAAGGTTGAATTTGAGGTAAGATGTGCGATTTTCTCGTCTCTTTGTAAAATCCAAGAGTTTTTTTTAACCCTTCTTCGAGTTTGATCTCCGGCTTGAAACCAAGCGAACCTGGGTGAACTAGCGGGTGAGGCTCTTTTCCAATTTGTTTTTCGGGACCGGAAAAATAAAGCTTAAGTTCTTTGTCTAAAGCTGATCTGGCTATTTTTTGAACCTCATAAGCACAAGTTAAAGCAATCATCGGACTTTCGGAAACGATGATTTTAACTTTCTTGGAATCGTCATTTGCTTGAAAATGTTCAAAGGCTTTAAGGACGTCATCAACATAGGTGGGGAAGACATCCCTTTGGCCTTCATCTTCCAAAATAATTTTGTCGGCAACTGCTGCTTGGGCAATAAGGTTGGTCAGTTCATTATGGTAGTAAAAGTGCCGTGTGTGATGACGAAAAGTATGAGGATGATTTTTGGCAGCCTCGACAAAGGGTTCCTGTGGCCCGTAAATATCCCCGCATAAAAATAGTTTGAGGTTTTCTTTGATATGTTCATCACGGGTGAGTTTTTCGTAGAAATTGTTACTTGCCTCCAGGGGTACAAACAAAATTAATTGAGTACCTTCTTTTGTTTGGGTAAGTATGTGATTGGTAGCTGAGGTGAGGTTGCTGTCTGGCGTAAATTTTTTTAAAGTTTCCGTGCTTTCGTGCAGCAAGTGTACAATCAAATCAAATTTAGGGATAAATTGGGGAAAAGGCTGGGCAATATCAATATCAAGAAGCGTAAAATTGGGGTTTTTTAAGATTTCTTGCGGGGGGGAGATTTTGCCCACTCCGAATACCTGCTTGCCACGACTAAGGAAAAACTGGGTAAGGCTGAAGCCTAAAAGGGAACCTGCTTCGGTAACCAGAACTTTAGCAGAATTTGTTTGGGCAGAATATTCCACAAGTTAAATCTTAAAATAATTTTTTAAACCAATGACAAAGAGAGCGAAAATTGTGCCAAGCAACGCGCCGGCAACAGCTAAAACAGATTTGTTGAGAGATGAATAGCTTGGTGGTTGAAAATTGCCAACTGCTTTCATCTGCGATGCTTGCGTGCTCTCGGTTAGAATTTGAATTTTTGAATTAAATTTTTGGGTAATGTTTTGAAGCTGGGAATTGCTGGTATCAACATTCGGGCTAATGTAAGTAAGCCTAATTACTTGTGGAGCTAATTTGCGCGCAATTAGTGTATCGCCGGGATTTATAACTTCATCTTTAAAATCAGGACTTTCCAAAATTGCTATTGCGCTGTCTGTAAAATCACGTGCTTTTTCCTGAGTGAAGAAATTTTCTACCAAAAAGAAATCTTGGGTGTGGTGATAGCCAGACGAGAAATACCGAGTTGAATAAAAGCCGCTAGCAGCACCAACGATTGCCAGCACTATTATTACAGCAAGATAACTTTTTAAAATTTTTAAAAATTGTCTAAGCTCCATAAATAAAATTTCTAATTTCTAATTATTCTAATTTCTAAATAATTCCCAAGGTTAATTAGGTCAATTTCAAATCGATCTTTGATCTAGTGCTATATTTACCTGTTTATCGGCTTCTATATTTTGGTCTCTTGGCACATGTTGATAAGTAATTTTGCTAAATTGATTTTCCAGTTCCCGAATTTTAACCAAAAGTTCACGAATTTTAGCATTTTTAACCTTATAAATTCCATTTAACTGCGAAGCTGCAAGCAGTGAATCCAGAAAGAATTGTAAGTCTTCTCCTTTTTTATGGTTACTTAGCCATTTTAGGGCTTCAACTATTGCAGTATATTCTGCCACGTTATTAGTAGCAACGCCTATATAACCATTAGCTTCTTTAATAACCCCGCTCTCATCCCTTACCACAAATCCGTAAGCTGCCGGCCCCGGATTACCCCGTGCCCCACCGTCGCAAAATATTTCAACCATAAATTGACCTGCCAATTTTAAGTTTAAGTGCGCCAGTTAAAAGTAACACAATAATCGCTTCAGAAATAACTGTGGTTATTGCGGCTGCCCGATATCCGAAAATGGGGATGAAAATTAAATTTACAGTTAAATTAAAAATTGCGCCAGCTGCGTAAACATAAATTAATAATTTTTGCTTGTTGTAGATAATTAAAACGTGCCAGAAAAGTGCTGAGAGGAAGAAAAATGGCATGCCCAGTGCAAGGATTTGTAGAGCTGTTTTCGAATCCCCAAACCTTGAGTCATAAAGCAACGGGATAAGAAAAGATATTAAAAGCAAAAAGATTGTCAATACAACTGAAAAGGCTACTAAATAAAGTGCCCATTTTCTAACTATTCTTTTAAATTCCTCAATGTTTTTGGCAAAAGCTTCGGAAAGCAGGGGGTAAAGGGCATTTGCAAAAAATATCGGTACGGCGAGAGCAGCCTCGAAAAACTGATAGCCTAAAGCAAAAAGACCAACCTCAGCACTACTCCTAAAACTTGCCAGAATAAAAATATCAGCCCTGAAATAGAGCAAATTCAGAATTAAAGCTAGACCAATTGGCCAAGCGGAAAGCAGCAGCGCTTTAGACTTAGTAAGATCAAAGCCGGCAAAAAACTTGTAATTAAACTTTTTGGAAATTAGAAAAAAGGCGGCAGCTACGTAAGTTAAGCCACCTAAAATATAAATTGAAACGAAGAGTAAAAGAGATCTTGTTGTAAAGTAGACAATCGCAGTTGCCAAAACCATAACAAGTGAACCGGAAATAGTAGCTATTGCCGAAAGATCGTAGCGCAGTTTTTTTTGGAAAAAGCCGCTGGCTGTTGTGAAAAGCGCCTGGGTGATAATTGTTAATGAGGTAATCATAATGCCGGTTTTGACAAGTGGGCTAAAACCTGTAAGGGTTTGGGGATTATACGGAAGGAAAAAGGTGATGAGTATGGCTGATGTGACTAAAAAAATACTAATGACAACTCGAAGATTAAGAAGGGCCCTAAAGAGCGAGCTTTCCACCTCGGAGGTGGACCTGGCGTATTTAACATAAATACTGTTTAGGCCAAAATCGGCAATTATATAGAAATAGCCTACAAATACAAAGATCTTAGTAAATTCTCCAAAGCCTGACGGGCCAAGGGACCTGCCAATTATTAAAGTGATTAGTAAAGTTGAAGAAGCTGTGACAATTTTGCCAACAACCTGCCAACCGGTGTTTAAGAGAACTTTCCTGAACATGAAGTAATTTTAAAGGCTGAATTGTTTAATTGCTATATTGTTAAATTGGGAGTTCGATCAACTCTTCGGCTTTATGATTAGATAGCGACCTTCGCCTTCACCCTCAGAAACTGTAGTCACCTTAGGATGGGTGGTGAGAGCTGAGTGGATAATTCTTCGCTCGGAAGGCTTGAGATTGTAAAGTAGTTCTTCCTTGCTAGTTGACGCAACCTTGTCGGCAATATTTTGAGCCATGTTGGTGAGTTTTTCCTCTTTCTGCTTGCGCCAACCGGCTATGTCCACAAATAGTTCAAAATCATCCTGGCCGGTTAAGGTTTTTAGCCTAACCGCTAAAATGAACTGAAGGCTATCAAGGTTAACTCCGTATTTGCCAATAAGAAGAGAGGAATCTTCGCTGTCTATATCCACAAAGTAGGTATTTTCGACTTTAGAAATTTCGGCTGTTGCCGATACGCCTAACTTTTCAATTATGTCTTTAACATTTTGGGCTACTAAATTTTCGTCTAACTTTGCTTTTGCCATTTTTCTGGTAGGAATTTATTCAT
>CAYMIE010000030.1:0-9813 GCA_964390405.1 uncultured Gammaproteobacteria bacterium | reverse complement strand
GGAAACGGAAATTGAAAAAGAGGTTTTAAGTGTGCTTGAAAAGGTTGGTATTCTTGATAAATCGAGTAGTTTCCCGGTTCAACTTGCAGGCGGAGAAGTTCAGAGAACAGCTATTGCCAGAGCCATCATTTCAAAACCCGAAGTACTGCTTGCCGACGAGCCCACAGGAGATCTAGACCCCAAAAACTCACTGGCGGTTGTCGAACTTTTGGAAAAGATAAACAAAGAAGATAAAACAACAGTTATTATAGCCACACACAATTCTCAGATTGTTAATCACTTTAAAAAGCGAGTGATAGTACTGGAAAAAGGTAAAATAGTAAAGGATCAAAAAGAAGGTCGATATGAAGCAGGCTAAAGACACCTTAAAGCAGATTCGCAGAAGCCCCTATCAGGCAATCGCAGCAGCGCTTGCAATGTCTCTAACGTTCTTCGTTGCCTCAATTTTCATAATTTTAATTTTCGGTGGCCAACTTGTTTTGTTGTATCTTGAGCAAAGACCACAAGTTATTGCTTTCTTCAGTGATGAAACCAAGGAGTCCAGAATTTTGGAGATTGCAAAGGAAATTGAAACAACCGGACTTTCGAAAGAAATTAAATATGTTTCAAAAGAAGAAGCCTACGAAATATATCGGGAACGATTCAAAGATGACCCTCTGCTACTGGAATCAGTAACTGCTGACTTCTTACCGGCTCATTTAGAGGTTTCGGCCCAAAAGGTAGATGATATTAAGATTTTGACAGAGGATTTTCGCCAAAGAGAAGAAGTGGAAAGCATAGTTGCGCCCGAAGATGTTATTGGGAAGTTGGCAAATGTTACCCGTACTGTTAGGACAGCTGGCCTTATTTTCGTTTCAGTTCTAATTGCAATTTCTTTTTTGATAATAATTATGGTTGTGGGTATGCGAATAGCTCTAAGACGAGACGAAATCTCAATTATGAATTTGGTTGGGGCAACTAGATGGTATATAGCCAAACCATTTTTTATTGAGGGTGCTCTTTACGGTATTATTGGTGCAAGCATCGCCACGTTTTTAGTTTACTCGCTTTTGCTTTTTTACTCACCGCAAATTCAAAATTTCTTAGGTCCGATTCAAATCTTCCCAATTAGTCCCCTGTTTTTCCTCTATCTCTGGCTCGCACAAGCGTTATCTGCCATAACCGTAGGTGTTTTAGGTGCAGCGATTGCCCTTTACAGATACCTTCGAGTTAAATGAACAAGATTCTGCTGTTTTTACTGATTCCTTTACTTCTGTTGGTTTTTTACGCCACCAAAATACACAGTGTTACTTTGGATGAATGTGAGAAAGAATCTTCCGTAAACGTCAACGATTGTATCGATTTATTTTCCCAAAAAATAGGCGAGCTATCAGATCAGAAAAAAACCCTTGCTTCCCAAATTGCCCAATATGATACTCAGATTAAAGTCACCCAGTTAAAAATCTCCGAAGCCAGCAACACAATTGAGCAGCTCGAAAAAGAAATTGGCATATTAGGTTTTCGCATTGGGTACGTTTCCGAAAGTATAGGAAGGCTAGAACAACTTGTTAAAAAGCGAATAGTTGCCACCTATCAGCAAAGTTTTACCTCAAACTTAGAATTAATTTTGGCCTCAGACGACTTTGCAGATGTAATGCTGAGATTGCAGTATCTTAAACAGGTTCAGGAAAACGATAGGCGAGTACTATCATCACTGCAAGAAACGCGCTCAAATTATGCTAATCAAAAAGACGAAAGAGAAGTAAAACAGGCAGCGATTGAAGAAAATAAGAACAAACTTGAAGTATTGAGTGCGTCTTTAGATGCCCAAAGAAAAGATAAAGAAGCATTTTTATCCGTTACCAAAAACGACGAAGCAAGATTCCAACGCCTTCTTACCCAAGCCCAAGCAGAGCGCGCCATTGTTTTCGGTGGCGGTACAGAAACATTTATTAGGGGTGTTTCGCAGGGTGATTCTATCGGCTCAATTGCCTCACACAGCGTCAGTCCGGGATGTTCAACCGGCGCCCACTTGCATTTTGAAGTTCAAAAGAACGGTAGTTTACAAAACCCTAACGATTTTCTTCAACCAACAGGATTTGCTTACTCATACTCATCGGATCAAGAATCTTATTACGGAACTATAAATCCTCATGGCAGCCAGCCATGGCCAATAAATCAGCCAATTATTATTCATCAAGGGTATGGCTCCCATCCGTTTGCCAAGGCTTTTTATCCAAACGGGATTCACACGGGAATAGATATGGATTCATCGTCTGCAACTGTTAAGGCTGTTAAGGGTGGAAAACTTTTCGGAGGATCTTACTCATGCTCGAATGGCCAACTTCTTTATGCCAAAGTCGAGCACGATGATGGTTTAGTAACATGGTATCTTCATATGGTTCCCCAGTAGAGCCTGAATTTCCAAACCGGATTGTTACAACAGTCCAAAAAAGGTCCGACCTTAAAAATTTAAATATCTCCATTGACAAAAGCTCTCAAAAAAGATATTTTTTGGGCTAATGTTAAAACTTGCTGTTATAATAATCTTTTTCTCTCTAGCTGCAACTAACATTTTTGCCAACGAGCAAGATTTGATCCCTAACGAAATTATGTACAACTTTCCAGAAAGTGATACCGGTTACGAGTGGGTTGAATTTTACAATTCTGGAGAAACTCCAGTTACTATAGTTGGAGGCTCTTCCAGTAGTGCATGGAGATTTAACGACGGGTCAAACCATACAATAAGCTCAACCCCTATGCAAGGTTCAATGACTATCAACCCTGGTGAATTTGTAGTAATTGCCCAAAAAGCAGATGTTTTCTTAGCCAATTACGCTGACTTTTCTGGTAATCTTTTAGAATCGTCTGCGATGTCATTAAAAAACACTACTGCAACTATTGGTTTAAGAATTGGTAGTAGTGGCTCAATCTGGGGTGAAATAACTTATTCGTCTGACTGGGGTGCTTCTTCAGACGGAAATTCTTTACAAAGGAAATCCGACGGGAACTGGATCCCTGCGGCTCCCACGCCAGGTAGTCAGAATTCTTCCGAACAATTACCGTCACCGACACCTTCCTCGGCATCCAGTAGTAGCAATAAGCCGTCTTCAAGTAAATCTACTTCTTCAACATCAACGAAAGCTTCCCCCAAAGCATCGCCAATGGCAGCAAAATCAAGCCCGTCAACTTCCAAAAGCACTGCCAAAACTTTGGGAGAAAAAAATATATCAGTCCCAAAACTGCTACCCACTAGCACGCCCTCAGCATCGCCAGATCCCCAAGAGAATGCAGGTTCGTCAACAAAAATCGCCGGTTTTTTAACGGGAGCCGGAGCAATATTCATTGGCGCCTCATTAATCTTTTACTTTTGGTACTATAAAATTAAAAACAAGGACAAAGACCCCATTGAAGAGAAAAATAGTGACAGTTAAAAATCCAACTCAACTTGGAAGATGGTTTCCTCCTTTGCTGTGGGCAGTCGTAATATTTACTCTTTCATCGCTAGAGACCATAAAAGTAACAGAACTTTTCTTTTGGGATTTTTTACTCAAAAAGAGCGCGCACATTTTTGAATATGCTGTCTTATTTACGCTTACTTTTAGAGCTTCAAGGAGGAATTGGTTTTTAACTTACGCCCTGTGTATCATTTACGCAACGTCAGACGAATTTCACCAGAGCTTTGTTGTTGGAAGGACAGCATCTGTTTTTGATCTGGCATTTGATCTTTCTGGAATGAATATAGCAAGCTATATAATATGGAAGTTATATCCAAGTCACCCCGAGAAACCAAAAAAATAGCTAGAAATCTTAGCAAAGACTTAAAGCCAGGAGATGTCGTTGCTCTTTATGGCGATCTCGGGGCAGGCAAAACAGTATTTATTCAAGGAATTGCCCAAGGTTTAAAGATTAAGAAAAAAATTACTTCGCCCACTTTTGTCTTTATTCACTCTTATCCTGCAAAAATCGCCAATCAAAATTCATTTTTTTACCACCTTGATTTATATAGAGGTGGAACATTGCACGACTTCGAAAGTTTAGGTCTGGACGAAATCATTAATGATAAAAATGTTGTTGTTGTTGAATGGGCGAGTAAAATAGAAGATAGGCTACCCAAAAAAAGAATCGATGTTACTATCAAAGCTGTAAATGAATACACAAGAAGAATCACAATCGAAAGAAATTGAAAAAGCAGTAAAAATCCTCAGGGGCGGGGGAGTCGTTATATTTCCAACTGATACTGTTTATGGCATGGGATGCCGCTATGATTTTACGCATGTAATCCAGAGAATTAAAAACATTAAAAAATCAACTCAATCTTTTCCGGTTTTGATCGCCAATATTAACCAGGCGCACAAGCTTGCAGTGATGAATCCTCAGGCGATGCAATTGGCAAGTCACTATTGGCCAGGCGGTTTAACTCTTCTTGTATATAGTAAAATTAGCGGCGAAAAGATTGGCTTACGGATTCCAGCTTCCAAGCTTATTGTCGAAATCATAGATAAACTGCAGACACCAATTATCGGAACCTCAGCTAATTTTCATAGGCAGAGGGCAGTTTCAAAATTTGCTGATCTGGATCCAAAATTAGTTAAACTGGTTGACTATGCCATCAAGGGTGAATGCACATTTAAAGTTGAATCAACATTGGTTGACACCACAGTTTCCCCTGTCAAAATTTTGCGTCAGGGACTTGCTAAAATTAGATGACTTTAAAGCTTAAAACTGCAAATCCTAAAACTATTTTGGTAGAGCTTTTCGAAAATGACAAAAAAATCGATGCTTTGTCTAAAAATCAAGGTATAAGGTCTCAGGTGCTTCTGCCTCTGATAAACCAGATTCTCAAAAAGCATGAGAAAAAGCTTGTCGATGTCACCTCAATTGAGGTCGATACTGGACCGGGTTCATTTACTGGCACTCGCGTTGGTGTAGCCATTGCTAACGCTCTCGGATTTGCTCTTAATATTCCTGTAAACGGCAAAAAAGGTAAAATAGCCCTGCCTAAATACGCAAAAAGTAAATTTGATAAATGAATGTTTTAGTCACCGGAGGAGCAGGATTCATTGGGTCTCATGTTGTGAGGTTTCTCCTTGAAGATGGTCATCAAGTAAAAGTCGTCGACAATTTATCACGTGGGAATAAGGAAAGTATCGATCCCCGCGCTAAATTAATCGTTGCCGATATTAATAATTCAAAAAAAGTTAAAGAGGCACTAAAAGGAGTCGACGCTGTTATTCACATGGCAGGGCTCATCGTTGTTCCTGAATCTGTCAAAGATCCGATCAAATATTGTGAAAACAACGTTATTGGCACGGTTAGTCTAATTGAATCGATGCGCCAAGTTGGTGTTAAAAAAATAATTTTTTCCTCCTCCGCTTGTGTTTATGGAACACCGGACAAACTCCCTATAAAAGAAGACGCGCTTATTAAGCCGGATAATCCTTACGGAGCGTCTAAAGCATCAATTGAAACTTTCCTGCAAACATACAATGCTATTCATAACTTTGACTCAATTATTCTTCGTTATTTTAACCCCTATGGTCCAGGAGAAAATCACGATCCGGAAACTCATGCAATACCAAATTTTATTAAGGCAACACTCGCCACAAAACCAATTCCGCTTTATTGGAAAGGTGAACAAATTAGAGATTTTATTTATATTGAAGATTTAGCACGAGCTCATATAGAAGTTTTAGATCAAAAAGGTTATCAAGTTTTTAATATCGGTACTGAAAAAGGAATTAAGGTTAAAGATGTTGTCGACGAAATTTTTAAAATTGTAGGTTACAAAATCCCGATTAAAGATTTGGGCAAACGCGCAGGTGATGTTGCTGCCAACTTCGCTTCAAGCGAAAAGCTCGAGAGAGCTACCGGATGGAGAGCAAAGGTATCTCTCCCCGAAGGTCTCAAAAGAACAATTAAGTATTATAATGATATTAGGTTCGACGATTCTTGGTAAACAACTAGAATCTCAGTTTAAGAAACGTATTTATTAATGAAAAAAGTTCTGTTAGCAGTCAAAGTAACTTTCATACTTGCATATTTTTTAATAATTGCTCATGGTTCTAGCATTATTCTTTCACTATCCATTTCCGGTATAACGCTAATTTTGTTTTTGATCTTTTTGGCATATCCTGCGTTTCTTACGATTAAATCGTTCTTCGTGAAAGAAGATGTCGAGAAAACTAAAAAAATATTTAAACAATCTTTAATTGTATCCCTAATCTTTACGGTAATTGGTCCGATATTGTCGGTATACGACTATAAAAATGGAGGTATTTTTATTTTTTTTGTTTTTGTAATCATCGGCCTAATATTAGTATTTTTTTGCGCTGCAATACTAATGCTTAATAAATTATCCTTTTCGCAAAATGCAATTCCTGTCAGTAATGTTCCTTCACCAAATTTTGTTGATAAGCATAAACAACTTGCCCTTTTGTTGATATTAATGCTTATTGCTATTTTAGCTCTGGTATTTATCTTTTGGTTTGCATCCGAAATACAAATATAGCGAGAAAAACAGTTAAAATAAACCACAAGTATGACACTTTAGCTTCAAAATAACTTTTCCTGATATAATTACTCAACAATGAAAGGCGTTATTCTAGCGGGTGGTAATGCAACCCGTCTCCGGCCTCTAACTTGGGTTACCAATAAACACTTACTTCCAATTTACAATAAACCCATGATTTTTTATCCACTTGAAGCAATGGCGAGGGCGGGGATCAATGACGTGTTGATAGTTACTGGTCCGAATCATAGTGGATCTTTTATTAATTTACTTAAGAGCGGGAAAGATTTCGGGCTTCGCCTTTCTTATGAAATTCAGGAGGAAGCTGGTGGCATAGCTCAAGCAATCAATTTAGCACAAGATTTTGCCTACGAAGACAAAATTTTAGTGATACTCGGCGACAATATATTTACAGAATCCCTTAAAAAAGATGTGGAAGAGTTTAAAAAGAAAGAAAAGGGTGCAGTCGTATACGGCAAGAATATGGCAACTAAAAGTAAGCAATATGGAGTTATCGAGGTCAAGAATGGAAAAGTAATTTCAATTGAAGAGAAACCAAATAAACCCAAATCTCAAGTAGGTCAAACGGGCATATATATGTATGACAGCAGAGTCTTCGATTTTATTAAAAAGCAAAAACCGTCAAACAGAGAAGAACTTGAAGTTACTGATTTAAACAACAACTATGTAAGGGAAGAGACTATGATTTGTAAAATACTTTCCAGTTGGTGGGTAGATGCTGGTACCTCATTCGACGAGCTTCTTAAAGCAAACACCATAGTCGCCCAAGAAATAAAAAAAGAATCCAAGTAAATTATGAAACTGTTAGTTACAGGAGGTGCCGGCTTTATTGGTTCAAACTTTATTCATTATTGGCTTAAAAATCATCCGGATGACGAAATTATCAATTTCGACAAATTAACCTACGCTGGTAATCTTGACAACTTAAAAAGTATCGAAAAAAATCCTAATTATACATTTATAAAAGGTGATATCGTCAGTGTAGAAGATGTCGAAAAAGCTGTCAGAGAAGTTGATGCCATAGTTAATTTCGCCGCTGAATCACATGTAGACAGATCAATTATTGATCCGGCTCCTTTTATTACAACCAACGTCTTAGGTACTCAAATACTTTTAGATGCTGCCTTAAAATCTAAAGCGGTAAGGTTCCATCATGTATCAACGGACGAGGTATATGGTGCATTAACTCTTGATTCCCAAGAAAAATTTAGCGAAGAAACACCTTATCATCCGAATAGTCCCTACGCTGCATCAAAGGCGGCTTCTGACCACTTAGTAAGGGCATATTACGAAACCTACAGGCTTCCCATTACAATCTCGAATTGTTCAAATAACTTTGGGCCATATCAATTTCCGGAAAAATTGATCTCTCTCACAATTACCAATCTGCTCGAGGGTAAAAAAGCGCCAGTATATGGAGATGGAAAATACATGCGCGACTGGCTTTATGTCGAAGATCATTGTAGTGCCATTGATTTAATCCTTAAAAAAGGCAAGGTGGGAGAAACATATTGCATCGGTGTTGATAACGACATACCCAATATCGAAGTAGTTAAAAAAATCCTGGAAATTTTGGGAAAAGGCCACGAAGAGATCGAATATGTCAAAGATCGGCCTGGGCACGACAGGCGATATGCAATAGACGCAAATAAGATAAAAAATAAGTTGGGTTGGAAATCTGAGTTTAACTTCGAAGAGTCTTTAAAATTGACAGTAAAATGGTATCAGGATAACGAGGATTGGTGGAAGAAATTGAAAAATAAAGACTTCGATGAGTACTATCAAAAACAGTATAAGAAAGATAAAACATGAATTATCAATACATTGATTTAAATCACCAAAAAGATTTGATTGACGGAGTGATTCTTAAGAAATTGACAACTCACAGAGATAAAACTGGAGAGTTAGTTGAAACCTTGAGGCGTGATTGGCAGGATGTTTTTAACGGTACTGATTTGGATTTTGCCATGCAATACATGTCTGTAACACCCTCTGGCATCGCTAGGGACGAAGACAAGTGGCATTTTCATAAATTTCAAAAAGATAGGTTCATTTGTGCATCGGGGAAAATTGTTACGGCAATTTACGATCCAAGAGAAAATTCAAAAACCAAAGGAAAACTAAATTTATTCATTATGGATCCGCAAAAAGAAAATGAGATGTACATGGTAGTTATTCCGGAAGAAACGTATCATGGATTTATGGTTGTCTCGGCTACACCTGGCTATTTACTGAATTTTCCTACAAAGCTATATAACCCAGATGACGAAGGTCGTATAGCCCATAAAGAGGAGTTCAGCTGGGAAATAGTAAGAAAGGACTTTACAATTGAAAAGAGATAAAGAAATTGGCGTAATAGGGGCACGTTCCATGGTCGCTTCGCGTTTTTGTGAGCAGTCCAAATCACGTCTTGCAAAAGCTGATTTGAATGGCGAAATTTCAATAGACATTACCGACCCAAAGTCTGTAACCAAATTTTTTGAAGGTTACCAATTTGAATCAGTGATCTTGTTTTCTGCTTTTACCGACGTAGACGGTGCAGAAAAGCAACGAGATGATAGGAATAGTTTGTGCTGGCAAATTAATGTTATTGGTGTAAGAAATATTATTGAAGCCTGTCGGAAATTCAAAAGAAAGTTAGTTTTCATTTCGACAGATTTTGTCTTCGACGGCACTTTCGGTCCGTACGACGAAAGGGATTCTGTTGGCCCCAGCCTCAATAAAGTTTCTTGGTATGGAATAACAAAAATTGAGGCTGAAAAAATCGTACAGGAACTTGATAATTCAATAATTATTCGTATCTCTTACCCTTACAGAGGAATATTTCACAAGAAAGATGATATCGCAAAAAGGATATTAAGACTTTACAGAAAGGGTAAGCTTTATCCAATGTTTGATGACCAGTATATTACACCAACCTTTATTGATGATTTAGCGCCTGCAGTCGAAATGCTAGTAAACAAAAATCAATCGGGTATTTTTCATATAGCCAGTCCGATTATCACAACTCAGTACGATTTCGCCAGAAAACTCTTAGAAACATTTGGTCAAGATTCTGAAAAATTAGAAAGAAAGTCAGTTATCAAATTTCTTAAAGAAAATAACCATACACCTCGTCCAATTAGAGGAGGCCTTAAAGTAGAAAAAATAAAAAAATTGGGGTTTACACCCACTGATTGGCAAACTGGTCTTAAAATTATATTCAACCAGTCAAACGGTCAATTGATTTAAGTTTCTCGAATTCGTTAAAATAAAAAAATTATGACAATTACAGTTATCGGAGCAGGATATGTTGGATTAGT
>CAYMIE010000029.1:5233-10035 GCA_964390405.1 uncultured Gammaproteobacteria bacterium | reverse complement strand
GTTTAACAGCTCAACTCAAAACTATCGAGGAATTGTCAGGGTGCTTCCCGCAAATATCAACGGGTTGCCATTAGGCAATCTTCCAATATTGTTAGCACTTGCAATTGTTGGCCACTTCGATCCATCGCCGTACATTTTTTGGGCAATTTCGAATATAGTCTCACCCTCTTGTACGTCATAACTTGTTTGGGTCATCTGCGCCTTTATCTCTTCAAGTTTTTGAGTAGAAGGGATCTCCAGTATTGACCCAACAAAAATTAAATTGGGATTAGCAATTTTATTTACGCTGGCAATTGCCGGCCAAGATTTCTGATCACCATAAATTTCTTCAGAAATTTTGGAAAGAGAATCGTTTTCTTTGACTGTGTACTGAGTTGATGCGCTAGCTTCTTCACCTAATCCCGTTTGTTCTCCTTCGCCGATTTGATTATTTCTATTGGTTATAAAGTTCGCAACCAACAGCCCTAAAATAACTACTATGATTGCCCCCAGAATTAAACCTGCGTAGTTTTCCTGCCAATTTGAAATTAAAGATTTTTTTCTTGCCACGAAGTAATTAAGCAGCAGCTCCTTTCTAGGCAGAGATTAATGAATTATATACTATTTATTTTATTGGCGGGACCGAGGGGACTTGAACCCCCGACCTCTTCCGTGACAGGGAAGCGCTCTATCCAAACTGAGCTACGGTCCCTCAGTCGAAGTGTAGTTTACAATCAAGCAGCCATTGTGTCAATCTAATATAATTTAAAAAATGAAATACTTTTCCAATAAAGAGATTGCCAAACTCTTAAGAGAAATTTCGGCAGCATACGAGGCAAGAGGTGAAAACCATTTTAAAGTTGTAGCCTACGATAATGCCGCAACCAGTATAGAGCATGCAACTAGTGAACTTGAAAACTTGTGGGAAGAAGGCAAGCTGAGTACTATTCCTGGTCTTGGCAAATCGATTCAAGGACATCTTGAAGAACTGTTTAAAACCGGAAATGTTAAACATTTCGATAGTGTTAAAAAAAGCCTACCTCAAGGTATGTTTTCGCTGCTAGATATCGGAGGTCTCGGTCCTAAAAGTGCTTACAAGCTCGCGAGAGAACTAGATATTAAAAACACGCAAGATTTGCAAGAAGCGGCAAAAGAGGGAAAAATCAGAAAATTAGCTGGCTTTGGCGAAAAAAGCGAGCAGGAAATTCTAACAGCCATTTCAGAGTTGAGTATAAAAACCACTGATCGCTATCTGTTAACCGAAGCATTTCCTGTTGCCGAAAAAGTGCTTGAACATCTAAGAAGCCATAAGGATTGTGGAAGGGCAGAACCTCTGGGTTCTCTAAGGAGAATGGTTGCAACAGTTGGAGACATTGATATAGCTGTAGCTTCTGAAAATCCCAGGGCAATAATTAAACATTTAACAAAATTTAAAGATGTCAAAAGAATTCTCGACGCCGGACCCAGAAAATCATCAGTACTGCTTTTTAACGGAATGCAGGTTGATTTAATAGTTCAAAAGGCACGCGCTTTTGGAGCACTCCTGCAGCATTTTACAGGATCCAAAAACCATAACATACGTTTGAGAGAATATGCGCTTAAAAAAGGTATGTCGGTTTCCGACTATGGAATAAAAGTTAAAGGGAAGCTGAGAGAGTTTAAGACAGAAGAAGAGTTCTATAACTTCTTGGGCATGGACTATATTATTCCGGAAATGCGCGAAGATACCGGCGAAATTGAAGCTGCCCTTGCTCATAAGTTACCTGAAGTAATTGATCTAAAGGATATTAAAGGCGATATCCACTTGCATTCAAACTACCCAATAGAACCCAGTCACGACTTGGGTAAAGACACCTTCGAAGTAATTATAAAAAGAGCAAAAGAATTAGGCTATGAATATGTTGGCTTCTCCGAGCATTCACCCGGATTTTCGACGCACACTAAAACACAAATAATCGATTTGATTAAAAAAAGATCAAAGAAAATTGAACAATTAAAAACCTCGAGTAAAAATATCAAAGTACTAAATTTACTCGAAATAGATATCCTTACCAATGGGGAGCTTTCTGTACCCGAAGAAGGGCTTAAAATCTTAGATGGAGCAATAGCTGGAATTCATTCGAGCCACAGGCAGGACAAGAAAATGATTACCAAAAGAATGATGGCCGCCATCAATTCTCCTTATGTTCGGCTTATTTCACACCCAACCGGAAGGCTTCTGAATCAGCGGGATTCTTATGAAGCTGACTGGCCTGTGATTTTTAAAGCCTGCCAAAGGACAGCAACTATGCTTGAAATTAATGCCTTTCCCAATAGACTTGACCTTACGGATACTTTAGTGAGGGAAGCAATTAAACAGGGAATTAAGCTAATTATCAATACCGACGTACACGCAATAGAGCAAATGGACAATATGAGATTTGGTATATCTGTGGCCCGGCGCGGTTGGGCCGAAAAGAAACATATTGCCAATACTTTGCCTTGGGTTGAATTTAAGAAAATGTTTACCCCGTTAAAAATATAGCTTCAATACGTGTTTTGATCATTTTTGTGTTGACAACTTACCAATTAAACTAATGTAAAATTACTAGATTTCTAGCGGGGGTTAGGGTATGATTAGCGCTATATGTCACCAACAACGATCGCTATAGCTTTGCTTATTGTTGTCGCCTTGTACATTTGGTTTCTTTATAACGGGTTAGTTACAGCAAAAATGAGAGTTAAAGAGGCCTGGTCCGGTATAGACGTTCAGCTTAGAAGAAGAGCCTCGCTTATTCCCAATTTAGTGGAAGCGGTCAAGGGTTATGCAAAACACGAAAAAAGTGTTTTTGAAAATGTAACCAAAGCAAGGTCAGCAATGCTTGGTGCAAAGGACCCCAAAGCGGCAGCCAAAGCTGACAATATGCTTACTGATGCTCTAAAAACAATATTCGCCGTAGCCGAGAATTATCCGCAACTTAAGGCCTCGGAAAACTTTAAAGAATTGCAGCAAGAACTTAGTGACACTGAAACAAAGGTTGCCGCCGCGCGCCAGTTTTACAATACAAATGTTTTAGAATTCAATACCAAAATAAAGATTTTCCCCAACATTTTTATTGCTAATATGCTTAACTTTGAGCCCGAAATATTTTTTGAAGCAGAGGAAACTGCACGCAAAGAAGTAAACGTAAAGTTTTAATTCTCATGAATTCTCCGAGGATTTTTTCCGGATCTTCAAACCCTCAACTTGCCAAAGAAGTCTCTCAAAAATCAAAAATTAAACTCGGCAGTCTTGAGCTAGGCAAATTCGCAGACGGCGAAATAGACGTCTGGGTCAAAGATGATGTCAATAATTCAAATGTTTTCATTTTCCAGTCCAATTCACACCCGGTTAACGACAACATTATAGAACTTTCTTTGATTGCCGATGCACTAAGGCGCTCCGGAGCCCACAAAATTACGGCAGTCATTCCTTATTTTGGCTATAGCCGCAAGGAGAAACAAAATCGCACAGGCGAACCAATTTCTGCCAAGGTGATAGCGGATTTGATTATCGCAAGCGGAATTAACAAAGTAGTTTGTCTGGATCTGCACGCTGATGCGATAGTCGGTTTTTTTGATGTACCGGTAATTTATTTAAGTGCTCTAAATGTCCTTGCCCAAAGGCTGAAAGGGGAAAAATTAATTAATCCAGTTGTCGTGGCTCCCGACGTTGGCGGCGTTAAACGCGCAAGGAATTTTGCCACACTTCTCAATGCGCCGCTTGCCGTTATTGAAAAACATCGCCAAACGCACGTTCGCGACGAAATGGAAGTGTTGTCAATTACCGGCGAAATGAGCGGTGACACGGCAATTATTATTGACGATATTATTTCAACAGGCGGAACGATTATAGAAAGCGTTAAAGCTCTTAAAAAAAGGAATGTTAAGAAAATAATCGTCTGCGCAACTCACGGAGTATTCGCTAGAAGTGCTGTTGCTAATTTAGATAAGGCGCCAATCGACAAGATTTTTGTCACAGACAGCGTCAAAAGTAATGCCAAAAGCAAAAAAATCGAAACAGTTACCATTTCCAATCTTATCGCTGATTGTTTAACTCAAGAACTTTAGTGGATTTTCAAGACAAATTCCAAAACATTGTTGCCAAAAACAACAGCCTAATGTGCGTAGGTCTTGACCCCGAATTGGAGAGAATCAAGAAACAGACGGTTTACAAAGGAGAATCCTTGGTAAAGTTTAATATATCTATCGTTAATCAAACGGCTGATTTGGTCTGTGCCTATAAGCCTAATATAGCGTTTTACGAGGCGCTTGGGATTGAAGGCTTAGAGCATCTCAAACAAACAATCGATTATCTCAAAAAAAATTATTCCGATATACCGATTATCCTAGACGCCAAAAGGGCAGATATTGCCAATACTGCCAAAATGTATGCAACCGCAATATTTGATTTCTGGGGTGCAGATGCCACAACTGTTTACCCCCATTTGGGTTTTGACTCGCTCGAGCCTTTTTTTGCCTACAAACAAAAGTTGACAATCGTCCTTATTAAAACGTCCAATCCTGATGCCTCAACATTTCAAAATCTGAAAATGGATGGAGAACCTTATTATATGAAAGTCGCCAAAGAAATTAAAAAATGGGATATTAGAAATTTAGGAGTTTTTGTTGGAGCAACTTATCCCCAAGATTTAAAAATTGTGAGAAAATTATTCCCAAACAAAATAATTCTATCCGCGGGTTTTGGTGCGCAAAAGGGGAAAATCAAAGAAGCAGTCAAAGCCGGAGTCGACAAAACCGGTGGGGGAATAATGTTTAATGCCAGCCGCAGTATAATTTTTAGC
>CAYMIE010000029.1:0-5223 GCA_964390405.1 uncultured Gammaproteobacteria bacterium | reverse complement strand
ATGAAATCAACAAATACAGAACAGTCTAAAAAAGTTGCTAAAATTCTTTTTGAAATCGGAGCTGTAAGTTTCAGTCGCAATAGACCATTCCGCTTCGATTCTGGAGTCTTAAGCCCCGTGTATGTTGATAACCGTATTTTAATTTCTTACCCCAAAGAAAGAAAACTTGTCATAGAGGAACTTCTTAAGCTGATTAAAGATAAAGTGAACAAGTTCGATGTGGTAGCCGGTGTTGCAACTGCCGGAATTCCCCACGCAGCATGGATCGCCGATAAATTAAATAAACCAATGATTTTTGTTAGATCCAAGCCTAAAGATCATGGGAAAGGGCAACAAGTAGAAGGAAAACTCTCAAGAGGACAAAGAGTTTTGGTGATTGAAGATTTGATATCAACCGCAAGGTCATCCAAAAGAGTAGTAGAAGCTATCAGAGCTCAAGGCGGAGTAGTTTCCGACGAAATTGCTATCTATAGCCATAATTTGAAAGAAGCTGATAAAAATATGAATAAAGTTAAAGTTAAATTACACAACTTAACAGACACAAAGACTGCGGCTCTTTATGCAAAAGAGAAAGGTTTTCTAAAGAAAGAGCAAACAGCAATAATATCAGATTGGGTAAAAAACCCTCAAAACTGGGCAAAGAAAATGGGGTTTGAATAAATGATTGATATTTCGACAACTATTGCAGGTGTAAAACTGGAGTCATGCGTTTTTAATGCCTCTGGTCCGGCTGACGTCACTCTTCGCGAATTAGAAAAAATCGCCAGGTCAAAATCGTCTGCTGTTACTATGAAATCCTGCACGCTGGAGCCAAGGGAAGGTAATCCTGAGCCCAGATATGCCAACCTTGAGTACGGATCAATTAACTCAATGGGATTGCCAAATCTTGGTTATAAAGCGTACGTACAATTTTCACAGAGATTAAAGAAAGGCTACGAAAAACCAGTGGTCGCCAGCATTTCCGGATTTACTCTGGATGATAACATTAAAATTTTTAAGGCGTTTAACGATTCCGAGGTTGATTTTATTGAATTTAATCCGGGATCGCCAAATACAATAGGAAAGCCGATAGTCGGGTATGATATACGCGAAATGGACAAACTTCTAAAAGCTGTATCGAAAGTTTCCAAAAAACCTTTTGGGGTAAAATTACCAGCCTATTTTGACCTCGTGCATTTTGATAAAATTGCGAAAGTGATTAAAAAATATCCTGTAAAATTTGTTACTTGCATCAACTCTATAGGAAACGGACTTGTTATTGATGCCAATGGCGAAAAGCCGTTGATCAAACCAAAAGGAGGACTTGGAGGAATTGGGGGGAAATATATCAAATACACGGCTCTTGCTAATGTTAGAAGATTTTATGAATTATTTAATGGTAAAATCGATGTTATTGGTGTTGGAGGTGTTTATTCGGGTGTCGATGCCTTTGAGTTTATTCTTGCTGGGGCATCAGCAGTTCAAATTGGCACCGCTTATTTACAAAAAGGACCAAAAATTTTTGAAAAAGTTCAAAATGAACTTAAAGAATTTATGAAAAAGAAAGGTTACAAGACATTAAAAGATTTTCGTGGTAAATTAAAAAGGTTAGACTAATGACCGAAAGAAATAGTTCTGCAATCAATCTTGAGCCCCAAATAGAAGTCGTTACAAAAAATGATGAAGGAACTTTTCTCTTAGAGGGAACGGTAAAAGGCGCAAGGACATTTCTTGCTCTTTCTGCTAAGGATGCACCTCAAGTATTGACTAGCAGGTTGAATGGTCAATATCCGATTTTGCGTCGACAGTATTACGGTCAACCATTAATTATTTCTCACAGCGAGAACTTTCAACTGCATGACAGTCTTAAACCATCACAGTCAGCTGATTTAGGATCCGAGACTGAATATGCGGGGCAAACACCAAATAAGGAAATCGCTCTTCAGATAGTCAAACAACTAAGAACGAGCAGGCCCGCGCATAACCATGATGGACAAGAGTTTTACCATTACATATGTGGTAGATTAGCAATTAGAACATTGGATCTAGCAAGTGGGGAAAGAGCTGAGGAAATCCTATGTGCAGAAAAGCCACTTGTAGTTGTACCTGAAGGTTATATTCATCAGGTTAGAGCAATAGAAGCAGTTGCTATCTCTGTACTTGTTTGCGATTTTACCAAACACGATTATCATCCAAACTTAAGCCTCTTTGGGTAAAATTAAGGTATAATTCCTTCGCAATGACCGCTTACACAGAAGTTTCCAGCAATCGATTTAAGACGTGGGTAATAATGCTTGGATTTGCGTTTTTTATCACCTTTGCCATTTTTATATTCGGTGCATCCTACGGTCTTGACTTACCTTCCGCCCTAGGCTTGTCCGGCTTTGCCTTAATTATTGCCGGCATCATGAATTTTATCGCCTATTACAATAGCGATAAAATGGTCATGGCCATTTCGCAAGCCAAGCAAATTCAAAAGAAGGATAATTTAACTCTGTTTCGCACGGTTGAGAACCTGACGATTGCCTCAGGCCTTCCCATGCCCAAAATTTACATTATCGACGACACTGCTCCTAATGCTTTCGCAACCGGCCGAGATCCAAATCATGCTGCCATTGCTTTCACAACCGGAATTTTACAAAAACTTACTCAACTTGAATTGGAAGGAGTTGTAGCGCACGAACTTTCTCATGTGGGCAACTATGACACCAGACTGATGTCAGTTGTCTCAATTCTGGTTGGCACGGTTGCTCTTGCCGCCGACTTTTTCTTACGGATGTCTTTTTATTCCAGACGTGATCGAGATAGAGAAGGAGGATCAGGGATATTTTTAGTTCTTGGCATTGTGATGGCTATTTTAGCGCCGATTGTTGCAACACTGATTCAACTGGCGATTTCCAGAAAAAGAGAGTATTTAGCAGATGCTTCCGGTACTTTAATTACCCGCAATCCGGATTCTCTTGCCGACGCCCTTTTAAAGCTTTCCAAAGATACAGAACCGCTGGAAGCTGCCAACAAGGCAACCGCTCATTTGTATATAGTTAACCCTTTAAAAAACCGCAAAGACGCAATTGGCTGGTTTGCGGGGCTTTTTAACACGCATCCCCCAATAGAAGAAAGGGTCAAAAAGCTGCGGACAATGTGATGAAAATCAACAAGAAACAAGAGACAAGAAACAAGAGACAAGAAATTGATATTGATTATGTGGCAAAACTTGCAAATTTGGATCTTTCAGGTGAAGAAAAAAAAGTTTTTGGCAAACAATTGCCTCAGATTTTGGGTTACATTAATCAAATCAAACAAGTAAAAACTCCTAGCACTGGACTGCCGTTTAGTGTTGCCACAACCCAAAGTGTTATGCGCGAGGACAAAGTCGGTAAGTCTCTTTCCCAAAAAGAGACATTATCTAATGCTACTTCCACAAAAAATGGTCAATTTGCCACAAAAGGGATTTTTGAAAATGAGGATATTTAAAAGTTATGAGCGATATTACTTCCTTAACCTTAGTAGAAACACTTTCAGCTCTAAATAGCAAAGAATTTTCTAAAAAAGAGCTAAACGATGCTTATCTTAAGAGGATTGGACAAATTGATCCATTATTAAACTCCTATCTTTATGTCAACAGAGATTCGGATAAAATCCCCGCTGCCATAAAAGACATTATAACTGTTAGCGGAATGCAGATGACGTGTGGGTCAAAAATTTTGGATGGTTATATTACACCATACAATGCCACCGTAATCGAAAAGTTGATGACAAAAGACATATCGTTTATCGGTAAAACAAACATGGATGAGTTTGCAATGGGGTCTTCCGGAGAAAACTCTGCGTATGGAGCAACTAAAAACCCTTGGGATATAACAAAAGTTCCAGGTGGCTCTTCAAGTGGGTCTGCAGCAGCGGTTGCAGCCGATCTTTGTACCTTCGCGCTTGGTACAGATACCGGCGGCTCAATTCGCCAGCCCGCTTCTCTTTGCGGGGTAGTTGGGCTTAAGCCAAGCTATGGCAGGGTATCCAGATATGGCGCTCAAGCTATGGGCTCATCTTTGGATCAAATAGGACCAATAACAAAGACTGTCAGTGATGCAAGATTAGTACTTGAGTGGATATCAGATGGCGATTTATTTGATAGCAATGCCGAAAAAACCATATTTACTTCCAAAAAGAGATTAAGTGATCTTAAGGGTTTAAAAATTGGTGTAGTTCAGTTGAATGAGAATAAATCGGATGCAGGTTTGGATTTATCTGTTCTAAAAACTATGGAAGATGCTTATAAAAAACTTAGTGAATTGGGAGCAGAAATAAAAGAAATAGTCATGCCGAGTTTTAAATATTCTATCGAGACTTATTATTCGATTATGCTATCAGAAGTTTCTTCGAACCTGGCAAGATTTGACGGAGTCAGGTTTGGGAAAAGTCGTTCGGAATTTGGTTTAGAGTCTAAAAGGCGAATTATATTGGGAACTTTTGCTTTATCATCCGGATACTTCGACGATTATTTTGTAAAAGCTTCGCATATCAGATCAAAAATTAAAAAGGACTTTGTAAAAGCTTTCGTTGAAGAAAAATGTGACGTAATTGTTGGCCCTGTTTCCCCGACTGTTGCATGGACAATAGGGGAAAAGGTTGATAATCCTCTTGCGATGTACCTTTCCGATGTATATACAGTTCCTGCATCTTTGGCCGGCATCCCGGGTCTTTCTGTTCCATGCGGTTTTTCAGATGGCTTGCCTGTTGGTTTGCAGATTTTAGGTAAATATATGGATGAGGAAACTATTTTAAATGTAGGAGAAGTATACGAGCTGGCTACAAAATGGCATAAGAGAAAACCGGATTTATGAAGCAATACGAGACGGTTATCGGTCTTGAAGTCCACGTTGAGCTTTCAACAAAATCCAAAATGTTCTGTAGCTGTAGTGCCGATTATTTTGGCAAGGAACCGAATACACATACATGCCCTGTATGTCTTGGGCTTCCGGGCGCTCTTCCATATATAAATAAAGAGGCTATCGAATCTTGCATCAAAATTGGCCACGCCCTAAATTGCAATATTAAGACACAATCAGTCTTCGAGCGCAAAAATTATTTTTATCCGGATCTGGCTAAGGGCTATCAGATTTCCCAATACCGCTGGCCACTATGCGTTAGCGGGAAAATTGAAGTGGTAAGCGCAGATGGCACCAAGAAAGATATAAGAATCAATCGCGCTCATCAGGAAGAAGATACTGGAAAATTGTCGCATAG
>CAYMIE010000028.1:0-10089 GCA_964390405.1 uncultured Gammaproteobacteria bacterium | reverse complement strand
ATTTTGGCCAAGCCAACTCAGGCCATTTCTCACTTGCCAATCAGCATAAGCCACAAATATACTATGAATCCAGTTAATAGTATGAATCCAAAATACTGAGGAACTCTTCTACCTTTGTAGGTATAAATCAGAAAACAGAAAAATAGACTAAAAACTGCAAAAAAGAACAAAACAGTGGGGTTACTTACACCTTTAGCATTAAAAACACCCAAGATGCCACCACCGAAAAGAATATTGTAGATATTACTACCTAGTATATTTCCGACCGCCAACTTGTCCTCTTTCTTTATAAGACTTGTTATTGTAACGGCTAATTCTGGTAGGGATGTGCCTATAGAGACTGCAATAATTCCGATTAAGAATGAGGACACACCGAACAAATGGGCAAGTTCGACCCCAGAATCTACCAGTAATTTGCTGCCAACAAGAAGGGCTGAAAGTGACAAAACAAAGAGAAGAACTGCCGGCAAAAGGTTTCTATGATTTTTACTTAACTCGTCTAGTGCTTCCTTATCTTCTTCTAAAGCACCATCTTTACCTTGTCTAACCTGCCAAAATATAGCCAAAATACCTAGCGAGAGAAGTAACAAACCTTCTAAGGCTTGGAGTTTCGCCAGAAGCAAAATTAAAAAGAATGCGGTGCTTAGGAAAAGGTAAAAAATCATATTCTTTTGAGTTTTTAATTTTCCGATATCAATACTCCGAAAAATTAAGGCAATCCCAAAAATCAAGCCAATGTTAGCAATATTAGAACCAATAATATCTCCCAGGGAAAGATCGGTTGTATTATTAAAACCACTTTGCAAAGCAACAGATATTTCTGGTAACGAAGTGCCTATCGCCACAACTGTAAACCCAATAACCAGAGGAGAGATACGAATCTTACCTGTTAGTATGAGAGCATTTCTAATAAGTTCTCTACTTCCTAAAAGCAGGATAAACAGCCCTATCAGAAAAAGAATAATGTTGGGAAGCATAATTTTATCTTACCCCATTCCGAAGATTGTGGTGCTAATGGCAAAACAATCTGCTTAATCCACTTCGACTGTTGGCAATATTAGATGAATTTCGAATCGTACGGGTCGAAGACCTCCTCGAGTCTGAGCGACATCGGAGTCGAAGACCTGAGTGAACAAAGTAAGTCGAAGGGCCGACCTTTACAAAAAATTCGAACTTCTTTTCAGAACTCCAGTTTACCTTCCTTCGATCCTTCAACAAGCTCAACACTCACGACAAGTCGGCATCGCTTTTAGTATTTTTTGCGCTCGATATTTTTCCTCGCCCCACCCTCTCGTGCGCGGAAAAAGAATTTCACTCCCTTTAAGTATACACAGTCTAATCAAACCCACCCAAAAAGAAATTTTTAAAATATCCAATATTCCGTCTTACAGAAGATTAGTTTGTGTCCATATAAAGACGAAAATAGCTAAGAGTAGAACCCCGGATAATAGTACAAATACTATTTGGTTAATTAAATTAGTTTGTTTTTCTCCGAATAATCTTGAAAATATTTTATTACCAACAAAGACACCTATTAGCAGGGTTATTGGAAGTGAGAATAAAAAATAACCAAATTGTCTCAGTATCCTTTCATCAGAAGCTAAATTTTTTGTTAATATCCCTGAAATTATAAACGAACTAAGAAATCCAAATATACCACCTAAAATAATATTAAGTAACCATTTTATAATCTTTCTCGTCATTAAATTCCCTCCTTTGATTCTTTGACTTTTTTCAACAAATCTTCCCTTATAATTTCGTCTTCTTGGGGCAAAAGACCTGGGATTCTGCCTTTACTAAAACCATATGTTTTTCCCGTAGTCTCTATAACCACTCTAGTTATAGCATCTATGATTTAACAAGGAAGGTCAAGTGTTTAGTAATTTAATGTCTTGAAATTAAGCAACTTTAACTTGTATAGTGTTAGCGGACTCAGTTTTTGACGGATTACTTTTTAACGACGCATTCGGATAGTGAAGATAATCCTAACTGAGTCCACCGGATGCGCCGTTTAAAATTTTTGCGTTTTTGTTTCTCTTTTAATTTACGGCAACTTTCCGCGAGTTTCAAAACAGGCTTTTCCGAACTTGAGAGCGCCCGCCCCGCGCTGGATTCACGCGCCGCCGATCGCAACGACTCCTTTTTGGTCGGGGAGGGGAGAATCGAACTCCCGATATCGCACCCCCAGCGCGATGTGTTACCACTATACTACTCCCCGCCTAAAAATTTTATCGAACAAATTATATTTGATATGCAACTTCTTGACAATTTACCATATTAATAGTTTAAATATGAACAACCAACACTATGATGATACGAATCATCGTAGTAAAATAATATATGCCTCAAGTTTCCAAATATCCATTACCAAAAAATACTGAAAAACGTCTCTATCAATTATTTTGGGAAACTATTTCTAACCTAAAAGATTCTTTAAAAGCACAAGAGTTTTTCAATGATCTTCTGAGTCCAACCGAAAAGATAATGTTATCAAAAAGGTTAGCAGTTGCTGTAATGCTTCTAAAAGGCTACGATTATTCGACAATTAGATCGACCTTGAAAGTTAGTCCAGGTACAATAGGATCAGTTTCAGCCTGGCTAAAGTACTCGGGTACAGGGTACAGGAAGGTTTTCGATAAGTTACTTAAGAAAGAAAATTTTAAAGAAATCCTTTCAAGTTTGGAATCCGCCATAGATCTTATTACGCCGGAAAAAACTTTTAATCGCGTAATGTCTAAAGGTTTTCCAAAAGGTAAACTAAAAAAGCCATTCTAATTTAATACGATGATACGAATCATCGTATCGGATGATATTATCCAAAAACAAACTAAATTTAGGCACTTGTAATTTTTACATAACTGTAGTAAAAAGAATGCTACTTCTGCCTCTTAAAAAATTCACATGGCAATAGACGCTAAGCAACAGGCAATCGAAACAGCAATTGCCCAAATAGAGAAAGCTTACGGTAAAGGATCCATCATGAAGATGGGCGAGTCTATTGGAAAAAAATTCGAGATAGCAGTCATTCCAACGGGCTGTGTTCCAGTCGATTTGGCGCTCGGTGTTGGCGGGTTGCCCCGCGGAAGAATTGCAGAAATTTTTGGTCCTGAAGCATCAGGGAAAACGACCCTGACCTTATCTGTTATAGCTCAAGCCCAAAAAAATGGTGGTAAAGCAGCCCTAATTGATGCCGAACATGCACTCGATCCGACTTGGGCTCAAAAAGTTGGGGTTAATCTTGATGATTTGTTGATTTCCCAGCCAGACACTGGTGAGCAGGCTCTTGAAATCACCGAAACTTTAATTAGGTCAGGGGCGATCGACGTGGTAGTAATAGATTCGGTTGCTGCTCTGGTTCCAAGAGCAGAAATTGAAGGTGAAATGGGCGATTCGATAATCGGAGTCCAGGCAAGGCTTATGTCGCAAGCTCTCAGAAAGTTAACCGGAGTAATTTCCAAATCAAAAACCGTTGTTGTTTTTACTAATCAACTTCGAGAAAAAATTGGCATTATGTTTGGCAATCCGGAAGTCACTCCCGGTGGACGGGCTCTCAAATTTTACTGTTCGGTTCGCCTTGATATTAGAAAAATAGACAATATTAAAGAAGGTGATAAAGTCATAGGTTCTCGCCACAGAGTTAAGGTAGTTAAAAATAAGGTTGCTCCTCCATTCAGACTTGCCGAATTCGATATCATGGGCGAAGAAGGAATTTCTAAAGAGGGAGGGTTAATCGATGTTGCACTGGAGCTTGGTCTTATTACCAAATCAGGCGCGTTCTACAGATTGGGAGCAAAATTAATAGGTCAAGGTCGGGAAAGTGTTAAAGGTTACTTCCAAGAGCATAAAAAAGAGTATGCTCATCTGGAGAAAGAGATTTGGGATAAAGTCAAAAAAGGTACCCCGTCAACTAAACTGCCTAAAGCAGCCAATAGTGAATCAGAAAGCGACGAAATCCTCGAAGAAATAGCTGCGGTCTAAAGTGCCCAAAGTTACAGCAGTTGAACCCCAAAGGAAAAAAAAAGACAGATTCAATATATATTTAGACGGCAAATTTGCATTTGGAACGCAAGCAGATACCATTCTCCGGTATCAAATAACTCCCGGCAAAGAACTAACTCCAGAAAAAATTAATCAAATTGTAAAAAAAGAGGAACTCTCAAAACTTTTCGATGCAACTCTTAAATTCTTATCTTATAGACCAAGAAGCCAGAAAGAAGTGGAGGATTACTTGGCTAAAAAGATTTCCAAAAAGGAAAATATAAAATTTTCCGAAGCCAAAGAAAGCGGACTGATTATCGAAATTGAACATAAACTGACAAAGTACAAATACTTAAATGACACAGAATTTGCCAAATGGTGGATAGAGTCAAGAACAAAATCCAGTCCGCGGGGAAAAAGAATAATTAAAATAGAATTAATGCAAAAAGGAGTGAGCAGGGAAATAGTAGATGAATTGCTTGAAAGAATCAAAAATCAAAAACTTTTGGCTCTTTCGTCAATCGAAAAAAAACTTCCAAGGTGGCGACTCTTGCCAAAAGCGGAGTTAAAAAAGAAAATTTACAGCCGTCTTTCAATGCGAGGATTTGATTTCGATACGATTCGCGAAGTAGTTGCACAAATAGAAGAAAAAGGCTAAAATCATTAGAGCTGAAAAATTGCCGATATAGAGTAAGCGACTATTAAATTTAAATGAGAAGTTTCTTATTTAAGCTCTCGAAAAAAATAGCGACTCCTACCGCATAAACGGTCTCTTTTCGTACTTTTTCCAGCAAAAACTTAATATGGGAATATTTGATTCTAAACCATCTCCTAAAGTAAGGACAACAACAGTTCAAAAGCCTAAGAAAGTGGTGATTTCGGTTGGTAACAATCGAGGTGGACAAACATCTTCGCCATTTAAAGATGCCCGCGAGATAATTCAAGACGCTCGAGACGAAGCATTTCGCATAAAGAAAGCTGCTGAGGAAGAAGTCAGGAAAGTTCGCCAGGAAACACTTGATCTTGAAAAAAGAGTCGCTCAAAAAGAAGAATCACTCGAATCTAAACTCACTCAAATTACTAAACTTGAGAAACAAACTGAGTCCAGCCGCCAGATTCTAGAAAAAAAAGAACAGGAAATTTCCAAAACTAGAGCAGAACTAATCGAAAAACTTTCCAAGGTTTCGTCACTAACTCGCGAAGAAGCCAAGAAGTTAGTCCTTTCTAATTTGGAAGAGGAATTAAAAGGAGAAGTTGCTAAGCGAATCAAAGAGGCTGAAGAAAAAATAAAAGCTGAGTCAAGTGAAAAAGCCAAAGAAATTCTTGTTAACAGCATGATAGCGGGCAGTACTAATTGGGCGGCCGAATATACCGTTTCTACTGTTAAGCTTGAATCGGACGACATTAAAGGCCGAATTATCGGTAAAGAAGGACGCAACATTAGATCATTTGAACTCTCAACAGGGGTTGACGTTGAGCTTGAAAGTGATGTTGCCGGAGAAGTCAGGCTTTCCTCATTTGATCCTGTTCGGCGCGAAATTGCCCGAATGGCTCTGGAGTGGCTTGTCAAAGACGCAAGAATTCAGCCTTCGAGAATTGAACAGCTAGTCGACAAGGCCAAATCTCAAGTTGAAAAAGATATGTCCGAAGCCGGCAGGAAAGCGGCAAGCGAAGTAGGGCTCTACAATATTTCCCAACAGGCACTTGATTCTTTAGGCCGTCTGAAATTCCGATATTCATATGGCCAAAATCAACTAATTGCTTCAGTGGAAACTGCCAGAATTGCCAAGAAAATTGCTGAAGAAATTGGTGCTAATTCTCAAATTGCCGCAACCGGCGGTCTTTTCCATGATATTGGCAAAACCGAAATGGAGAAAGAAGGGACACACGTTCAACTTGGAGTCGAGCTTGCTAAAAAATGGAATTTTCCGCAGGAAGTAATCAATTGTATAGCACAGCATCACGAAGATGAGCCGTTTTCGTCTATTGAATCGATAGTTGTCCATATTGCCGACAGCGTTTCCGGAGCCAGACCAGGTGCCCGGCATGAGGCTGTTGAAGATTATATAAAAAGGTTAACCGATATCGAAAAAGTTGCTACATCTTTCAAAGGTGTGGACAAAGCTTACGCAATTCAGGCCGGCAGAGAGGTCCGGGTTATTGTCGAACCTCAGACTGTTGACGATGAAGCTACAGTAAAACTTTCTCATGAAATAAAACAAAAACTGGAAGACGAGTTGACTTACCCGGGGCAGATCACGGTTACGGTAATTCGTGAGCTCAGAGCAGTCGATATTGCCAAATAAAAACTGCGAGAGTATAATTCGCAACTATGACCAAGAAAGAACTAGTAGAAAAAGTTTCCAAAAAGGTTGGTCTTACTAAAAGAACATCAGAAAATTCAGTCAACGCTGTTTTTGGGATAATTCGCGACGCAATGATGAAAGGTGAAAAAGTTGTAGTTACAGGCTTTGGTACTTTTAAAGTAAGAAAACGGGCTGGCCGTGTTGGCCGCAATCCTCAAACAGGCTCATCAATAACCATCAATTCTCACAAGCTCCCCGGCTTCACAGCAGGCAAAACTCTTAGGCGGATTATTAAATAATCAGCTATATACAATTAAGGAAGGATAATTAGGCACTTATAATTCTTCTTGGTCTGTGTTCACCAACTGGCACAATGTATAAACCTTTTTCTGGATCATTATGAGATTCACATAAAAGTCGTTCTAATCGAAGTGCTTCAGCAATCATTCCTATCGCACCTAAGCCGCGTTTTTTTGCTATGTCAGCTATACAATCATCAAATGTGAGGTCTGACATCGAAATACTAAGCTTAGCAGAATTATCCGCATGTTTAGTAACTATAAGCATAGCTTCACCGAAAGGGATTCTTTCCATAAATATTTAAGCAGCTTTTTTGAGCAGTTGTTTTTTCACCAAGCGTTCAGCTCTAATAGTAAATCCTAAGGCAGAATGGTCATGAGAAAGGTCAGAGATTTGTACCAAATCTGACCGGGATGCGAGTTGTTCATCAATTTCCTTTCCGCTGACAACTGGTATTGGTTCTAAATTGTCGTCCTCCAAAACGATATCTGTTTCAGGTAAACCGTGTAAACCCCTGGAAATGTTAACAATCTTAGCTCGGATTGCTTCGTCAGAGCTTGACGCAACTGAAGACTCCCCGCCGATAATTCTTTCTTTATCTTGTTCTGGCATTAAAATTACCCGCCCAACAATATTATATCTGGCGGGTTTCCTTCTGTTGCCCGAAATATACGCTTTCCGAACCCAGAAGTCAACCTAAAATAGGTTTGGCATGTTAACATTAAAATATGCATCATGATCCGTTTTTAAAACATCAAATTACAAGCTTCGGGTACGCTATTGAAGGCATCGTATTTTCTTATAAAAAGGGACTCCATTTCAAAATTCATGTTATTGCAACAATAATTGTTATCATCCTTGGGTTTATTTACTCGATAAGCTCTACTGAGTGGCTCATTATCATTTTAATTACATCAGGCGTTATTTCCGCAGAGGCTATGAACACTGCAATTGAAGAAGAGGGTAATGTATTGCATCCAGAGCACCATCCGCGGGTTAGACTTGCCAAGCACTGTGCTGCTGGCGGTGTATTAATTTTGTCAATTGCAGCTACTATCATTGGTATAATAATTTTTGCCCCCAAGATTTTTGGCTAAATCATCGCGTTGTGCTAAAATTTTTGTTTGATGAAGCCTAGTTTCTTTATTAAAACCTTCGGTTGTCAGCAAAATGTTGCAGATTCCCAGAGAATAGCTAGTTATTATTTGGCTCGAGGCTACAGGGAATCTCAATCTATGAAATCAGCCAGCGAGGTGGTTATTAATACCTGTATGATTCGCCAAAGTGCAGAGGATCGGGTCACAGGACTTGTTAAAAATATTGCTAAAGATAGAAATCCCAAGCCCAAAATTGTCATTACAGGTTGCATGGTAGGAATGGCAGCCAGAGATGAAACCGGAAAGTACCTCAGCGCTCTTAAAAAGAGAATGCCGGAAGCGGATGACTTCTTACCGCTTGATGAAGTCGGTTTTGATTACCCCGCTCTGCGAAATGATGTTGAGCATGCTTGGGTGCCGATTTCCAATGGCTGCAATAATTTCTGCACTTTTTGTGTTGTGCCTTTCACACGTGGTCGGGAGGTTTCCCGCCCTTTTAAAGACATTATTGATGAAATAAAAGAACAGGCGTTAAAAGGCTGCAGGGAAGTAACTTTACTTGGTCAAAATGTTAACTCTTATGGCGCAGATCTTGTCAAAAAAAATACTAAAGGATTCAAACTGCCGACGGGTCGCAGGGTAAAACCTGTCCTCGTTAAACATCTCGGCCGTTTTCGAATTCCGACACTTTTCCCTTATCTTTTGGAAGAAGTTTGCAAAATAAAGGGAATTAAAACGGTTAAGTTCATCTCATCTAACCCTTGGGATTTTTCGGATGAATTAATTGATGTTATCGCCAAAAATCCAAAAATTGATCGCAATATCCACCTGGCAGTTCAATCTGGTGATGATGATGTATTAAAGCGCATGAACCGATGGTATACGCGCGACGATTATTTAAAGTTAGTTAATAAAATCAAAAATAGAGTCAAAGGCGCCCAAATCTCTACCGATATTATTGTTGGCTTTCCCGGAGAAACCAAAAATCAGTTTGAAAATACGGTTAAACTGGCTAAAGCAGCAAACTTTGCTTATGCATACGTTGCCAAATATTCAAGCCGGCCAAATACGGCAGCCACAAAATCATTTCCTGATAATGTCCCTCACCAGGAAAAAGATGTAAGGTTTCATATTCTAAACGAATTAATCAACAGAAAAGGCAGTCCCCGTACCGCAGTGCATTAAGAGTCCAAATTATTCCTATCTCCAACTCCTAAGCCACATGAACCTATCGATCGAATCAATTTTGATTGGCCAGCCGGAGCTGATAGGGAAGAAGTACAAAAAAGTCAGCGCAATCACTACAAGTAATAAAATTACCGCAAATTTGAACCGTGTATTATAAATATCTCGAAACTCATATCCTAAAACTATTGCCAAAAAAGGAATCGAAGGTAAATAGTGGTATAAAAATAAAAGTCTGGGAGTAAAAATCCACGGCAGCCAAAAAATAAAATAAGCCAAAAGGACTAGCAAAATTTTCATACTCCTTCTTTGGATGAACTTACCTATCATATAGGAGACCGCAACAATTCCCAGCCAAAAAACGATCGGGTTACCCAGTGCATATATGTAACCCGCGTTGTCTGAACCATAATCTTTATAAGAAAAATAAACACCTCTTATATTTAAAACCCACGGGCACCATGATTTTGGTCCGGTCGTTCCTTGCGGAACACAAAAAAAAGCAGTAGTTCCATAAGAATGTTCAAGGTCATGTCTGTTTTGGTACCACCAGATTTGCTTATGAAGTCCTACAAATTCACTGACGCTATGGCCTTGAAGGAAATACTGGCCATAAGAGCCTAAATACATTAGCAGTGGAATAATAACTAGCAAGATTAGTTTTAAATTTAATCTTCTTTCCTTTAAATCATGAAGTAGCAAGAAACCCAAAACAGCTACAATTGCATAAAATCCCGTCCATTTGGTGGCAAGTGCTAGTCCCAGAAAAACCGCAGTTATCAGCAAGTTTTTAACTGGTCGCCTAGTTGCATAAAGATAAGCGAAAATAAATGAACAAACTACGAAGAATGCTAAAAAGATATCGTTCATCGTTATTCTACTCATTACAAATGTCAGATTCTCGAAGGCAATTATTAGACTCGCGAAAACTGCTACAGCTGGTCCAAAAAGAAGATAGGCGAGAGCAAAAGTCGCCGGTATTAGGGCTGTTCCAAATATAGCGCTTGGCAAGCGCCACCCAATCGGTTTATCACCAATTACTTTTATAGATGCAGCCTGGATTAGTTTTGCCAGAGGTGGGTGAAGCCAGTCGAATGCCGTTCCTTCTTCAGGAGGAGGAGAAAAAGGGTTATATGCGGCCGGATCATTATTAGCGTAAGCCCTTGCTGTAACCACATGATACACTTCATCGAAATAATAATGGTTAGGTTCACTTAGGCGAT
>CAYMIE010000027.1:0-10235 GCA_964390405.1 uncultured Gammaproteobacteria bacterium | reverse complement strand
ACTTTCAAAAATCCGTCCTGTTTCATTGTAATCATTCCCTCTACTATAGCTTCTCTTTCTATAGACTGCGATGTTTCGTGGGAAAATATCATTCTGGCAATTTTCTCGGAAACCACCAGTACCTCAAAAATACCAACTCTTCCTAAATAACCGGTTTTGTTACAATCCGAACAGCCCTTACCGGCATATACTTTAAACTTCTTGGTTGTAAAATCGTATAGATTACCAAGTATCTTTTTTAGCTCCTCAATAACCTCCAGCTTGGGTTCTTTGGCTTCTTTACAGGTTGGGCAAATTTTCCTGACAACCCTTTGGCCGACAACACAATTAACTGTTGAAGCAATTAGATATGGCTCCGCATGCATATCCAGAAGCCTTGGCAGAGCTCCTGATGAATTATTGGTGTGCAAGGTAGAAAATACCAAGTGGCCGGTTAGAGAAGCCTGAACTGCCAGGTCAGTCGTCTCGCTGTCACGTACTTCTCCAACCATAATAATATTCGGATCTTGTCTTAAAAATGATCTCAAACCCGAAGCAAATGTTAACCCTGCCTGAGGATTAATCTGAACTTGATTGATTCCCGCCATTTGGTACTCAATAGGGTCTTCCAAAGTAACAATGTTCACTTTAGTTGAATTTAATTTTGAAAGAATAGAATAAAGGGTAGTCGTTTTCCCCGAACCGGTTGGCCCGGTCACCAGAATGATCCCGTGAGGTCTGGCAATGTTCTCATCCAGGTTTTTCAAGGCCTTAGCCCTCAACCCCAGTTCCGGTAAAGTTGGTACAGCTCCGGTTTTTTTCAAAAGTCGCATTACCACTTTTTCGCCAAAAGCTGTCGGCAAAGTTGACAATCTTAAATCAAGCTCTTCGCGGCCTAATTTAAAGTTGAACCTGGCATCCTGCGGAACCCGCTTTTCATCTATTTTCATATTGCAAAGAATCTTAATCCTCGAAATAATCGAGTCGTGAATTTTTTTGGGCAAAATTAATTTCTCGTGCAATATTCCGTCTATTCTGTATCTTACTCGAGTCTCATTTTCCAACGGCTCTATGTGGATGTCCGACGCTCTCACCCGAATTCCGTACTCCAGCAGCGTTGAAACTATTCTGGCAACCGGCGCCTCACCCAAAACTGACCCAATCGAGGTACTTTTCGCATAAGCCATACCACTGCCTGGAGTTACCTCTTTAAGTGCCTCCGTAACCTCAGAAGAAAGGCCTCTCGTATATTGCTCGGTAATTGCCTTGTTTATGGAAGCTGCTGTCGCTAAATATGGCTTTAGGGTTAGTCCTGATTTTTTCTCAATAAACTCAAAAACCTGCAAGTCGAGTGGGTCGACCATCGCAACAGATAATGTTTCTTTATTCTTACTTAGCGGAATAACCTGAAACCTTTTGGCAACCTCTTCCGGGACATAGCTTAAAACCTCCGGAGATATCGGGTGCTCCGATGGGTCATCATACGGCACCCCGATTACTTTAGCTTTTGCCTGCGCCATCTGCTCGTCAGTTACCCAGTTCATCGAAGCGATAATTTTTTCGCTCGACTCTTGCCTGCGCTTAACTTCGCTTTTTACAAACTCCAGTTGTTCTGCGGTAATTGCGCCAACCGACGCCAGAATTTCCTCTATCGAAGATATTTTCTTTTGGTTTTCTTTAGGCGTTGCCAGTGGAGCAGTAGCTGCCATCTTATTAGTTAGGTAGTTATTAGTAAGTTAGTTTGATAGTAAAATTTTAGAAACAGATATAACCAAACTACCAACCGCACGGTCGATCTAACTATCTATCTGCTTTAAGCATAGCAAATTGGCGTAAAAATTCAAAAAGGGTAAAATGGCTTGGCAAGCTTTAAAAAAATGCCTTCCAGTTTCAGTAAAAACACTTCAAAATTCCAGTCCTTTCTCATAGTAGGGAAGGGGGCAAAAGAGCAAACTATCAAACTTGCTAAAGAGTTCAATATCGACTTAGAAAAACCATCACCGGACATTTCCATTATTTCTCCACAGAAAAAATTTATCTCCATTAACCAAATCCGCGAAATTAAAGCAACAATTTATCAAAAGCCTGTTGCCGGAAAGTACAAAATAATAATTATTCACAGTGCCGAAAAATTAACTACTCAAGCACAAAATTCACTGCTGAAAATTTTTGAGGAGCCGCCAAGCCATGCAATCATTATTCTTGAGGCAGCAGATAAATCAAATCTGCTTCCTACAATCGTCTCGCGGGCGATAGTCATCAGAACATCTGCAAAATCAGATATCGGCAAAAACGCGTCAATTCTCCTCTCTGGCAAAGATACCTACGCGCTCCTGAAAACCATTTCCGTAATCGAAGATCCCAGCATTTGGCTAGATGAGCAAATGAACACACTTCACCAATCACTACTAACAAACATTAAACATAAAAAATCCACTAACTCTCTGGACGAAATTCAATTTGTCTTAGAAAAATGCGCGGAAGCTAAAAAAATGATTGGCGCCAATGTCGATGGCAAATTCGTCCTATCAAATCTAATCTTCAGCCTAAATCTAAACGCTGACAATTGATAAAAACATTTCGATTCGACTCTAAGTCATTGAAAAAACGGAGCATAAGAGCTACAAATACAACCATCAGTGCCCAAGCAAAGACAAGGTTAAGTGCAAGATATAACATCTTTCTATCAGAGGAAATAACAACGGCAAGAAGCGTAGAAAAAAGAAATGCGGCCACTGATAAGTAGTAATGAAACCAGTGCGCACCATATAACAGCAGTGAAAAAACGACTGCCGAAATTATTGATGAAATATACCATCGAAAACGCGTTCATAAACTATAGCACAAAAAACCTGCGAGCTGATATTCAGATAGTTTGGCAAGATTGAACTAGAATCGTAAATTCTGAACCCAAAAAGTTCTCGTCACTATTTTTTTGACAATCGTGATTTAGTTTGATAATATTACAGCTGATCACGATGAGAGGACTACCAAAGGGTTTTGTCCCAAGGGAATGCCTCTCTTTTTTTAGACTCCAACTTTTCCTCTAAATAGATTGACATTAACGATAAAAGTACCAAACTTTCTGAGAAGCGAAGAATATTTTGACTCTGAACCCAAAAAGTTCACTTCGGTAAGACTCAGTGTAAACTAGAAGTTTGCGAAGAATTTTTGCTTTACTTCACGAGGCAGTTCCTTCGAAGCCAAATTGAAGAAATTCGAGGCATGGAGGATCTCCAAGGATACGGGTGAATTATCCCTGTCCACTTCAAGAATCGCACTGTCAACCTCAAAAGAGTCATCCACAGGCTCTTCAGAAAATTTCAGTACCAGTAGATCATCCTCTTTGTAATATTTAAGTTTTATCATATCGACCCTTTTTTGCTATGTGGAATGTGATTACTTTTATATCTGTACCGATTATATCATAAATTATTCTTAAATCATGCCTGACTGAAATACTTACAAAGTGAGCAAACTCACCAGATTTTGTTTTATTCTTATGCTTTGACTTACCCAAGGAATTTTCAATTAACGTTTTGTCCACTTTAAATTTCTTTATATCTGGTCTTTCCAATTTATCTTCCGCGTGTCTCGTGTAAGTTATCTTCATAATCAAGATTCTAACATTAATTTATTCGCAGAAAAGCTTTGCTTATTAGTTGTTTAAACCCAAAAAGTTCTCCTAATTTTAGCCCGAAAGACATCGCCTGCGGCTTCAATCGCTAGCCGGCGGGCTTGCATTAATATAATCTAGCTTCAAAAACGCTTGATCGCTGATCTCTAAATTTGCTACAATCAAGTAATGGATTTTTGCTTACTCTATCAAATGAAAGTAAACCTAACCGATGCCAAATTCCCAAGATAATAGTTACACAGCAAAAGACATTCAAGTCTTAGAAGGTCTTGAGCCGGTCAGAAAACGCCCTGGAATGTTTGTGGGCTCAACCGACATACACGGCCTCCACGAACTTGTTAAGGAAATTATCGACAATTCAGTTGACGAAGCCCTGGCCGGATATGCCAAAAATGTTTGGGTGGTAATTGACAAAGACGAAAAGATCACTGTCGCCGACGACGGACGGGGGATTCCAGTTGAACTTCACCCTAAAGCCAAAAAATCGACGTTAGAGGTCACTATGACCGTACTTCACGCCGGCGGAAAATTTGGTGCGGGTGCTTACAAAGTTTCCGGCGGTCTTCACGGGGTCGGCGCATCAGCCGTTAACGCGCTTTCCGACTGGATGCGGGTTGAAGTCAGACGCGACAATAAAATTTACGCCCAAGAGTATAAAAGAGGTAAACCAACCACCAAAGTCGATGTCACTAAAGATTCTCAACTACCTAAAATCCTAACCGTTCCGCAAACCGGAACCACATCTATTTTCTTGCCGGATAAATCAATTTTCTCAACTATTAAAGTCGATTTCAAAGCGATATCCAAAAAAGTCAAAGAAAGAGCCTACCTTGTCGCTGGTCTCTTTTTTCACCTGTATGATGAGCGCAACGACCGCGAGCTCCATTTCTACTTTGACGGAGGCATCAGGTCACTGGTTCGCCACCTCAATAAAGATAAACAGGCAATAAACGATATTCCGTTTTATGTTTCTAAAAGCTTGGAAGAAGTTATGGTTGAGGCAAGCTTCCAATATAACGACGGTTACCAGGAAACCGTTGAATCCTTTGCTAATGTCATTGCAACCCAAGAGGGCGGAACTCATTTAACCGGCTTTAGGATGGCCTTAACCCGCGCTATCAATGATTATGCCCGGAAAAATAACATTCTTAAAGAAAAAGACATGAACTTATCCGGCGAAGACATGCGCGAAGGTTTAACCGCGGTTATTGCCATAAAAATGAATTCGGAACACTTGCAATTTGAAGGTCAAACCAAATCCAAGCTAGGCAACGCCGAAATTCAGCCTATAGTCAATCAAGTGGTTAAAGAGGGCATTGACACATATCTGGAAGAAAATCCCAATCAGGCCAGAAAAATTATGGAAAAGGTTATTCTGGCAGCCAAAGCCAGGTTAGCAGCCAGAGCGGCAAAAGAAGCGGTTCTCAGAAAAGGTGCTTTGGACGGTATGAGTCTTCCGGGAAAACTCACCGATTGTCAGGAAAAAGATCCGGCAGCATCCGAACTTTACTTGGTTGAAGGTGACAGTGCCGGCGGAAGCGCCAAGCAGGGAAGAGACAGAAAATTTCAGGCAATCTTGCCGCTTCGCGGAAAGATTTTAAATACGGAAAGGGCCAGGCTCGACAAAATCCTCGAATTTGAAGAAATAAAGACTTTAATAATTGCTCTGGGCACAGGCATAGGTGATACAGTCAATATCGAAAAAACCCGCTATCACCGCATTGTCATTATGACCGATGCCGATGTCGACGGCGAACACATCATGACACTTCTCTTAACCTTCTTCTTCAGGTACCTGCCAGGCTTAATTGAAAAAGGCTACCTTTATATAGCTATGCCTCCGCTCTATAAAATCACCATCGTCAAAGAATTTTACTACGCATATAACGATGCCGAAAAAGATAGCATCTTAAAACTTAAGGCAAACGGCAAGAAAATAAGTATTCAAAGATACAAAGGTTTGGGTGAAATGAATCCGGACCAACTCTGGGAAACAACTATGAATCCCCAAACTAGAATCATGAAGCAGATAAATATTGAAGACGCAGCCGAAGCTGATCACGTTTTCTCAATGCTGATGGGCAATGAAGTTCCGCCACGCAAAAGATTCATCCAGACACACGCGAAGTCAGCTACATTAGACATATGACATTGGATATTTAGATATGGGCACAAACATTGACCACAAAGCTATTACCGAAGAAACAGCTAAACAACTTGTCCGCCTCATAAAAGAAATACCTAAAGACACAGTCCAAAAATCTTACGAGTTTGCCAAAAAACCTGTCTACTCATTTCGCAGCAATCAAATTATTGCCGGCATTACTGGAACAACCGGTTTAATTATGTTTGCATTTGGAATAGAAAATTTCATTAGTAGAATACCAGAACTTTCATCACCGTTTATCGAAGTCGGCCTTGGACTATTTTTGCTGATTATTTCAGGCTTATTTCTTAAGAAGTTATTTTAAAAATGACAGAACCAACAGTGGAAACAAGAACAAAATCCGAAGGTATAGAATTAAATTCTGAGTTCACTCTCTTCGGAAACACTAATGACGTCGAAGAAGTAACACTCACAGAAATAAGAAGTGTTAATAGGGTCGGTGAGCTACTAGGCGAAGCAACAAAATTAGACGTTGCCAATCATCCTGATATTGATCAACGAGTCGTCAATATTCAAATTGAAGCAAATGCTGCTAAAAAAGAAGGTGGAGCCAAAGGTCACCAAACAATAGAGGGAGAACCGGGAGAAAGATTGGTATTGTTTGCAATTTTACCCGACGGTAGAATTTTTGGGTCGTTCAGAGAAATTAGTGACCAACCGGTTAGCCGAATAATAAAATTTACTCAATGGTATGAAATGGAAAACACTGACGACAAGCAAAAGCTCATTAACACTGCACAGCAAAGAAAAGGTTCATCACTAACAATAAGCGGTGGTGACCTATCTAAAACCATGTACATTTTCGAATGATCAAACTATGAACAATAAACTATTGACTATAATCTAGTTCATGGCTGATATCGGAAAAATCCAACCAACAGAAATAACCGAGCAAATGCAGAAGTCGTACCTCGACTATGCAATGAGTGTCATTGTCGCCCGCGCTCTTCCGGATGTCCGCGACGGCTTAAAACCGGTCCACCGTAGAATTCTCTATGCGATGCAAAGAATGGGAGTTACCCACAGTGCCCACTACACCAAAAGTGCCAAAGTCGTCGGAGAAGTTTTAGGTAAATATCATCCACACGGTGACACACCCGTCTACGAAGCCATGGTCCGTATGGCCCAGAATTTCGCTATGCGCTATCCGCTAATCGACGGTCAGGGAAATTTCGGCTCAATTGATGGCGACTCACCGGCTGCCATGCGTTATACAGAAGCCAGAATGGCCTTGGTTACCGAAACTCTGCTTTATGACCTTGACAAAAACACCGTTAATTTTGCCGATAATTTCGATAGCTCCCTTAAAGAACCTCTGTATTTGCCAGCAGTGTTGCCAAACTTACTCATTAACGGTGCATCCGGCATCGCTGTTGGCATGGCTACTAACATCCCTCCGCACAACCTTGGGGAAACCATCGATGCAACCATTCATTTGATCGATAACCCTGACGCGTCTGTCGAAAACCTTATGGAATTTGTTAAAGGTCCTGATTTCCCAACCGGAGCACAAATTTACGACATTTCGGAAATTACAGCCGCTTACGCAACCGGCCGCGGCAAAATCATGATGCGCGCCAAAGCCGAAATCGAAGAAATGAAAGGCGGCAGATATCAAATAATTGTGACCGAAATTCCTTATCAGGTAAACAAGGCGACATTGGTTACCAGAATAGCCGAGCTTGTTAAAAATAAAAAGCTTGATGGTATTTCTGATCTTAGAGACGAATCAGACAGAAAGGGTTTAAGGATTTCAATTGAGCTAAAACGTGACGCCAGACCCCGCTCGGTTTTAAATAATCTTTACAAACACACCAGCCTTCAGCAATCATTCGCCGTAAACACTGTCGCCCTCGTCGACGGTACACCCCAAACGCTTTCTTTAAAACACATACTGGAAGAATTCATTAAACACCGAAAGAAAGTAATCACCAGGCGCAGCCAGTTTGAACTCGACGAAGCCAAAAAACGCGCGCACATCTTAGAGGGCCTCAAAATCGCCGTTGACAACATCGACGCCGTCATTGAAACCATCAAAAAGAGTCAGGATCAGACTGCAGCTAAAGTTAACTTGATGTCCAGATTTAAGCTAATGGAAATTCAGGCGCTGGCAATTCTGGATATGCAGCTCAAGCGCTTGGCAGCTCTTGAAAGGCAAAAAATTGAGGAAGAGCTTGCAATGGTTCGCGAAGAAATCGCTTACTTAGAAGATTTACTGGCTCACCCCGAAAAAATCCTGCATGTTGCCAAAAAAGAACTGCTTAAACTTAAAGAAAGATTCGCCGATGAAAGAAGAACCAAAGTTTTCAAACAAAAAGTCGGTGAATTTTCAGAAGAAGATTTAATTGCCAACGAACCGACAATTGTCGCCATAACCCGGGGCGGCTACGTCAAAAGGCAGGATATTGGATCATTCAGAACTCAAAGGCGCGGCGGCAGAGGCATTTCCGGCATGAAAACCAAGGAGGAAGATACCGTCTCTCAACTGATTGCCTGCCAAACCCACGACGATCTGCTCTTTTTCACCGACAGGGGCAGAGTCTTTAAACTAAAAGTATGGGAGCTGCCCGAGTCGCAAAGAATCGCCAAAGGAGTTGCCATCGTCAATTTGCTTGAACTCCAGCAAAATGAAAAAGTCCTGTCAACTCTTAAAATTTCCAAAGGCAACATTCATTCCAAATTCGTAATTCTGGCAACTAAAAACGGCGTAATCAAAAAAACCGATATTAAATCTTATGAAGCCATCAGAAAATCGGGAATTATTGCTATCAAGCTTGCAGACGGCGATCAGCTGCGCTGGGCCAAGTTAACATCAGGAGAAAATACAGTCTTTTTGGTTTCCAAAAAAGGCATGTCAATTAAGTTTGCTGAAGGCAATGTCCGCCCCATGGCCAGGGACACAATGGGCGTTCGCGGCATTAAATTAAAGCCGCAGGATGAGTTAATCGGCATGGATGTTATAGAAAAGGAAGATATAAAATCCCATCTCTTGGTAATTACCGAAAAGGGCATAGGCAAAAAATCGATGATCGAAGCCTGGCCTCTGCAGCTTCGCGGCGGTGTCGGTGTTAAAGCTGCCAATCTTGCCGACAAAACAGGAGACATCGTCAATGCCCAAATTTTAACCAAAGACGACGAAGCATTGATTCTTACCAGCAAAAAGGGCCAGATCATGAGAATACCCCTTAAATCTGTCCCGCGCCTAACGCGTGATACGCAGGGAGTAATAATAATGAGGCTCTCCGGCGACGACAAAGTAGCAGCAGCAACTATAGTCCAGAAGAATATAAATGAAGAGGACATCGAAAAAGAAGCTACAGCCAACATTAAAATGCAGCCGATAGTTAAACCAACCCCAGGAACAAAACCAATAGTTAAAAAAACAAATGCTGCCAAAAAACCAATCAATAAATCAAAATCGCTAAAAAACGTGGCGCCAAAGAAAAAAAAGTAGCGTGGTTAACAACAAGAAATACTAAATTTTTAGAAGCCTGCAGGGCTTCTTTTTTTAACTATGAACAAAGCTAAACTCGTTCTAGAAGACGGCACAGTTTTCGATGGAGAATCAGCAGGTTACAAAAAGTCCACTGCCGGCGAAGTCGTTTTCGCAACCGGCATGGTAGGTTATGAGCAAAGTCTAACCGACCCTTCTTATGCCGGACAAATCTTAACTTTTACTTATCCCTTGATTGGCAATTGGGGAGTACCAACAAGAAATTATTGGGAATCAGAAAAAATCCAGGTTAAAGCCGTCATCATCAGCGATCTGACCACCAAACCAAACCATCATGCATCAACCCAAACCCTCAATGAATGGCTTGTCTCCCAAAAAATACCGGCTCTTATTGGTATCGATACACGCAGACTCACCCAGAAATTAAGAGACAAAGGGGTCATGCTCGGCAAAGTCATAACGGATGGCGAAGACACAGCTTTCTTCGATCCAAACCAAACTAATCTCGTTGCCACCGTTTCACCTAAAAAACTTAAAATTCACAAAGGCGGGAAAATTAAAATCGGCCTCCTCAATTGCGGCGCAAAAGATAATATTAAAAATAATCTCCTGATGCGGGGCGCTACCGTCTATGAACTTCCATGGAATTTAGACCCTTTCGAAAAAAACTTACCAATCGAAGGCCTTGTCATTTCCAATGGTCCGGGCAACCCCAAAATGGCTAAAAAATCTATCGACATTATTAAAAAATCTCTTTCCAGAAAAATCCCCACCTTTGGCATCTGCCTTGGCAATCAGCTTTTGGCTCTAGCTGCAGGCGGCGACACTGACAAACTTAAATTCGGTCACCGAGCCCAAAATCAACCAACAATTCAAGTCGAAGATACTGAGAAAAGTCGAAGTGTCAACACCAAGCGTTGCTACATCACCACCCAAAACCACGGCTATACAGTTGACGAAAAAAAACTACCTGCTGGTTTTAAACGCTGGTTTTATAA
>CAYMIE010000026.1:0-10328 GCA_964390405.1 uncultured Gammaproteobacteria bacterium | reverse complement strand
ACGATATTTTGTAAAAAGCCGGAAATCGCATCAAGCAGTATTTGGGTTAAACCCCCCGTTGGGGTTGAAGGCACAATAGGTGTCATGTTAATTTGGCCTGAAGTAAGGCCGGAAGTTGGGGTCGTGAAGGCGTTGTTAAGAAGTGAAGAAATAACTGCTGCTCCCAAGACAACTACCAAACCAAGAAGTGCGTTTCTAATTGTCGTTTTGGCGTGCTCTAGGCTATCCGGTTTTCCGGTAGAGGTGATATAGGCGTAACCGCCCTTTATTAAGAAAAGGGTGCAGGCTGCAGAAGCAATAATTATTAAGACACTTAGTGTTTGATTGGTAAAATTGGCAATTTCAGTGTTGCCCGCGGCAAAGACCGTTTGAGTTGATGCTAAGAATAACGCCACCGTACTGGCAACAGTAAATAATTTCATGACTTAAGCCTTTACAGTTAGCCTTATTGAGCTCCTCCGAAAGCAGATGTTGCAACCTGGGTAACTACGTTGCTTAAAACAAGTGCTGCAAAAACGATTGCCAGTCCAAAAGCTGAGAAATATATAGTTTTTTTGGCCCCGTCAAGCGCCTCAGGATTTCCTGAACTTGTAATGTAGCGGAAACCTCCCCAGACAAAAAAGCCGGTTGCCACAAAGCCCGAAAGGGTGACTAGAATTTGGACAACGCTCTGGATAAAATTCTGGATTTTTGAGACGTCTGCGCTTTGGGCCAATATGGGAGCTGCAACTACAAGAGAAGTTATAAAAAGCGACTGTAAAAATATTAGTTTTTTCATGCCTTCACCCCCTTTCGAAAGTGAAACAAAAAAACTGTCCCGAAGGACAGTTTTAGAACAAACAATATTTAAGTGAATCAATTTATATCAAAAGTATACTATACAAGTCAAGAGGTTGTATTTTATCAACCTAAATAGCGCTATTTTGGCCATTATAGTAGCAGTAATGATGCAAATAAGATTCATTGTAAGTAAAAGGACTTATTATTTTTTAGCAGGCAAAATTTATAAGACTTTACAAGTCAAGAGGTTTATTGCCAGTGCCAGCTTGTTTTATTATTAAACCATCTAGGCCGCGATACATTGAGAACGGTTTGTAAGTAAATTTCTTTCAGATATATTTACGCAATTATACGTTAGTTTGGTGATAAAGGTTTCTTGACTAATCTTATATAATCTTATATACTTAGATCAATAAGATAATACTATGGCACCAACAACTCGTTTTAACCAAAGGCTTCAAAACCTTGCTCCAAGTATTTTATCTGATATTGGAAAAATTGACGAACTAAAGGGAATGTGGATAGCCGGGGCGCAGTTAAGCCCAGTTGTGTTAGGCAGGCTTAAACAATCGGTCTTAATTACTTCAACTGGTGCATCGACTCGTATAGAGGGAGCTAAACTTTCGGACGAGGATGTTGAGAAACTAATGAGGGGTATATCTGTAGAAAAATTTACAGATCGGGACAAGCAGGAAATAAAAAGGTATTTTGAACTACTGCAAAACGTTTTTAATTCATGGAAAAACCTTTCTTTCAATGAAGGTACAATTAAACACTTTCACAAGCAATTATTGAAATATGTTGAAAAAGACAAACTTCACCGAGGTGAATATAAAAAAAGCGAGAATAAAGTGCATATGATCAATTCTGCTGGAGAATCTGTCGGAATTCTCTTTGACACAACACCAGCTTATCTAACCCCAACATCAATGCTTGCACTTGTGGAGTGGACACAAAAAGAATTAAAGGAAAAAACATATCACCCTCTGCTTATCATTGGTAGTTTTCTTGTTGAATTTTTACAAATTCATCCGTTTACAGATGGTAATGGCAGACTTTCCAGAATAATAACTAATTTATTACTTCTAAAATCTGGGTACCTATACGTACCTTATGTATCTCACGAAAAACTAGTTGAGGATAACAAACCCAACTATTATCTTGCATTAAGAACCAGTCAAAAGACTTTTGGGACAGAGCAAGAAAATATTAATCCATGGTTCGAGTTTTTTTTGAAAATAATACTTAAGCAATCCGAAATGGCCGTGGATTTGTTATCGGCAGAAAATGTTGAAAAAACATTTTCTAAAAATCAACTGGCAGCATGGCAATGCCTGCAAAAAGTCGAAGAGGCGACACCTCGTGAAATTGCAAAAAATGCCGGCATTGCCCGTCCTACCATCAATCAGATAATGACTAAATTCATCAAATTGAAACAAGTTGAACGCCTTGGGCTTGGCAGAAGCAGTAGATATAGAATTACCAAAATTCAGTTGGTTATGTCCCCCAAAAATTGAAATTTCAAAGTCAAACTTAAGAAGCATTCTTGATGATGACGATTTTGAAACTAATTTTGTAACAGTATCAAATTTTCTACTATCTAAATCTTTTGAAAAAAAGAAATTGCATCTTATAGAGTTAAAATCATTTCCAATCTTTCAATCCTGTATTGGTGTAAAAGTAGATATGAATAAATACCATTGAAAGCAACAATCCCTCATGCATGTCTTGTCGATGTGAATGTCAGACTCTTTGTCGTGATAATTTTGTGCTTAAATTCAAATTAGGAAGGAAGTAAAGTTTTCCCTGTTGATAACATCAACTGGTATTCTGTACATATTAGTAAATGCTTTTACGCGGGCTTTAGCGGGTGACCATTTGATTTCATATGCTTTGATTTTGCCACTAACAATGTTTTTAACCAACAAATCTACTTCGCTACCAATTCTGGAGCGCCAAAAGTAAAGTCTTCCTAAATTGCCTTCAAGCAAGTTCTTTTTGGCAAATTCGGCAATAACCCAGTTTTCCCAGATTTTTCCAATATCAGAACGAAGTGGGCTAGCATTTAATTCGCCCACTAGAGTATTTCTGACACCTGTATCCCAAAAAAATATCTTTTGGTTTTTGGCAATCTCTTTCCTTGGGTTTGTGCTAAATGAAGGCAAGCGGAAAATAACAAATGTTCTTTCCAGTAAATCAAGATAGCGAGTCACCGTGACTCGGGATATATTTAATGAGTTTGCCAGCTCATTAACAGAAACAATCGATCCAGTCTGGTGCGCAAGAAGCAGCAACAAGCGTCTAATCAATTCTGGTGTCTTGATTAAACTAGATTGTAAAATGTCTTTTAATAGGTAATCCGAAACCAGATTATTTAAATATAGAGGTTTATCTTCTGTTGTAACCGCCTCAGGGTAGTTTCCGAAGGCTAAATTGATAAGCAAAAGCGAGTTTAGTTGCTCGGAAAATCCGACAAGGCTTTTTTTACCAAGCTTGAAATTGTACCAGCTTTGGGCTGAAACTATTTCAGAAAATACAAGTGGCGGCAAGTACAACTTGATGTTTCTGCCGGTCAAGCTTTCGGCTGAATGGTCTAAGATGTCTAAACTAGATGAGCCGGAGAGTATAACCTTGGTGGTAACCTCTGCGTCGAACCAACTTTTTACAATTCGACTAACCTGGGGGAAACGTTGCGCCTCATCAATGATTAGGATCTCTGGTGAGCCTAATGCGACCATGGCAGAGTTTGGGTCAAGCGGGGTTGCCCGAAAGAAAGATTGTTTGTCAACTTCGGTGTCTAAGTTAAGATATGTGGTTTTGTAGGTTTTAAAGAATGTTTTAAGAAGCGTGGTTTTGCCTACCTGCCGAGCGCCAAGCAGCAAAAGAACTTTTTTCAGCTTAAGCCACGCTCGCAGTCTTTGCTCCGCTTCTCTATGGATGTACTGGTTCATTGCCACTGTAGTATACATAATACTATATTATTTTGTCAAGTTTAGTGGCATTTTTATCGTATTTTCGACTTGCTTGTTAAATGTAACGCGTGCGGCACCTAAATTTTACATCTGTCAACTGCATGTAAAGTTTGCCAAATTGTGTAAATTTTAAGAAATTACAAGATGATTTTAGCAGAAAATTCAATGTAAGAGTTCCTAAGTTTTTGCACAGGAAGCTTGCTTACAGGGCAAAAAATGAAGGGATCAGCTTAAATACTTTAATATCTACGACTTTAACCAGCTTGATAAAATAAAGAACGGATTCAACCTATTTTAGGTTGCTTCTGAACTAAGTGAAGAACTCGAGAAGTCAGATCCGTGTCTTGCTACTTAAGTTGGATCTAAACAGCTTGGAATATTTGAGTTTCAGTCTGAGGAAATTCAATAATATCACGATTTATTCCACTTTCTGCCAAATCTTTTTTAACCACATCAAGTTTCATATAGAACTCACTTAGTAAAAAGGGGCGGCACCCCTCTTTTGCAAGGGTAAAGTGCACGCATAATTCTGCGCCCTTGCAAAATTCACCCTGCTTATTCTTTCACAAATCTATTAAGTAACATTTGATAAAAGTATTCAATCTTACACAAACCGATCAATTTCTCTACTAAGACTATTTTTGAAATCCTTTATGATAGGCCAATGACTTTTGGGTAAAAACTGTTTGAGTTCTAGCCCAAAATTAATTTTTGTTGTCTCGAGTTTCTTTTTGACTTGGGTAAGAAGCTTCCTTTGTTCTTGATTAATCAAATTTGATCGAATCAAATAATAAAGATCGTAAAAATCACGCGGCTTTGATCGGGTCAAAAGTGCTTGGATTTTTTCATTCGTCAGGTGTTTTCTATCCAAGAGCGTTATCGAATAGGGAGGGATAAAATCACCGGCAACGGTTACTACTTCGCTGGTATCTTTGGATCGACGTTTGGAAAATTGCAATAGAACTGTGATTTGATCATTGCCAATGCGAAATGAAATATTAGTCAGATATCCTCCAGTAGTTTCTTTTGATTCGACAATCTCAGTGTCAATTCCTTCCCGTTCAATTTCATTAAGTGTCGAGACGATAGCATCTTCTATATGTTTAGTATTGTAAAGTTTAGCGGAAAAATCGAGATCCTCAGAAAAACGTGGGCTGTTGAAAACTATCCTAAGCGCAGTATCGCCTTTAAAAAAAAATTGCTCAGCTTCTTTTTGATGGTAAAAATGCGCCAAAAAAAGATGCTGTACATATTCACGCCGGATATTAAGCTCAGTTGTTTGCAGTTTTTTACTTAGATTTTGGATAGCAAAGGATGAAATCATAATACATTTTCAATAAATGTGTCTAATTGTTGGTTCTGAAACAGGGCCGCATAATGTTTTAATTTTGTTTTATCAATCTGCTGTTTTGCCTGAGATATTAATCGATCATTGAGATCTTGTTTTCTAAGCGATACAAAATACAGATAATCAACCAAGGCTTTCTCAAATTCGGCTATGGAAAATGAACGGTTATCTTTTTTTATCAGTGAATACCCAGTGTAGGCTTCTGGCTTAATAGTTCGGTATGAAAAAGAAGTGGTACCTGTAGTAAATAGTCGGGTGGCTTTGGTGGTTGCTGAAGTAACAACATAAGACATTTCCGGCAAAATCCCATAATATGCCAATGCATACTCAAATGAAATGTAGGAAGGCTGATATAGCGTATTGGCAACTTCCTCTTCACTGGGCGGATCGCTTTTGAGGGTATAAACACCCCTTTTTAACCGTAAAAGGAAACCTTGGATTGTCTGGTTTTCGAGAAAATGTTTGGTAGTAACTGGATTTAAGCCAAAAATATGTGCAAATAAATGGGGCGTAAACACCTTTACCCCTCGTCTTAGTAGTTCTTCTCGTACTTTTAGTGGTTTCAGTAAAGTATACATATTTATACTTATCTGAAATGATTATACAGAATATTTTACATTACGTCAACTAACTAAACAAAGTGTAAGGGTTTTTGCACCCCTCTTTTACAAGGGTAAAGTGCACGCATAACTCTTTTATGCAAAACTTCTCTTCTAACTGCCGAACTTTATATTGGGTAAAGATACAATGTTTTTTATCTAAAATGAGGTCTTTAATCCTATTTTCTTAAAGTCGCTGTCCAAAGTGAACACCTCATCTAATTTTAAGTCCTTGAAAAGAGTGTAAGTAGTTGCATCAGTAAAGGAAATTTTGTGTTCGGAAAATTTTGATAAAATATTTAATGACTTTTTAAATGTTTCCTCATCTATATCTAAAACTTTTATTTCTTCTTTTTCTATGGATTTTACAAGAAGGTTTATAACTTTTTCGGTTGCTTTAGCACCGAAGTCATATATGAATCGGGTAAATAGTTCATCAAGTATATAATAAGAAGTGTAAAATAGAGCTCTTTGGTTACGATAAAAGTCGTATTTCTTAGCAACTTGTTTGTGGTATTTCTCTTGGGAAACAAAAAGGGCAATAAAAGCTCCCGTGTCGAAAAATACTTTCATTAATCGATTAGGTACGAACTATCATCTTTGGGTGCGTAGTTAGTTTGCTCGAGACTGCTAATATTAATTTGGCCAATTAGTGAATCTAAAATGAACTTGTCGTTAGGAGCAATTTTCTGTGCGGCAAATGTTTTGGCTAAATTCAAAGCCAATCTGTCAATTGCCTCTCGAATGAGTTTTGATCTGGAAACAGAAGTGTATTTCTCAAACTCATCCAGTACTGATACTGTGTTTGGATTAAGATAAACCTGATATCTTTTCATAATATATACATTATATTCTATGGTGTATATATTGTCAATATTCTAGGGATTTGTATTTCAAAGCTCAACCGTTATCAAAGATAAAAGCTCTTCATGAATGATAGTATTGCCTAACGTTGTTTCACCACAGCGGCAGGTTTTATTCCACTTTCTGCCAGATATCGTTTTTCATTCCACGTGCTTTGATCTGGTCTTCAGTTGTGAGATAAAAGGAAACTTCTGCCCCATCAGAATCGCGCGTTTTGGTAATAAATTTTGATAGGAAACCTTTACTAGCGTAATTAGGGCAAACCATTAGGATTGTTGGGAAGGGGTGGTTTGTATATTGCTCCCATTTACCGGAAGAATGATATTTAAATAAGTATTCGATATGTTTGCGCGAAACAAAACGCGGAAGTTGCCCACTGATTATTTCAACAAAATATCGCTTTGTTTCTTTCCCCTCAGTAGTTGCAATATAGGCATCTGGTAATGGCCGGGGAAGGTATTTATGGTCTTCTAAATCAATTTTGGTGAAAAAATTAAACTCTATTTTACCTTCTTTTGCCTGCGATTTAAGGTTTAGACAAATGTCGGCAAGAAACATGGAGTGTTCCCTAAAGTATTGGGAACGGGTTTTTTCCCGATAGATGCGCTTAAGAAGGCTTGTGTTTACCCCAGTCTCTTTTTTTAAGATGTCCCTACTTTTTTTGTCGAGGAAGTAAACAGCCGGTTTTGTGTTCTCACCAAACTTTTTGGAGTATGTTCTATTTAATATTCCTTTTTGGGTTAGGTCAGCAAGCCATACTTTTATTCGGTTGGGGTACTCGTGATTGAGCATTGTCTGAATTTGTAACCGATTAAGGAAGCGGAACCTATATATGAGAAGAAGTATTTCAGTTTGTTTGTCAGTTACGGATTGTGATTCCATTGTATTTGAAGAGGCAGGGGCAGTGGCAGGAGTATTATTAAATATCCCTCAGTTTTGGGATTATATCACTTCCTCCCCTTATGTATATGAAGGAAAAAAGGTAAAGAAAACTAAAAAGATAGCTTCAAAGTAAATGAATATCTGTGTCCGAGCGTTGACACAAATTAAGAGATAGAGAGTTCTTCAATCTAAGGTAAAGGGCCTGAGTGTTGCGGGACCATTAGAGCCTGCTGAGTAACTTGTTTCTTGGGAACACTAACTGGAATCTTTGGTTGTGTATATTTAATAGCATAGCTCTCCCGTGACATTCTGATAACTTCATCCACCCTTTCATTATTTGCAGTAGACTCCACCGAAATTGTTTCGCCTGAGAAAGGTTCTTCGGGATTTAGGGAGCTAATCTTCATATAGAAATGAAACGAAGGAAGGCTTGCTATCTCGCCTTGCTGTATATACGGCGTAAATTGAGGAAGGATTAGCTTCTCATCTTCTGGGTTGGCTGTCCTAAAGCAAATTATCGTTCCTGTGTTGGCAAGCGTTATATTAACTAAATCTTTATCTTGAATTTGTGATACCGTCTGGTGGGCAAGAATAGCACCGAGCCGGTATTTTCTAGCTTCAGACAAAATCTGCGCAAATGATGGTGTAGCAAAATTTTGAAACTCATCGACGTACAAATAAAAATCGCGTCTTTTAGTAATATCAACTCTAGCTCGCTTCAGTGCGGCTAGTTGAATTTTCGTCATTACCAAAATACCAAATACTTCCGAAGTGTCTTCACCAATCTTTCCCCTAGAAAGATTACAGAGAAGTATTTTTCCGCTGTCCAAAATATCGTCAAAGTTAATGCTCGATTTTTTTTGTTCCAAAACTCTTTTCGCTGTTACCGAGAAAAGAAATCTTCCAATCTTGTTAGTAATTGGAGAAATCATTTTAACTTTTTGGTAGTCCCCGGCTTTGCTAAACTCATACTCCCAGAAATCTTTTAGGTTTTCGTCTGTAAGCCTGTCGGTAACACTGCTGCGGTATTTAGAGTTAATTAAAAGTTTGTAGACTGTAAACAGTGTCGGGTTTTCTGTGGTAAATGCTGTGTGGATCGTGTTTCTTAAGATATATTCCATTCTGGGACCAGAGTACTTTTCCGAATATAGTTTATGAAAAAGAGAAATAATACTTTCGGTAATAAATTCTTTTTCCCTAAGGGAATCTTCCCCGCTTAGATTTTCGGATAGCTCTAGCAAATTTATCCCGATCGGAAAGCCAATATCGTCAGGACTAAAATAAATGACATCCTTCATTCGTGCTTCTGGTATAGAGGGAAGTATTTTTTCAATTAGATCGCCGTGCGGATCAATAACACATAAACCTTTTTCGTTTTCGATATCTTGACTGACCATGGATAAAAGAAGAGTTGATTTACCGGTTCCGGTTGCTCCTAAAATGTACATATGTCGCCTTCGTTCCTCTTCGTTCAAGCCTATCTTAGTTATACTTTCACCATACTTATTATTTGCAAAAGTGATATCCAAATCCTGCGCCTTCTTCAAGGAAATTGGCGCAGGCAGTTGCCTACTGTGTGTTTTTACAATGTCCTCAGTCTTTGTAATTTTTGTGAATGGAAAGTGGTAAATATCGGAAGCTTCAGAAACTGAAATATGGGATTTTCTGGAAAGCGCAAACATGCGTTTTTTAAAGCTAGAGAATAATAATTTCTTAAAAAAACGTGGGTTTGCCCTTACAACTATTGATTGCTGTCCTTTGTTGGCAAATGTCGCAAACGAGGAGGCAAATCCGCTGACTCGCTCGCTGATATCACGTTTATTTTTAACTACAACCAATAGTCTAATTGTTGCCTCAAAAAGGGGTTGACTTATTTTTGAGTGGATTGACTCGACCAATTCATTTTCGAAAGGTGTCTTGATACGATCTTTGTTGGGTTTGCTTCCTAAAAGATTCGGGGTTGGAATACTTTCATTGGTAGCAAGAGTCGAGATCACCCAAAATGGAAATATAATGAGCGAGAACAAAGCAGACATGGTTAATTTTAGAAATAGTACTGGGATTTTAAGATAACTCGGCACGCTTTTGGAGTTCAAATGGTCTAAAACATCGCCGTTATAGAAAATGATATTTGCAATCTTTTTCGTTTCTGCTGGCTTTGCTGGTGCAAGCAGAAGTTGAAGTGAGACTAGCTCCGTTGGATCTAGTTTTGTCATCATGCCGGTTATGTAGGCTATCGGGTCGTGCTTCGCAAGGTCAACTTGTTTATTAAGAGGAAAAGCGAAATGGTGGGAAAGCTTAAATTCGACTACCTCAAATTTGCTATTTTTTAACTCTTCCACATTTTCTGGTAAATAGTCATCAACTGCTTTTACCGAGAGTTGCTGAAGATAAGATAAGAGGCTTTTTCTCAGGATATTTGCTTGTTTCTGGGTTGTCCTTAGCAAGTAGCGAATTCCCTGGTTTTGAGTGGAAACAATTTCTAAAGAAATCCTTATCTTGTAACCAAGTACGCGGTCCATAAATGTCCTTTTGTTCGTGAGTGCATGGACTAATGAAAAGAGTTTTTCAGTAGTAACAGATTCTTGTTCTGTTTTGGGAGGCGGGGTAAGTTCCAAGAATACGGGCTTTTCATGCCCCGACCTTTTGATGAGAAGAAAACTGCGGATAACTATGAAGACAATTCCGATCAGTAATACTATTAACGAACTCAGAAAAAATACACTTATAAAATGCAATCCGGAGGCAAAATTGAGATTGAAGTAAAAATTAACGAATCTGCCGATTATATAATCAGCTCTAAGCTGCTGAAAATTCATAACACCCTTTTGGGGCAGTTTAGGCAGAAATATGAGACGAATATATCATATTAAACAGGATAAA
>CAYMIE010000025.1:6402-10441 GCA_964390405.1 uncultured Gammaproteobacteria bacterium | reverse complement strand
TGCATTGTTATTTAAATAAACCCTCAACTGAAGTTGGCTTATTATACACTATTTGGTATTAAAAAGCCGACTCAGTCTCACCCGATGGCTTGCTATCTCGACGCTTTATGCGAAAGCAAGAGATTAAAACTCAACCCAATAATACTTACAACCTTTTTGCCCAAAATAAGCAGCGTGTTCAACATACGAACCAAGAGTTATTTTATGTCCATGTTTCATAATAATTTCGTCATCCTTTAGTTTAACCTTCATCTCTCCATCCACAACAACTAATATATGACTCGCGGCATGAGTGTGAGAATCAAGAAAATCATTTGGAGCTTCTGTAATTAAAAGTGGCCGATAACCATCTTTCTTAAGATCTTCTTTTATTTGTTTATTCGAGAAATTTTTGTATTTACCTGCTTCAAACACAAAACAATTTTATCATCAAATGCTGGCGCGATGGACTAGAACAGTGAGCGGAGTCGAACCACGATTTTCAATACTTACTTTTCTAATTTTCCAAATAACTGTTTATGAGTTCCTATTAAAACAAAGTAAGCAACACTCTCATCTCTTATTTGTGTTTCTTTATAGACCGCACGCCAGTCAGGAGTGATATCAATACTCCTGTATCCTTTCCATCGTCTTTTAAGCATATGATTATCGAGTTGCAAATCATACGGATCTTTTAAGAACACCTCAATCTTTTCGTCAACTCTATTTTGAATTCTTACATCTGCTTTCTTATATTTTTGGTAGAAATCGGGACTATAGCGAACTTTCATTCGTCCCTATGAAGCCAAGCAATTGCATCTTTTGCATTATCAAAAGCTGGAGATGCTTTACCCTCTTTCCAATCCTTCTCTGCTTGACGAATGGCATTTTTCAGGTATTCACTTGGTTCCTCATCCAAAACACCAAATGAAACGGATTGCGTTCTAATAAATTGTTTTAAAAAAGCTTTAATAACAACAGACAAAGGCATACCTAACCTTTCAGCTGTTTTTTGAGCCTCCAGCTTTGTTTGCGGATCTACTTTTGCAGTAACTACAGCATAACTCATGGTATTCCAAAGTATATACGATGGTATACCTGTTTGTCAAGCCCACAGCATGAAAAACTTTAATAGAAACTCTAGCAAGAGCTATCTTACTCCCCAACGTTAGCGCACTTACCTATCCGCTGTACTTTTAATGAAGGCGGAGGACGTTTTTTCTAAAGACAGAGAAGGAGCTTGAGCCAATATTTGTGCAACTCTCTACTTGCCACTACTTGCCACTAAAGGACAAAAACCTTAAACTACATTTAAAACCACCAAAAGCAATATGAAACTATTGCTAAAGTACTTATCGACCCTTTGTCTATTTTTGTTGTTGGCACTACCAGTTTTTGCCCAAAAACCAGCAATTCCTGGTCAAAAACCTGGGGGAGAACCAGCAATTCCAAACTCAGTGTGTCTTGACCCAGGACACGGCGGCAGCGACATTGGAGCAGTCAATGGCGATTTACAGGAAAAGAATGTTAATCTTGAGGTTGCCAATAAACTTGCTACCCTTCTTACGGGTGCAGGCTATACAGTTTTTCAAACTCGCACAGATGATAACACGCTCTCCAATGCAGACAGATACGACTATTGCAACAGTCAGAGAGCAGCTATCCTTGTCTCGATTCACCATAATGGATCGTCGGACTCAAATTTAGACTACTCAACTGCCCTCTATATGAAGAAGCCAGATGTTGCCCTGGCTCAAATTGTAGTTAATACAGTCTCCTCACAACTTGGTTTGCCAAATCACGGAATTTCCCGCTTTGCCTCGGGAGTCTTACTCAAGGCAGACATGCCAGCCACCATTTCCGAAGGCTTCTTTTTGACAAATACTATAGAGGCTGATTTGATTAAAAACGCAAATCGTCTAGATCAAGAGGCTCAAGCACTCTTCGCTGCAATTGAAAGCTATTTTGCTACCCATTGAGGGGTACTCCACATACCATTTGCCTTGGAAAAGTCAAGTATGGCCTTTTACATGCATGAAAATGGTCTGCTCCCCGCAGTTTACAAACGGAGTTTACACTGAGTGAAATCGAAGTGCTTGTACTGAGAGTAACCGAAGTGAACTTTTTAAAGCAAGTGGCTGAAGAAATTAGAAGATGGAAAGGATTATAATATATACATGAATAAACTACCCAAAACAGTCACAAAATATTTCTGGGGCGATGATCTAAAGGAGTTAAACTGGAAAGATCATAAAGACTACATAACAAAAACGATTCTCGAAAAAGGAGACTCAAAAGCTATAAAGTGGCTAGTGGCAAAAACGGGCAAAAATTACATCAAAAAAATCGCCAAAGAAAAAAGACTTGAACCTAAATCTAAGAATTTTTGGCGATTCTACCTTTCCTGATGTTCACGAATATACTCCCCCAAGGTACAAAAAAAGTTCTGAGCAACTTAAAAAAAAGCGCAGTTTTGGACAATTTTTATCTATAAGCGGCGGGACAGGACTTGCCCTTCAAATTGGCCATAGGGAGTCTGAGGATCTAGACTTTTTTAGTCAAAAGGACTTTAACTCAGAGCTGCTTCAAAAAGAATTTGCAAATATAAGCCATTTAGAAAATGTCCAAATAGATAAAGGCACATTAAATTGTTTCGTCGACAATGTCCAAATCCAATTTCTGCACTATCCTTACAAACTGCTCGAAGAAAAAATCGATTGGGAAGGCATCGCTGTCTCTTCGGTGCTGGATATTGCCTGCACCAAACTTTTAACAATTTCATCCCGTGTAAACAGGAAAGATTTCATTGACCTTTATTTTATACTTCAAATCTACCCGCTTTCATTTTTATTCAAAAAACTGGGAGAAAAATACACTAATATTAATTACGATAAGCTCCATATTCTAAAATCTCTTATCTATTTTGAAGAAGCAGACTCACAACCGTCACCACGCATGCACAAAGCAGTAAACTGGGAAACAATCAAAAAAGAAATTAAAAAAGTGGATAAAGATTTTAAACTGTAATCTTGGTTATAATAACTTTCTGAGTGCTCCCCGCGCCTTACACTAGTATACAGCAAAGTTTCGATGAGATTTTGAAGGTCTTTGAGAACGTAAGTTACATCGGAGAATTGAGGCAAAGATGGCTTGAGATAAAGAAGCTTTTGAAAAGAGGACTACAGGACAATATCCCATCAACAGTAAGCGCAACTTAGATAAAAGTACCCCGCCTGTTTTTTGTTGCAACAAAATGACCCATCCGGTGAACTCGGTAAGGATTGCTCCTGCCGCCCGAATGAGTCATTTTTGCTTCTTCTATTGAACTACCAACTTAGAAGAATAGCTAATCGCTCTTAAAGAATCCTTCACTGGCGATAGATCCTCAGCCATCTGTTTGACTTGCTCCAGCTTCTCTTTTGGAGCTGTGCTTTTTACATAGTGAGTTACCCGTATGTTTTGGAATCCCGCTCGTACTTTACCCGGTTCCGGTAATCCAAGCATACCTTGAGGATCAAGGTCGCCCTCAACTTCTATTCTTACACTTTCAAGTGGAACGCCAAGAGCGGCACCGTTGACACCCCAGCCACCAGCAATGCAGTGACCCAAAGCAGAGAGGGTTATCTCTACTGCAGATGGTCCATTATCGGTACCGAGGAACTCTTTCGGGTGGTCACCCTCAACCTTGAATGTATTGTGTTTGAGCGTCGTCCCACCAACTGTGAATTTACTGGTTTCTGCTACGACATTAAAACCACTCTTCCAGGATGAATTAGCGTAGAATGTTGATTGGAATCCCGCAGGGTTACGTTTAACATCGTCAACCAACTTCACAATATCGTTAATTTCTAGTCCATTTACTTTTGCCATGTTGTTTTTCACCCCCTTTCTCGTTAATTCTGTCTAACCTTTATTTTAAGATAATATATACAGACCGGTCTGTCAATAGGCAAAATTAAAGAAAGTTTCAGCAGTTGAGCTAAAGAACTGAGGAACTACTTAAGAAGTTTGTTAAAAATTATTGTGGACTAATAAGGGCTTTGACTGCTTCCACAGCTCT
>CAYMIE010000025.1:0-6392 GCA_964390405.1 uncultured Gammaproteobacteria bacterium | reverse complement strand
TTTAACGTCATCAACCAACTTCACAATATCGTTAACCTCTAGTCCATTTACTTTTGCCATGTTGTTTTTCACCCCCTTTCTGGATAAATCTGTACAATCTTTACTTCTTTACTTAAAATAAGTCATACAGACTGGTCTGTCAATAGTCAAAATTAAAGAGAGTTACTATGTTTGAGATGTAGAACTGAAGAACTACTTAAGAAGTTGTGTCAAAAATTATTGTGGACCGATAAGAGATTTGACTGCTTCCACAGCTCTACGGCTGGGCCGGGCGTCCTGGCTTGTTTCACTAAATGCAATCGCCCCTACGACTATCACAAGGTAGCTATCGGTGATGGCAGAAACGTCCAAATGACGGTAGCGTTTTGGGTCAGAATCAATAAGCTCCTGTGTCAATTGTGCAACCAAGCCGCCGAGGACTTCGTAATGATTTTTTGCCATTTTACGAAGGGCGCTTTGTTTATCTGGCACTTCAGAAACCATGTTTAAAAAGCCGCAACCGCGGAGTTCATTCGACTTGATCCAGGGCTCAATCCACTTGATCACCGCAAGAAAACGGTCATAAGGCTTTTGCCATTTGTTAACGAAGTCAAGAAGATTCCCCGCTTCCCGAGCATGAAGGTCTCTAAGATAAGCGAGCGCCAAGGCTTCTTTGGTTGGAAAATGATAGAAAAAACTGGCTTTGGCCACCCCCGCCTTCTTAATAATTTCGTTTGTTCCGGTAGACCGATAGCCCTGTCGGTAAAAGAGCTCTGATGCTGTCTTTAAAATCCGTATCTTTGCCGAATCCGAGATCTGAGCTTTATTCATAACCTTATGATAAGCTAAACAGACTTGTCTGTCAAACGAACGTTTTACCACCCAGAAGGCGGTTTAGCTTAACACCTTATCTTTTTTAGTGCTGAGCAGCCTCGTCAAAGCTGGCTCCCCAACCCTGAGATTATTAAAGCTGCGATTGATAAGCTTCTAAGGGCTTTTGAGAATGCCTGCCCGCCTCTGGAGGGTTATTCAAATGGAATTGATAAAAGTAAGGTGGGAGGAAATAAAAAGGTTACAAGTAGTCTCATCCTTTTCTTAAATTTTTTTCTTTATACGTTGTTTCATGAGGATTTAGAACAAGTGGATATACGTCAAATGCCACTTCCTCATACGGATGAACTCTCTTAATCGCTTCAATAATTTTGTCTAAATCCTTCTTATAACAGACGGTTTCAATCCGCTCCTCAACAACCTTTTCTATTTTCCCTATTTGACCAATGGTGGGATGGGCTGTCGTCAAAAGGCTTTTTATTTTCCTTTTTAATCATTACGCAGCAAGTTTTACATTTTTCGCACTTGGGCCTTTTTCACCTTCCACAACATCAAACGTCACGGCTGCTCCCACTTGAAGTTCATCAAAAGTGACACCGCTCAAATCTGTAGAGTGAAAGAAAAGATCTTTTGTTTCTCCTTCACGAGAAATAAATCCAAATCCTCTATCTGTTTTTGTTTTAATTGTTCCATTCATAATTTTTTAGTAGATTTATTTACTAAATCTACTTATCCTCCTTTCCTACTTGGTATTATAACGTTTCAGACGAAAGATTGATCAGGGAACTACTCGTGTTCGACGAATCAGAAGTCAACACTTTGACACGACTTAGCTCATTCTGCTCCCTAACCCTGAGATTATTAGAGTTACGATTGTCCAGCTTTTGAGAACCTTTGAAAATACAACTCAAACTGAATTATTAAAAATTCGACGGGAGGAGTTTAAAAAATTACAAGCTGTTATAGTGTAGATCACACTATTTAAGAGAATTTTGACCTCCAATCAATCTAAAATTACTTCTTTCTCCCCTTTTATATATTGACGAATTAATAAACTAATCAGGGTCTGATAGGCTATACCATTCCTCTTGGCTTTAGCTTTAACTTTTATCAGGTCTTCTTTCTTAACCCGTAAGGTGATGCTCTTTGTTTCTTGTAGTTCTCGGAAGTTTCTGACTGCCTCTTGAAACAGTCGCTTGGTGCTTCCTAAATCAGAAGTACTGGTAAACTCATCTTTAGATAAGGCGTCTTCAATCTGTTGTTCATATTTATCAAGTGTAACCTTCATTTTTTCATCCCTCCTTTCATATATTTTTCTGTCAAAACCCTACTAGGGTAAACTGTTTTTAGAAAAACTGTTTTCTTTTTTGGATCTAGTACATAAGGTACAGCATAGACATACTTTTCTCTCTCTATTACTAATACTCTTTGATGAGGATATTTCTGACTACTATGCCTCAAATCATCCAGAATTTTCTTTTCTTCAATTACTTGTAAAACATCCGCAAAGCATAATCCTCTCGTTTCCTGTAGCAATAAATTTTTCTCTTCGGAAAACTCAATTCTGTAACCCTTATACTTCACAAATGTATTATATAAATCTGTACATACTTTATCAATACATGTAATACAGGGGTTGAACAAGGCGTTTGGAAATTAAGTTTATTCTTGAACCAGAATGGTTCATAGAAGAACTTTAGTTCATTTTGAGTGGAGCGAAAAAGAGCTTGCTCCTTTTGGGCCTAGAATAACACCTGGCTCCCTAACCCTGAGATTATTTTATTTGCCCATGTCTTTCTTGATACAATATTAACTTTATTGAAACCTAAGATATTGTTGCTAAATTTAATGACCTTTCTTATTTGACTGAAACTTTCTGTTTTTATGATAATTTTGCATCATTGTTATATAATAATGAACCTATTAAAGGTGATTATTTATGAGTGAGCATCTTCGACATAAATATTCAAGGCAAGATATTCAGGCATATTTTTTTGGAAACCCCCAAAAAATATCCGAAAAAATTCTGTTTATAAAGAAAGATGATCGACTTGATGAATATAAACAACACATACAAGTTATTGAAGAATTTGGGAATGTTTGGGAAGGCTTTACAGGTCTATTAAGAGGTGAAGATGTAACTATTATTGCCACAGGCATTGGACCTACGATGGTAGGTGACTGTGTGTACTCTGTGGATAAAGTTGGGGCGATATGTTTGTATAGTGGAACTTGTGGAGGTATAAAGATTGGAGAAATTGGTAACTATTTTTTAGCTGAGGAGGCAGTATGTGGTGACGGTTTCAGTTTAATGATGGGGTATGATTTTCTTGCGCGGGTAAAAGCTGATTCACGGGTATTGAAGGTTACAGAGAAAGCTTTCCAATCAGTCGGTAAACGGATAATTAAGGGCACATCGTTTACTACCAGTTCGGTTACTCGTGAAACTGATGAGGATTTTTGGAGAATGGTGCCAGATGATTGCGCGGCAATTGAAATGGGATGTGCCTCTTTCTATTCAGCGGCTCTTGCCAGTAGTAAAAAACCCGTTGCCTTTTTTTGGATATCAGACCTTCCTTTGGGTAGAAAAAGTTTTTTTGATGTATTGACTGAAATAGACAGAAACAAAAAGCAAAATGCTCGTGAACTAAGCGTTGGAACAGAGTTGCAGATATTAGGCCAAGTATAAATCTATTAGTTATTACATATGTCTAATTATGTCTAATATAGAAGATGCAAGACAGATTTATTCGGTTTATAGCGTAGCGGATCCTACTGTGCATTTAACACATCCTCTTGATTTTTTACGTGGTGACAATGAACATGGGTGGCTGGTAGCTCGAAACTTGCGAAAAGCCCTTAACCATTTAGAAACTCTTCGCTGGAAAGATAATACTGCAACAGAACTTATGTTACACGGTACACGAACAGATGGAATTATTTTTGATGAGATGTTTACATTACTTCAAGGACATCAAGAACGCAGGGTCGCAACGGATGATGTTATCAGATATCTCTCTGCGAGAATGGCATCCGACAATCCAAATTTAACTCAGGAAACAATTAAAAAAGAATTACGTGATTATGCAGTCGTACCTCACATGGAGTTTCATCCTTCAGATGTATGTAACTTAACCTGTATTGGTTGTACTTATGGACATGATGATCCAGAAACAAAACCGCTGCCTATTAATTACCCTTTTGCTGAATTGAATCGTATTTCATCACTCCACCCAAAGTCTATGGTTATAGTCGGAGGGGGAGAACCAACACTGTATAGAGATGATGACCTGTATTTTCCAGAATTAGTTACGGCAATTATAGAGCAGAATCCAGGTATCAAATTGGCACTGAAGACTAATGGAACTCATAAACCTGAAGGAGACTGGCCTAGCTTGTTTTCATATATACGTGTATCAATAGATGCAGCGACCCCTGAAACATTTACTAAATTCAGAGGAAAGCCAATGTTTGAGAGAGTTATTAAAAATTATTTAGACTATTTGGATTACGATGCACCATATGTAGGCATAAGCTTTCTTTTTTCAAATGTTAACATACATGAATATGTACAAGTAGCTAAATTTCTACATGATTTGGTAAAAGATAATAAACCGGATAAACTTCATAAAGTAAATGTTCAGTACCGGCCATTACGGCAAGACCCTTTTGATTATGATAAACCATTTAAGGAAGCGGTATCTGAGGAACAAATTGAACAAACAATTGACGAAGTGGTTGAATTAGCTCATTCATCGGATGATTTTGAAGATTTTTTACGTCATCAAACTAACATTACTGCAATTGTAGGTGGAAACACGCATCCACCTTATATGTTTTCCCGCTGTAACTATAGCCAAATATTTAGAATAGTTCGTGCAAACGGGGATGTCCGACCCTGTTTCATACGGGTAAAAGAACCAGATTTTTTACTCGGAAACGTTATTACTGATCCTCCTGAAACTATTGCTTTAAATATGCTCTATGTTGCTGCGGCACGAAAAGAACACTGCAATTCTCAAGGTTGTCGTCAAAGTCATGTTAATTATATTTTAGAGCAAGGATTAATTGGAGAAATGCAACCTTCTATGTCAGATGAAGTATTGAGAGATCCTATGTTTTAGGTTCTGAGTTCACCCATACATGGTGTGGAGTAGCTTGACACATCAGCTTGACACATCAGGATTTTGAAGTTCTGAATTGCCCCATTTGGCTCCCAGACTCTCGGAGACTAATTATAGTAAAAATCTTGAGAAAACCTTTTCCCCTACGTATTTTTTAAACCTAAGGCCGAAGTAATCTTTACCCGCTATTGGATTCGAACCCAAGAAATCAGGTTCAAAAATCGCCTAATATTCGTTCAATCTCTAATCTACAATAAAAATTTCAGTAGTGAATTGAATTCAAATAGCCTTGAAGGTCATAAGGTTCTAAAATCAGCAATTCTGCTCGCCAAGTGGGACGATTTCAGAACGGCCAATTGGCCGGCAATCGTAGATTACCCGAAAATAACTTTACAGCAGACCCAACAGTTACTGCAACTGGTCAGCTAATATCCCTTCTCGCCAAGAGTTAGCCAATTCAACCTTGACAAAAATAAACATAGAAAGTAGAATGTTACTACATCGTATATACATGGAAGACGTTGTTTTGCCTGATGTTTTAATCTTCGAATGGGACGAGGGAAATAGTACAAAAAGTTGGGTAAAACACAAAGTCTCACTAAAAGAACAGGAGCAAGCATTTTTTGATAAACACAAAAGAGCTTTTAAGGACAGTGACCATTCACAAAAAGAAGAACGATTTCTTTTATTCGGAAAAACAAAGAAAGGAAGAATGCTTATTATTGCATTTACAATAAGAAACGAAAAAATACGTTGCATCTCGGCAAGACAAATGAATAGAAAGGAGGTGCCAATCTATGAAAAAGCCGCTTAAACTGCCTGATTTTAAAAACGAAGAGGAAGTACAAAAGTTTATGGAAAATACTGATTTTTCAGAGTATCTGGAACCCTCAGACCTCAAAAAAATTAGTTTTCCAAACCTGAAACCGTCAAAACGCTTAATCTCATTGCGAGTAGAAGAATCTCTTGTAGAGAAAGCAAAACAGAAAGCAGAAAAGTTACACATCCCCTACCAAACCCTCATGCGCCAAATTTTGCATAAAGGGTTAGAGGCATAAACGCTGTTCAGCTATTAACCAGCTCGCCCGCTGGGACGCTTGCAACTACGTAGCCTTGTGCGAAGTATTGATTTTCGAACTCTGATTATATTTGGAAATTTTAGAAATAGTTATGCTAAAATTACCCTCGCTTAGTTTATTGCTCGGTAGCTCAATTGGTAGAGCATCCCGCTGTTAACGGGAGGGTTATAGGTTCGAGTCCTATCCGAGCAGCATGCTCAAAAAACTGTCTCAAGGAAACGCAATTGCTCCCGCTCTCATTGTCTGGGCGCTGGTAATTCTGACTATCGCTCTTGCTGCCTTTATCTTCAAGCCTTGGCAAAATAAAACCCAAGACACAATTTTTGTTTCCGCAACAGGCAAATCCCAAATTGCCCCCAACATAGCCAAGCTTTCGGCA
>CAYMIE010000024.1:1714-10471 GCA_964390405.1 uncultured Gammaproteobacteria bacterium | reverse complement strand
TCGCAATCAACGTAGACATCGGGTAAAAATTGCATCTCTATTTTAATCTTACCGTCCCCTTCGCAGGTTTCACACCGACCCCCTTTAACATTGAACGAAAACCTGCCTGGCAAGTAACCTTTGATTCTGGCATCCGTAGTTTTGGAAAAAAGCTCGCGAATGTGCGTAAAGACGCCGGTGTACGTTGCCGGATTAGAGCGGGGCGTTCTGCCGATCGGAGACTGGTCAATTAGAACAACCTTATCTATGTTTTCTTCCCCTGTGAAACCGTCAAAATCGCCGGCTTTTTCGCGGGACCTGTATATTTCGTGAGCCAAAGCTTTATAGAGAATTTCATGGACAAGAGTTGATTTGCCTGATCCGGAAACTCCGGTTACACAAATAAACTTGCCAAGAGGAAATTCGACGTCAATATTTTTAAGATTGTGCTGGCGGGCACCATGGAGAGTGAGGAAATTATTGTTCGAGTGAAATCGAGAATTATTGTCAGGAAACTTCTCGATTTCCTCACTTCGTTCGGTCTCTCGAAGCATATTAGCTCTCACCTTTTTTTTGCCCGATAAATACTTGCCGGTTAGGGATTTTTTGTCATTGGATATTTTTTTTGGAGTACCTTGAGCAACTATTTGGCCACCATGTTCGCCGGCACCCGGGCCAAAATCTACAATTTCATCTGATGCCAGCATCATGTCACGATCATGCTCAACGACAATTACCGTATTTTGCAGGTTTTTAAGCTTTTGCAAAGTTGCTATTAGGCGGTTGTTATCTCTTTGGTGTAAGCCTATTGACGGCTCGTCCAGTACATACAGAACGCTGGAAAGGCCTGATCCTATTTGAGATGCCAGCCTTATTCTCTGGGCTTCGCCGCCTGCTAAGGTTGAAGCAGTTCGGGAAATTGTCAAATAATCAAGCCCAACATCTTTTAAAAAACCAAGACGGGAAATAATTTCTTTTAAAATGGGCTTGGCGATTATCTTTTCGCGATCGTTCAGTAAACTATTTTCACTGTTCAACTTGTTGATCCACTCATAAGATTTTTCTACAGAGAGCTCGGTAATTTTGGCAATAGATTTGTTTTCAATGGTAGTTGACAGGGCTTCTGGTTTTAAACGAGCGCCCAAACATTGCTTGCAGGTGTCAACAAGCATAAATTTTTCAACTTCATTCCTTACGAAATCTGATTCCGTAGACTGATATTTTCTCTCAAGGCTGGTAACTATTCCTTCAAAATTCGTGTCCCATTCAACGATTCTGCCAAACCTGTTGGGGCCTTTGACTCGATAATAATTCTGAGATCCATTGAGAATAATTGCCAGCTTATCCTTTTCTAAACTGCCAAGTTTTTCATTGAGCGGTATATTTTCTTCCTTGCAAACTTGCTGTAAAACCCGCCATGACCAAGTTTCAGAATCAACCATTCTTGCCCAAGGCAAAATTCCACCCTCAAGAATCGAAAGCTCGCGGTTGAGAATAACGTCAGGGTCAACTTTTCTAACAGTTCCTAAGCCGTGACAAATCGGACAAGCGCCGTGAGGCGAGTTGAAAGAAAAAGATCTGGGTTCAATTTCCGGCAGCGAAATATTGTCAATTGGACAGGTAAATTTTTCACTGAACAAATGGTCTTTAAGTTTTTGAGGATATTCGGGAATATCAAAAGTCTTGTCTTGAATCTCCGCTGCGATTATATTACCATCTGCAAGTTTTAAGCCCTGCTCGGTAGATTGAGTTAGCCTTGATTTTTCGGCAGGCAACGTTAGGCGATCGATGACTACATCGATTGAGTGCTTGTTAGTTTTAATTAAAACAAAATCTTCATTAATGTCTTTAATTTGGCCATCAACTCGAACCTGGCGATACCCCTTTTTGGCGATGTCGGCAAAAAGTTCGCGAAATTCGCCTTTCCTGTCTTTGACAACAGGGGCCAGAAGTAGGATTCTGGTCACTGGTTTTTGGTTGCCGGTAGTAAGTTTCTGGATTTCTTCGACAATTTGCTGAGGTGACTGATGGGATATTTCCCGACCGCACTTTGGGCAGTGAGGGTGTCCGATGCGGGCAAAAAGAAGCCTCAGGTAATCATAAATTTCGGTTATTGTTCCTACTGTGCTTCTTGGATTGTGAGAAGTTGATTTTTGATCAATGGAAATGGCCGGAGACAAGCCTTCGATCGAATCAACATCAGGCTTGTCCATAACACCTAAAAATTGGCGCGCGTAAGCTGCGAGTGACTCTACGTATCTGCGCTGACCTTCGGCGTATATTGTGTCAAAGGCGAGTGACGATTTGCCGGAGCCGGAAAGTCCAGTAAAAACAACCAATTTGTTTTTAGGAATCGTGACATTAATATTCTTCAGGTTGTGTTCGCGCGCGCCTCTGATGATAATTTTGTCGGAATTTGAAGTCATAGCGAATCAAATATTTTATCACTGAAATCAATGTTTGGGCAAGTGCTAGTGACGCAATGTTAACCCTATAATAACTTGCGTGTTTAGTCTAATTTTAGTATAATCGCGCTCTATAAACATGACTGAAAGAGATACAACTTATCAAAGAATGCGTCACGAGAAAAAAGTTGCCGACTATTATGATAGAGCTAACATCTTCTACTTCCTAATGTGGCACGGGCGAACATTTGGTCAACATTATGGTTTCTGGGCGCGTGGGATTAAAAACCGGCATGAAGCTATCTTAGCAGAGAATGCAGAATTAGCTAGATTAGCCAAAATTAAAGAAGGAGATTTGGTGTTGGATGCAGGTTGTGGGGTTGGAGGAAGCTCAGCTTGGATTGCGAAAAACATTGGTGCAGAAGTTGTCGGGATTAATCTATCCGAAGTTCAATTGCATGGTGCACAAAGAGTCGTTTCTGAAGAGAAAAACAAGTACATGGTTGCTGATAAAACAGGTTTTTCAAAAGCTGATTTTCACAGAATGCCTTTTGCTAACGAGTCTTTTGACATAGTTTGGTCTCTTGAGAGCTTAGAACATGCAGTAAGTATTGATGAATTCATTAAAGAGTCTTTCAGAGTTTTAAAACCCGGAGGACGTATAGTGATTGCGGCAACTCTTAAGGGTGAAATCGAGCCATCTGAAGAACAATGGTGCCAGCTGCATGTCGGCGGAGACACTTCTGGCGCAGTTGTCGATTTCCAAACAGGAGATCAAGTTCGGAATTTGATGGAGGTTGCTGGATTTGAAAAGTTGCGCCGTCTTGATTTTACGGAAGAAGTTCTTCCTTCCGCTCGAGAAATGACAAATATGTGCCTTTGGGGTTATCCTGTCGCGAAAGCCATTTCTCAACTAACGCAACACGTTGCTAGAATATTCCCCGAAATAGACAAGATTAGAAAAGTACAAATGTTTGACAAACCTATAGGAGAAATTATTTATAATGTTTTAGACGCTTCACCACTAATTACCATGAATAATGAATGGGGTTTATACCAAGAAGATTTATTCAGAGCCGATGTAACAAGATACAACGTTTTGATTGGACAAAAGCCTGCTGAAATCGAAGCTTAACTTTTTTCTGATAAAGCTGCAATTTCGTCCCTTAGAACTGCAGCTTTTTCGAAGTCTAGAATGCGAGCTGCGTCTTTCATTTCGCGAGTCAGGGCTTTAATTAATTTATTTTTGTCGTCCGGTAGAATGTTTCCTTCTTTTGCTCTTTGAATTGCTTGCTCATAAACAGCATCTTTGTACAGACGTTTCTTTTCTTCATAAATCTTTTCGCGGTCAATTAATTTCTCGCGGATAGGCTTGTCGATTGAAACCGGTTTAATGTGGTGTTTTTTGTTGTAGTCGAGCTGGATGTTGCGGCGACGATTTACTTCTTTGATCGCCCTATTTATTGAGCCTGTAAGTGTGTCAGCATACAAAATTACCTGACCTTCTACATGACGAGCTGCCCTGCCCATAGTTTGAATTAAGGATGTTTGGGATCTTAAAAAGCCTTCTTTGTCGGCATCCAAAATGGCAACAAGCGTTACTTCCGGCAGATCCAAACCTTCGCGCAGCAAATTAATGCCGACCAATACATCATAATTTCCGAGCCTTAAATCATCTAGAATATCACTTCTGTCCAGTGTCAGTACTTCTGAGTGTAGGTACTGGACTTTCAAGCCTTTTTCTTGCAAGTAAGTGGAAAGTTCTTCAGCCATTCGTTTGGTTAAGGTCGTTACTAAAACCCGCTGGTGTTTTTTTACTCTTTTTTCGATTTCCGCAATCAGATCGTCAATTTGGCCCTTCGATTTCCGGACGGAGATTTCAGGATCTATCAAACCTGTTGGTCTAACCAGTTGTTCAACAACCTGGTTAGAAATATTAATTTCATAATCTGCCGGAGTTGCCGAAGTGTAGATGACCTTATTGATTTTACGGGCAAATTCTTCAAACTTTAAAGGTCTGTTGTCAAAGGCAGAAGGCAGACGAAAGCCGAAGTCAACCAGCATTTCTTTACGGGCACGGTCGCCATTGTACATACCGTTTATTTGAGGGACGGTCATATGCGATTCGTCAATTATCATCAAGTAATCTTTGGGAAAATGCTCAATAAGCGAAAACGGCGGGTCATTGGGTTTTCTGCCGTCAAAATGGCGCGAATAATTTTCAATGCCCTTGCAATAGCCAAGTGTTTGGATCATTTCAAGGTCGTAGTTGGTTCTTTGCGTAAGTCTATGAGCTTCAAGTTCTTTGCGTTGTGATTTAAGATATTTGAGTCTTGCTTTAAGCTCTTTTTTAATTGACTCAAGGGCATGAATTGTAGTGTCGTCGGATGCTACATAATGTTTGGCCGGGTACAGTGCAAAAGTTTCAGGTTTGCTTTGAGTCTCTCCAGTTATTGGATGAATAATTTCCAATGCTTTCAAGAAGTTTTCCCGAAAGGTTAGTCTTAGGCCGTTATTTTCGTAGGCAGGCAGTATTTCGATGTTTTCGCCGCGAATTCTGTAAGTTCCGCGTGCAAAATCATGCTCATTTCTTTCGTACTGGAGTTTGGCAAAAGACCGCAGAAGATCAACTCTTGGCCACGTTTGGCCTTCTTCAAGATCTACTCTGGCATTTTTATATTCTGTGGGAGACCCTAAGTTATAGATAGCCGAAACTGATGCGACGACAATAACGTCATTTCTGGTTGAAAGGGCCGTAGTTGCCGCCAGTCTTAACCTGTCGATTTCTTCGTTAACTTCAGTCTCCTTTTCAATATAGGTATCGGTTGAAGGCATATAGGCTTCCGGCTGATAATAATCGTAGTAAGAGACAAAATAGGCAACAGCGTTGTGCGGGAAAAATTCACGAAATTCCTGATAGAGCTGGGCAGCCAGTGTCTTGTTATGGGAAATAACCAGTGTGGGCTGTTGGATTTTTTCAATAACATTGGCAACTGTAAAAGTTTTGCCTGAACCGGTCACGCCAAGAAGAGTTTGATTTTGGTATCCTTTGTTAATACCTTCAACTAGATTGGCAATAGCTTGGGGCTGATCACCTGTTGGTTTATATGTAGAAGTGAGCTCGAATTTCATAGGTGTGTGATTCGATAGAATTTCTATTATAACTTCTTTTTTGCTAGAATTATCGCTCTATGGAAAGATACAGGTCACTTAGCATAGCAGTAGAAAATTTTGAGAAGCGTTTTGGTATAAAATTTAACGAGAGAGAGTTACTTGAGGTTGCAATCAATAATCGTCCCAGAGGAAGCAGGAAAAATGAGTCTAAGGGTAACCCGTCTAATACTAGAATAACTAGAAAAACTTTATCTACCTTAGGGGATGCCGTACTCCGACTATTGTCAATTGAATCCGAACAAGATCGAATAATAAGCGTAAAGTACCAAAGAAATAGCTACTTATCTCGCAGGTTTGATTTATTAGTTTTTCAACAATATTTGCGAATACCCTGTATGAGTGACGAGACAAAAGGGAACGCTATTGAGGCGGTTTTAGGTGCAATTTATATAGATCAAGGATTAGACGCAGCTAGAACCTTTTATGGACATAGCATTATGACCTCTTGACAGTTTCGGGTTTTCTTTGTATTATTGTATCATGACAACAATTATATACAGAAGACAGCGCGAGATACTGGATTTTCTTAACAAATATATTGACAAATATGGCCATGCTCCAACTTTAGTTGAAATTGCCAAAAAACTGGGCGTAAAGTCTTTAGCGACTGTCCATGAGCATTTGCAGACTCTGGAAAGAAAAGGATTAATAAAAAAAACTTCCGGAATTGTCAGGAGTATTGAACTTATTGAAAGGAAAATAGGCAGTATTGTTAAGGGTATAGATTTGCCAATTGCCGGTTTTATTGCTGCCGGTTCGCCTATTGAGCCTTTTAGCGACCCAAACGCTACATTTGCAGTTTCGCAAAACATGGTTAATCCCAAGAAAAAATCCTACGTTTTGCAGGTCAAAGGTGAATCAATGATTGAAGACGGAATTTTAGACGGTGACTTTGTAGTAGTTGAGGAAACAAACGAAGCCAGAAACGGTGATATTGTGGTTGCAATGATTGAAAATGGCATTGTTACCTTGAAGCGATTTTTCAAGGAAAAGGATCGAATTCGCCTGATGCCGGCAAATGCTTCGATGCAGCCGATTTATGCTAAAAACGTGACTATCCAGGGAAAAGTAACCTCGGTTATCAGGCGCTACCAAAACTAATCCTTAAAGCGTTGCGAAAAATCCAATTGCCGCAGCTGACATAACAGCTAATGTTAAAATCCCCAAAATATTGGTAACTTTAGTATTCGTGTATTTGCCCATAACTTTTTTACTGTTGGCAAGAAGCAGAATAAAAAGAATTAAAATCGGGGAAATTAAACCGTAAATTACAGCTGTATAAAAAAGGGCTTTAAAGGGATTAATATTAATGAGGGTAATAAATAGCCCGAGGATTGTAGAAAAAATTATGACCAGATAAAATGATTTTGCTTGCCGGAATTTGTAACTTAAGCCCTCTCTCCAACCAAATATCTCAGAAACCGCATAGCCTGCTGAACCGGCCAGAACCGGAATTGCCAAAAGTCCGGTGCCAATTATCCCTAAAGTGAAAAGAAGTGACGAAGCTTTGCCGGCGATCGGCTCAAGAGCCCTTGCTGCGTCTGACGCGGTTTGGATATCATTAATGCCTGCAGCAAATAAGGTTGAAGCAGTTGTAGCGATGATTGCAAACATAACAATGTTGGAAAAAAGCATACCGATTTGTACATCCTCTTTGGCAACCTTAAGCTCATGTTTGGTCACAATTATCTTTTTGTGACTAACCTTTTCTTCTTCCTTGACTTCTTCTACTTCTTCCGAAGTCTGCCAAAAAAAGAGATATGGTGAAATTGTAGTACCGAGTATTGCCACTATAAAAACCAAATATTCACTTGAAAGACTAAATTTGGGAACGAAAGCCCGCAGTACAATCTGCCCCCAATCCTGCTGGGTAACAACAGCGGATGCAATATAGGCAAAAAGTGCAAAAGTTAACCACTTAAGCCTGGCTACGATGAATTTATAAGGAAAATAAACAAGTAGGGTAATAATTAAACCTGCAATTAACAAGTTGCTAACTATCGGATTTAAAGGTATTAGAAGGTTTAAAGCTGCTGACATGCCTGCCAAATCGGCGCCAATATTGATACTTGTTGCGATAACAAATAGAAAACCTAATGAATAAAGGAGAATTTTAGATTTATAATGGGCTTTAATATTTCCAGCCAAGCCGTTTCCTGTAACTATGCCAATACGGGCGCACATTTCCTGAATGGCGGCCATTAGCGGGAAAGTTAAAAAAGCTGTCCACAATAAGCCATATCCGTGGCTTGCGCCTGCGAGGGAATAAGTGGCGATGCCGGAAGGATCGTCATCCGAAGCTCCGGTTACTACTCCAGGCCCGATTTTGTTAAAAAGTTTCTTAAGCTTTTTGTACATTAACCTATTGTAGGTATAATAATCAATACTGTGTCAATAGATATGGGTACTTTGTATATCGTTGCAACTCCGATTGGTAATTTAGCAGATATTACCTTAAGGGCGCTGGAGATTTTAAGGTGTGTTGATTATATTCTGTGCGAAGATACAAGAGTTACAGGTAAGCTTTTGGCACATTACAAGTTCAGCAATAAGATGATTTCACTTAATGATTTTAATGAGCCGTTAAAAGTAGCTTCTGTGGTGGGGGATTTAGCTTTAGGCAAAAATATTGCTTTGGTTTCGGATGCTGGAACCCCGCTAGTTTCTGATCCGGGATACAAACTTGTGCGAGAGTGTATCCACCATAGGGCAGCCGTTGAGGCTATACCAGGTCCGACCTCGTTAATTGCAGCTTTGACTGTTTCCGGTTTACCTCCAGACAAATTTACATTTCTAGGTTATTTGCCAAAACAGGACGCAAAAAGGTTGAAAATGTTAGAAGCGATAAAGGAGAATCAGCACAGCTTAAAGTCGACAACAATAATTTTCGAATCCCCTTTTCGAGTTTTAAAGACGCTAGAAATTATTAAAGGAGTTTTTGGCGATACTGACGTTGTGGTTTGTCGGGAACTCACAAAATTATATGAAGAAGTTCGACGAGAAAAGGTTTCGCAGTCAATCGCGCATTTTTCACAAACTAAACCCAAAGGTGAATTTGTAATTCTATTCTAATTTTTCCGACAATTTCAGGTCGTCTCTGAACCTATTTTAGTAATTCTTCTCGGACTGGCAAAGGCCTTTCGAATTGCTTCTCCGATAACTTTATTACGAGTTGTTTCATCAGCTGGAATTTTTCCTA
>CAYMIE010000024.1:0-1704 GCA_964390405.1 uncultured Gammaproteobacteria bacterium | reverse complement strand
TTGCTAAAAATCCATCATTAAAAAAATGGAAAGTAAATAATTGAATTAATTTATCTAGACAAGTAGGCAATCGACCAGCCATACGAAAGTGGAACTAAAAGCGGGTGATGCTCGTAAACATGCCCATTAAGACCCCATTTGGAAAGCACTTTTTTCTCAGACGTAACTTTTCCGATATGTATTGGATGAGTTAGTTCTTCATTTACATATAGCGCGAGTGAATCCACAATCGGATCAATTGAAATTTTGCTGCCAATAATGAGATCAGTTAATGTCTTCTCGGCGTTCGCATCAAGACCAAACAAATAACCAAAGCAATCTGTACCTTGGGGTCTAGCATCGCATCTTTCTGCAATCCTTATGTCTAGAAAATTTTCAACAGCATCTGGGCTATTCTCAAAAATAGCCTGTAAAAAAGTACGAGCCACTATTAATTTTTCAACAGGGTCTTCTATATTTTGAACAAACAATACATATAAATCCTTTAAGCCTTCAACGCCCACATTCTCTTCCGTGATATTGCCTTCGAATAATGCACTAAGTCTGAGTTCAGCTTCTGGCTGTAACATCTTGGAACGGATTATATCAAATTGAGGCTAAATTGAGGGTGGTTCTGGTTAATTAGAATCTTAGATTTCAGAGCAAACTTCGACCTGTCATTGTTGACGGTTTGGGGATTTGGAGGGCTGCGAGAATTGTTGGAGCGATATCAGCAAGTAAGCCTTGCGGGAGTTGGCGGTTTTGGCCTCTCAACTCGTTGAATATAAACAGTGCGGGAACAGGACTTAAGTTATGTTCTGTATCTACCTCGCCTGTTCTCAAGTTTATCATTTCTTCCGCGTTGCCATGATCGGCGGTAATAATTAAGGCGCCACCGATGGATGTAATTGCTTTTGAAATGATGCCCAGCTGAAAGTCTATGGCTTGGACGCCTTTGATGGTGGCGTTAATATCGCCGCTGTGACCAACCATGTCCGCATTGGCATAGTTGATAACTATAAAGCTGTAGACTTTTTCATCTAGTTTCCCCAAAAAATTTTTAGTAATTTCGGCAGCGGACATTTCCGGCTTCTCTACATACGAAGCAACTTTAGGCGAGGCAACCAATATCCTGTCTTCACCCTGAAATGGCTTTTCAAGCCCTCCATTAAAAAAGTAAGTTACGTGAGCGTATTTTTCGGTTTCGGCAATATGCAATTGTCTGGCATTGCGCTCAGAAAATACTCGTGCCAAGGGCATAGTAACTTCTTCAGGCTCGAAGGCGACTTTGGTGACCGGAAGGGTTTTTTCGTAGCGGGTTAGGGAGACAAAAAACAAATTCTTCAGTTTGGGGCCTCGATCGAAGGTCTTAATTTTTTCTCCAGAATGGGTTTTTACGTTTTTTAAGTCTTTGTCTTCTAAAACAAATGCTTTTGTAAGCTGTCTGGCTCTATCCGGACGATAATTGAAAAAAATCAGGGCATCGTTTTCGTCCACTTTACCAATTGGCGTGCCGGAACCGTCAACTATTATTGTCGGAACTACAAATTCATCGGTAGTGTTTTGGGCATAGGATTTGTCCAAGACTGCCACAGGATCGGTATCTTTGTTCCCGCTTTTTCCAAGCAAGCACTGATAAGATTTTGTAGTCCTATCCCATCTGTTGTCACGATCCATTGCATAGTACCTGCCGGCAATTGTGGCGATTTGGCCAAGATCTGATTT
>CAYMIE010000023.1:0-10568 GCA_964390405.1 uncultured Gammaproteobacteria bacterium | reverse complement strand
TATCTGCCATCGTATTTAGAAAGACCATGATAAATTAGAAGCCACCCGTCGCGAGTCTTTATCGGCGGAGGACCGATACCGATTTTTTCGCTATCCCAACTATCCTCATTGGGTCCAAATAAAATGTCTCCCTGCAACCACCTGTTATTTTTAAAATCAAGATCATCAACGTAATCTATCCAAATAGAATTTTTAAGCCTATGTAAAAATACAAATTTACCTTTTATTTTCTCAGATAAAATGCAGGCATTTTTGTCGTTCACACCTGGAGGCGAAATTAATATGGGCGTACTCCAGTTCCAGTTATTTTTTACAAAATCGGTAGCTAAAATATTTGTTAGTGCAACTCTCGTTGGATTTACACCATCATAAGCGGTGTAACACATGTATATTTTGTCATCCAGCCTAGTTAGCCTCGGGTCTTCACAGCCGGAAAAACTATCTTCATATATCTTCTGTTCAAATTTTTCTCTTGGTTCATATATAGGCTCTGAAGATTTGTGTTCGATATGAACCCCATCAAGCGATGCTGCATAACCAATCACTGAAGTGTTATATCTTCCTTGTGCCCTGTAAAGTATATGAACCTTGTTTGCTTCATAAATTGCTGCAGGGTTAAGAGTATATCGTGATTCCCAACTGTGTTCGGGAATAGGTGTGATAATGGGATTATCACTGTATTTTTTAAAAATGGCGATTGTTTTAATCGTCTGCGGACTAACGTACTCTAGATGCCTTAGAGATTTTAATAAATCTTCTAAGTTGCAAGTTGCCAAACAGCAGTAGTTATCAGAAGCACCATAGTAAACGCCCAGCTCATCATTTTTAATTAGTGCTCCAGAAGGGAAGACCACATCAGGAATAAGCCCGCTTGTCTCATAATCAATTTCTGGGATCAGAAGGGGGGATGGGGATCTGCCGATTAACTTTAAAGGGTTATTAATATCAAGAAGGGCTGCTTCGATTGAAAAAATCTTATCGCTCGTAAAATAATCTTTTATATAACTATAGATAATTAGCCAACCGTCAGCAGTTTTAACAGGTGGAGCTCCCAGTTCGACGTGGTCGTCTAAAGTTCGCAGTGATGGCAAGATATTATCATCCAAACTTCTCTGCCATTTTTCCCAGTATGCACTGTCCCAAAGCTGCTCTAATTTGTCAAAATAGGCAACAGCGATTTTTGCAGGAGGTTTGTCAGTATCCACTGTTAAAATTGCAGCGTATTTTCCATTAATTTTGTCAGGAAATAGTGCCATTGCTTTTGCATTAAACGGGGTAACTAAGTGTCTTTCCTCAATTTTTTGAAAGTCGCGCGTTATGGCAACAGCTACTTTTATAGAATCAGAATTTGGTGGAAAAGTTGAAATTGCAGTGTAAAAAATAAGAAATTTATTATCAATTTTAGTGACTCTTGGATCTTCGCAACCGAATTTTTCCCACTGCTCTTGCGGCTTTATCAGTTGTTTGCGGGATGAAAAGTGGATTCCGTCGCTGCTTTTAGCATAACCGATTGTTGATAAAACTATGTTTTGGTTTTCTACTGTCGTATCTCGCTCGAGTGCCCGATATAAAAGATGATAATTGTTACCATCTTCAACAGGACAACCATTAAAAACTGCATCCTTTTCCCATTTGTTCTTAGTTGGTGAAAGGATCGGATTAGCAATAAACCTTTTAAGTTTAACCATCAACTAATTTATTTGGCTGATTGGATTTAAGTGGATAGGATGGTTAAGTTTTAATTCGCTTACAAACTTTTCAAGATTTGCTGTAGCACCGCAAACGTATGAATCCGATCCACCATAGTAAACAATTAATTTGCTGCTTATAACAACGGAACCACACGGATAAGCAACACCTGCTTTAGATCCGTCATTTTCGTACCATTTATCAGGTTCTAAAATCGGTTCGCGGGCTCTGTAAAGAATTCTGGTTGGGTCAGTTAAAGAAAGCAGCATAGCACCTATTTTGTACTTTGTGGGGTCTTGATTCCCCACAGCCTGATAAATCATTAACCAGCCATCGGGCGTCTTAATAGGTGGTGGACCAGCACCGACTTTTCGACTATCCCATCTGTTACGAACAGGTTCAATCCTAAATTCTCCCTTTAAAAAAGTCTTGCCGTCAAAATCGAGACTATCTACAAAGTCGACTAATATATCAGGATAAACCCTATGAAATATCACATATTTACCATTTACTTTTTCAGGCAGTATACAGGCGTTTTTATTTACCTCATTGGGTTTGGAAATTAAAACCGGCTTTTCCCATTGCCAGTCTTTATTGTGAAAGCTAACTTCATCAATAGAAGTTAGGGCAACTCGCGGGTGACTCCAGCCGTTATAGGCAACATATGTCATATAAAATTTATCATCAATTTTGGTGATCCTGGGGTCTTCAACTCCTCCATAAGCACCACCACCAGATGCAAATGGAGAGTATGTGCCATTTTTTTGCCCATAAGTACCAGACAGCTCAAATGGTTCTTTGGGAACATAAATGGGTTTGGGATGTCTGTCGTCAAAGTGAATTCCATCTGAACTGGAAGCATAGCCTAAGACCGAAACATCGTCCTCACCAATAGCGCGGTAAATAATGTGCACCCTGTTTTTCTCATGGACAGCAGCCGGGTTAAATGTTGCCTTAGATTCCCAGAAATTATGAACGAGAGGGGCAATAAGTGGATTCTGCTTCAGTTTTTTGATGATAACGAATGGGACATTTTGCTTTATCTTGACAGTCGTATCAATAAAAGGGTGGGTAATCACAAAAAGGCCGCGACCGGCAACATTCCAATAAGAAAGCAATTTGTTTTCAAGTTTGACTACACCCACAGGCGTAATTTTATATTTAGTCCACTCTGCGGAAGTTTCCCAAATCGGCTCGTCAAACTTTTCGAGAACGTCAAGCGGATTTCTGATATCTGTCAATATTGCCTTCAAAATATAGTGGCTATGTTTTTTTGAACTCCTATTTTCCCAGTAAAAAACTAAAATCCCCTGATGTGTTAAGAAACTGCTTGCAACAATTAAGCTCGACTTACCAAAAAATCCTTTTGGCTCAGAGTGCAGTTTCTCGTTGGCAACTTCCCAGTCAGCCAGGTTTTTAGAATATGCAAGGCGCAGAAAGTCACCGCCAAAATATAAAACATAATTATTTTGAATTTTGAAATTGGGAACTATGCTGCCTGCTTCGGTTATATGATCAATTGTCTTAATATGTTCGAAAATCTCCCTGTCACCACTCACAGAGCTAAAAAGATTTTTACTCGCACCTGTTTTTTGAAGATAACATGCAACATAGCGGTTTTCCCAAACGCTAACACTTACATTGCTGATTTCCTGATCGGCAAGTATTTTATTTTTAAATTTGATTTGTTTTTCCTCATTTTTAAATGTTAAGCCGTTCGTAGATGACTCAAGTTCAAAAAGAGTGTTTTTACCTGATTTTTTTAAAATTAAGTGGATTTTGCCACTGTCCTCAAAAACACCTACAGGTGCTTTGGTGCGACTACCCGATTGATGGTAGCTGTCCATGTTTTAATTTTTCTTATTCCCACGGTCAAAACAAGTTGAAAAAGTCGCCAATATAAGCGGCATTTTTGCAGACCGTTACTCTATTTCAATTATAAGCAGAAACAAGCCTAAAATACTATTGATCCATAATTAGAATAGTTTTTTTGCCATCTTTGGTATAAAATCTAAATCTCTGCTCAATATTATCCTTGCCAAAATAACTAGTGCTGCCGTTGTCGGCTTAGACAGTTCCTAGACCCGCAGTCGAATCATATTCGACGAGGACCGCAAGAAAATTTCTTAATTTTCTTATTACTGTTGAAGTTGATATCGCCTCTTCGGGCTTGCCGAGTTTCACAAAGGTAGGCCTGTTTTGCCAACGGCAATCCTGTTCGAATTTACTGTAACATTGTGAACTCAGCTCCTTGCAAATCGTCTAAAAATCGACTAATTATAATACAAAACTAGCAATTTATCGTGAATTTAACCCATCATATGGAATATATTCACTAATGCTTGACAAAATAAAGTGAATTATATACAATTACAGCATGTCAACCCAAGGGCCAATAAGAGAAAAAATAAAAAAATTAAAAAAAGAATATGATCTTTTAAAAGCTGGTAAAGGTTCTCTTCTTCAAATGATTGACGAGGCGGAGATACCTGAAAGTGTTTACAACTCAAACGCAATTGAAAATTCTACTTTAACCCTAAAAGAAACGGAAAAAATCCTTTTAGAATTGGAAGTTGCCAGAAATGTGTCTCTAAGAGAAGTTTTTGAAGCAAAAAATCTGGCGCGGGTTATGGAATACGTCAGGGTTAAACCATTTGAGGAGACAACACGGGAAGCAATCTTACTGCTTCACAGGATGTTAATTACTAATATTCGTGATGAAATTGCCGGACGTTTCAGAAAAGAAGATGAATACGTGAGGGTTGGCACTTACATAGCGCCGTCCCCTGAACACATAGAAAATACTATGATAGAAATATTAATCGAGTATTCGAGTGATCATGAAACCTACTTTGCTGACAAAATTGCTAAATTCCATCTTGATTTCGAAAATCTGCATCCATTTATGGATGGCAATGGGCGAATAGGAAGAGTGTTGATTAACTATCAGCTCTACCGATTAGGATTTCCCGGGGTAATCATTAGGGATAAAGAAAAAGAATACTACTATGACGCTTTTACAACTTACAGGGATAATAAAAATACCAAAATAATGGAAGTAATAGTTACAAAAGCACTCATGGAATCTTTACACAAAAGAATCGCTTACCTAACAGGGACAAAAATTATCGAACTTTCAAAATACGCAGCGAAAATTGGCAAACCACTACCAGGAGTCCTAAATGCCGCGAAACGTCAGACGATCGAAGCCTTTCGAGAAAAAGGGGTTTGGAAAATAGGAAGTGATGAAAAACACTAACCCCCTCAACGTGTTTTACAGTTGAGGCAACCTACTGATATAATTTCTTTCATTGCTCCAAATTAATCCTGCCCACATCAACTGCCATATATATGTTAGCCAAAATAACTAGTGCTGCTGTTGTTGGCTTAGACAGCGTCCCCATTACCGTTGAAGTGGATATCGCCTCTATGGGTTTGCCCAGTTTCACAATTGTCGGTCTTGGCGACAAAGCAATCGAAGAATCAAAAGAAAGGGTGAGATCTGCTCTTAGAAATTCCGGTGCCGACCTGCCGCCAAAAAGAATCACTGTTAATCTTGCCCCTGCCGATTTGCCTAAAGAAGGTCCTGCTTACGATTTGCCAATTGCTCTGGGGATTCTTTTTGCCTCTGAGCAACTAAAGAAGCAAGATATCAGCGACTCAATTTTTCTTGGTGAACTTTCTCTTGACGGTTCACTTCGCCGAATCTGGGGAATTTTACCCTGCACTATCATGGCCCGCGACAAAAAATTCAGAAATATTTTTGTTCCCAAAGACAATCTGGATGAGGCTAGGATCATCAACAAAATAAAAGTTTTTCCAGTTTCAAGTCTTAAACAGCTTTTTGAGCACTTTTCCCCAGCCGAGTCTGACTCGGCTGGGCGAGCAGCCAAGAAAATCATTCCGGCTAAAGCTAAAAAGCAGCAATTTAAAAGTATAGGTTCGGAAGAATACGATTTTGAAAATATCCGCGGCCAGGAAAATGCAAAGCGCGCATTAGAAATTGCAGCAGCCGGTGGGCACAATATTTTGATGAAAGGACCTCCGGGTGCCGGCAAAACCTTGATGGCCAGGTCCTTGGCGACAATCTTGCCGAAATTAAGCTTTGAAGAAAGTTTGGAAGTAACTAAAATCTATTCAGTTGCTAATTTACTCTCTGTAGATAATCCGATTATCACTTCAAGGCCGGTTCGCAGCCCCCACCATACAACCAGCCATATCGGTTTAATTGGGGGTGGTAATGTACCAAGACCGGGTGAAATTTCCTTAGCACACAGAGGCGTTTTATTTTTGGACGAATTTCCGGAATTTCCCAGACACGTTTTAGAAGCTCTCCGTCAGCCAATGGAGGACGGTCATGTGACTATTTCACGAGCGGCGGGTTCTGTTAAATATCCGGCCAGATTTAGTTTGGTTGCTGCTGCTAACCCTTGCCCCTGCGGGTTTTTTGGTGACGAGACCAGAAATTGCACTTGTAATCCGGGTGCCATTACCAGATACCAAAAAAGGATCTCAGGACCCATCTTGGATCGAATCGACATGCACATATCAGTCCCCGCGATTCCACCGGGTAAATTAACAGGCGAACACCAATCAGAATCCTCATCTATTATCCAAAAGCGCGTCCAAAAAGCCAGAGACCTTCAGCTTAAAAGATTTAAAGGTCTTAAAATTGCTTCAAATGCGGAGATGAATAACAAACAGTTAAAGCAGTTTTGTAATCTAGATCAGCAGTCAATATTACTTTTAAAACAAGCCATTTCTAAGCTTAACCTCTCCGCTCGCGCGTTCCACCGGGTTATAAAAATCGGAAGAACGATTGCTGATTTAGAAGGAACCGAAAAGATCAAATCTAACCATATCGCAGAATCACTTCAATACCGCCCTGCTATTGATAATTAAAGCGCTTCAAAATCCTGAGTGAAATCGCACATTCGGTTTTGACTCAGTGCGACCCTGAGTTCTATCGAACGGGTCGAAGGATCGCAGAGGCACTACAGTACCGTCCTCAGGTCTATAGTTAGAAACATCAATTTGCAATATCGCACAAAACCTATTTTTAAGATAAATTTGACCTTAATAGCACTCCTTGATATGCTTAGCTTCGTAATTAGCAGACTAATTAATATGTCTGCTTAACTTTGAAAATATTTTTGATTAGATCAAATTTGAATTCACTTCTTATTTAAGCAGTCTTATTTCTTCAGTATTACTGCATATTTACTAAAATTAGAATATGAAAATTGCATTTATCGCATCATTTGTACCACGCAAATGTGGCATCGCAACGTACACGAGAGATCTTTCTTTAGAAATACACAAAAAACGTATTCCTATCTCAATTTTTGCAATGGAAAATCCTATGATTCCTACTGTATATTCTCCTCCGACAGTAAAGACAATTCAACAAGAAAAAATCGCTGATTACCAAAAAGTTGCAAAACTTCTAAATTTTAGCTCTATTGACATTGTGCACTTGCAGCACGAGTTTGGTCTCTTTGGAGGAGCAGACGGTAAATATATATTAGAACTTGCGCGAGCGCTTAAAAAACCACTCATAGTCACCTTCCATACAGTACTATTAACCCCAACGGAGCATCAGAAATACATTATTCAAGAGCTGGCACGGTTGGCAAGAAACGTGATTATTATGGATGAAGTAGCAAAAAACCGGTTGGAACAAGTATACGGACTTAACCCCAGCGATAGCACTTTTATACTGCACGGCGCGCCAATTGTTACTATGAGAAAAGATAAGGCGAAAAAAATTATTAGATTTTCTCATGCATTTGTTTTACTTGCGAACAATTTACTCAGTAGGAATAAGGGTATTGAATATGCAATCGAAGCAGTAGAGAAAGCTGTGCAAGAGATACCAAGCTTAGTATTTCTTATAGTAGGAGAAACACATCCTCTTGTCAAAAAAACTGAAGGTGAATCATACAGAGAAAAGCTAGTGGGGCTTGTTAAAAAATTGCACCTTGAAAAGCATGTTATCTTTATAAACAAATATTTACCACTTGAGGAGTTGAAAATATATCTGGCTGCCGCTGATGTATATATTACTCCTTACCTTGATCCTCAACAAATTACATCAGGTACGCTTTCGTATGCAATTGGTGCTGGAAAAGCGTGCATCTCAACTGAGTTCATATATGCAAAAGATATGCTCGCAAAGGGCAGGGGTATGCTTGTACCTTTCCATGATAGCAATGCAATTGCAAAGGATCTTATTGCATTGCATAAAAATCCAAAAAACCTTAAAAAATTAGAAACAAATGTTAGTAGCTTACGAAAGGATATGAGCTGGTCACGCGTTGCCAAGAAGCATATCCTGCTCTATTCTAAAGTTCTACAATTAAATGATACTCAAAAAGTAGCTAAAAAATTTATCCTTACACCTCTTGATGTTTCATACCTCTCTCATTTGACTGATGCTGTCGGTGTGATTCAGCATACACATCACATCATTCCAGATAGAAAATTTGGATATAGTACCGACGATAATGCACGGGCACTCATTGTAGTGTCGCAATTATATAAACAACATAAAACAGACGACATTTTAAAACTTATCAAACTTTATGTGACTTTTTTAAAATTTGCTCAAGGTGCAAACGGCAAATTTCATACATTTCTCAATTTCAACCGAAGCTGGGACGACACAACTTCGGTTACCGATCCATATGGAAAAGCCATGTGGGCATTAGGCTTTAATTTATATCTTAACGACAATCCACTTTTAGCACAGTCTGTCCACTCTATTTTTGTCACAAATCTCCAGCAGACTAATAATATCCGCGATCTGAGAACTGCAGCTTACACAATGCTTGGGTTGTATTATTATATTCTGACGTATGAGACAAAGACAGATGTTGCAGTACAAGCAAGCGTTTATCTGAAAAAATTAGCTGATTTCCTCATTGGCGCGTATGAAAAAAAACACACAACCCGTTGGGATTGGTTTGAAGATACAGTTACCTATGATAATTTTCGTCTTCCCCAAGCACTTTTTGCAGCTTACATGATTACGGAAAACGTTAGATATAAAAAGGTTGCAAACTCAACTCTGCAATTTATCACAAATTGTAATTATGATAAACAGAAGGGGTACTTTGATTTTATCGGACAAGATGGTTGGTATGTAAAAGGACAAAAAAAAGCAGAGTATGACCAGCAACCGCTTGAAGCTGCGGCAGCAGTTGACGCCTATATATTTGCTGCTCAGGCATTACATAAAAAAAATTATCTAAGTCGCGCACATCTTGCATTCGAGTGGTTTTTTGGCAATAACCGCAATCATCGATATATCTATGATGAAAATACGAAGGGTGTTTTTGACGGGCTTACAACAAGAGGCGTCAATCAAAATGAAGGTGCAGAATCAATCGTTTGTTTTTTGATGTCTTGTCTTTCTTTACAACACTTTTTAAAAAAGATTCAGCACTAATTTTTTTCGACAATAGACCCCAAACAGAAAATTAACTTAGCGAACATTTACAAATGTTATACTTTGTAATATTATGTTAATTAAGAATTTAATTTGGGACGAATGGAATATAGAACACATTGCCAGACACGGGGTTAAACCGGAAGAGGTAGAACAAGTCTGTCAAGGGAAGCACCTGGCAGATAAGTGGAAAAATAAAACGTACAGGATAATCGGCCAGACAGAAAATGGAAGATACCTGACAGTCTTCCTGGCGCCGCGTACGAGACAGAATTACTATCCGGTTACAGCTCGTGATAGTACCCTGAGAGAGAAAAGGGAATTTAAGAAAAAAATAAAATGAGCAAAAAAAAATTACCAATACCTGATTTCAAAAGTGTTCAAGAAGAGGCCGATTTTTGGGACACTCATGACACAGTAGGTTACCAATGGGAACCTGCACCGGAAGTTAAGTTTTCCAAAAATCTCAAATCTATCTATCAAAAAGTAGTACCGATTAGATTAGATGAGAAGACAATAAATGCAGTCAAAAAAGTTGCCAAGGAAAAAGGTATCGGAATTTCTACCACCGCAAGGATGTTAATCCGCGAACGACTTCATGAGCTAAAAGCAATTTAAAAAATCCAGAAACTTTAAGGATTGCAACATTCGGCAACATTCGGTAATATTTGGTAATATGTTGGTATGAAAATCCCTCCCTTGTATTCCGTTACTCCAGAAATGCTGGCGCTTATTGCTAAAATTGAATCCAACCTCTTGTATATTGCTTCACTTAATCTTCCAAAACCTTTGAAAGACAAGATCCAAAGAGTTAGTCTTTTAAAAAGTTCCCTATATTCTGCCCGCATTGAAGGAAACCCGCTAGAGCTTTCCGACGTTCAAGTAGGGGATAAAAAATCCCAAAAAAAACTCGAAATTTTTAACATCCTTCAAGCAACGCAATTCATAGGAAAAAAATTACAAAAAGAAAAAATGAACGAAAAACTTCTTCTAAGACTTCATGAATATGTATTAAAAAACCTAAGCCCAGATGCTGGAAAGTTCAGGCTTGAACCCAGCGCTATTTTTAACCAGGCAGGAGTAGCAGTCTATGTCCCACCCCCACCAAAGTATATCCCAAAGTTACTTATACGTTTATTTTCATATATCAATTCACCGAAAGAAAAATTTCCATTAGTTTGTGCTTTTATCGCCCATCTAATTTTTGAGGAAATTCATCCATTCCTGGATGGGAACGGTAGAGTAGGAAGACTACTGATTGCGGCAATCATTAAAAATCGCGGCTGGGATATTACAACGGTAGTACCTTTTGAGGAATATTTAGATGAGCACAAAGAAGATTATTACTTTTACCTTGCCCACGGTATGCAAAATCCCAATGACTATTTGCTTTTTATGTTAGATGCTTTTTGGCAACAGACCCAAACCA
>CAYMIE010000022.1:2906-11390 GCA_964390405.1 uncultured Gammaproteobacteria bacterium | reverse complement strand
GGTTTGGTCTTTTGGGGTGGATACCCATGCTTCTTTTCTGGATACTCCTTATTCTCGGAGTCGTTGCCCTCTTCCGTTATCTTGGTGGCTCGACAAGGAGCAATGACAAAGAGAAATCCTCTTTGGATATTCTCAAAGAGCGCTATGCCAAAGGCGAGATCGGTAAAAAAGAGTTCGAGCAGATGAAAAAAGACCTAACCTAAAACCACTCCCTCCACTACGAGGTTATATTAAGAGGCTTGCTGGTACATTTTGCTCCCCGCACCTGAGCTCAGTATACAGCAAAGTTTTGATGCGATTCTAAAGACCTTTGAGAACGTCAGCTACATCGGAGAATTGAGGCAACGATGGCTCGAAATCAAGAAACTTCTCAATGGTGGACTACAGGAAGGTATTGCAGTGCTGCTTACTAAGTAACTGTCTTGGATCTCTAATTTTCTACCCAATATTCGCACTCTTCTCATTCAACTCTTTTACCTTTCCGTACTTTTTGCCTCTGTCCCGTCCCCATTTTGCCAATGCTTCTAGGCAGGGAATAAGGGTTCTCCCCTCTTCTGTTAAAAAGTATTCTACTCGGGGAGGAACTTCGGCATAAACCTTTCTCCCGACTATCCCGTCTTTTACCAATTCCTTTAACTGTAGCGAGAGCATCTTCTCGGTTATTTCCGGAATATGTTTTTTGAGTTCACTAAATCGTTGGTGCTCATTTCGCAAGTACCATAAAACAACTGTTTTCCACTTCCCCCCAATAAAACCCATCGTAACATCCAGAGCACAATGATAAGCCTTCCCGTTTATTTGTATCGTTAGTTCTTTTCCATCAATAATCATTGTGAGGTAATACTATCATTTATGACAGCCCTTGTATAGACTATAGAAGTATGTTAATTTTATAGTTATGAAAATAGGGATAATCGGTTCAGGACCAGTGGCACATACCATTGCAAACAAACTCTTGGAGCTTAAGCATGAAGTTATGATAAGCGCGCGAGATGTAGACGCTGACAAGGAAACCAATTTTGGGAAGCTTCCATCTGTTACCACTTGGGCAAAAGAACATACCCGAAACGGTCAAAAAGCTTATGGAGGAAACTTCACTCAGGCCGCTCAGTTTGGCGAAGTGGTATTTAACTGCACCACAGGCGCACACACTTTGGAGGCTCTGAAATTTGTAGGAAAAGACGATTTAAAAGGTAAAACTTTGGTAGACGTGGCTAATCCATTGGATTTTTCCCAAGGTATGCCTCCATCTCTAACAATCTGTAATACAGAATCATTGGGCGAAAAGGTTCAATCAATGTTTCCCGGAGCAAGAGTAGTCAAGGCGCTAAACACAGTTAATGCATTTGCAATGGTCAATCCATCTCTTATCCCAGGCGAACACGATCTTTTTATAGCAGGAAATGACAAGAATGCAAAAGAGTGGGTAAAAAACACACTGCTTATGAAATGGTTTGGGTGGAAAAATGTCATTGATTTGGGTGACATCAGTGCGTCCCGCGGAACTGAGATGTACTTACCTCTCTGGGCCAGACTTTGGGGAGCACTGCAAAACCCCATGTTTAATATCCATGTTGTCGAAGGACCCAAACCCTCTGTGTAAAGCAATCACCCCTTGACAGCTCTCTAGTATTGGGTATATATTCATAACATAGATAATACTTATGAATCCCAATCCTAAATTTTCCAAATTAGCAACTCCCCAACAACTCCAAAAAACCATAAAGGCGTTGGCAGAAAATGGCTTTACCGTGGAACTGGTAGAAAACGGCAAGGAAGCAAAGGAAAAAGTTTTAGCCGTCATACCAAAGGGTGCCGAAGTATTTACCATGACCTCACAAACTCTTGAAGAAACAGGGATTGCTAAAGAAATCAATGAATCAAATAAGTATGATGCACTCCGCCCCAAACTCTACGCCATGGATAGAAATACCCAAGAACGGGAAATGATCAAGTTAGGCACTTCTCCTAACTGGGTAGTTGCCAGTGTTCACGCCATCACAGAGGAGGGGCATATTTTGATTGCTTCAGCCACTGGCAGTCAGCTTTCGCCTGAAGCTTATGCAGGAGAAAAAGTTATCTTTGTGGTGGGAACGCAAAAGCTTGTGACTGATACTTCGGAGGGAATCAAAAGAATTTATGAATATGCCTATCCCCTTGAAGATGAACGAGCACAGCAAGCCTATGGTGCGGGAAGTGGAGTTAATAAGATCCTCATCATAAATAAAGAGATACGTCCTAATAGGATTTACATTATTCTTGTCAAAGAGAAATTAGGTTTTTAAATGAAAGGGGGTGAAAGTAATTATGCATTACGGTTATTGCGGAGGCTATTGTGAACCAGAAGCCGAGGTCTTGTCTAAAGCTGACAAAAAAGCCTTGCTTGAAGAAAAGAAAGTGATTCTGGAAGCGAAATTAGCCACAATCAAACATTTACTTGAGACCGTCGACAAAGAGGAAAAAGAATGAACATATGCCTCCAGCTCTTTTCTAGAGGGAGCTGGATTGGGCATGTATAAAATAATATGCGGGGAAAATTTAGTTGTAGAAAGGATAAACAATGCGAGCTGTAACGTACAAGAAATATGGTAGTGTGGATAACCTCATTTTTGATTATGGGTATCCCGATCCTAATATAAAGGATGACGAAATTCTTATCAGGGTTATTGCTAGTTCAATAAATCATGTCGATATACTTATGCGACGGGGAGAATTTCGGTTGCTGGGAGGTTTTTTTGCGCCAAGAGCCCATTTACTGGGAAGAGATTTTTCGGGTGAAGTTGTTGAGTCAAAGGAAAAAAATGGTTTATATAAAAAGGGGGATAAAGTCTTTGGAGTACAATTTTCCGGAACAAGTGTGGAGTTGATCACGGTAAAACCAAGAATGTTATCCCACGCTCCAAATACAATTAATATTAAAGATGCCGCCTGTTACCCACTGGTTACTCTCACTGCTATACAAGCCGTAAAGAAATTAGCTAACTTGCAGACTGGTCAGACTATCTTAATCAACGGCGTCGGTAGTGTTGGAAGTGCCGCCGTATATATGGCTCGTTCGCTTGGCGCATCAAAAATTGATGTAACTTCCTCAAAAAAGAACTTTGCCTCTATAAAACAGCTTCCGGTTAATGAGGTATTTGACTATAAAGACCTTGAATGGAATAAACTGCCGGTTAAATATGATGTAGTCTACGATGCACATGGTTATACTCCCAGAGATGAACTTTTCAAAGCGCTGAAATCCGGGGGCGTAGCGGTAACTACCAACCCATTTCGACACTTAGGAGAACTTTTGACCAACAAAATTCGAGGTGGTTCTAAAAAATTTAAGGCTAACTTTGCTATGCCATCACACGAAGGAATGATTGAAGTGGCGAAACTTATTGATGAGCAAGGATTTAGATTAAAAAAAGCCGCTGAGTTTTCTCTGGATAGATATAAGCAAGCGCATAATAAATTTGAGGAGGGTGTCGAAGGAAAGATTTTAATTCTTCATTAAAAAATAATATGGGTCGACCACGTTGTGACTACAAAATCGGATTTTGCCCCAGGTTTAGTACCTATAAACCTGAAGGCTCTTCGTGTTGTGAGTTTGTGGAAATTACTCCTGAAGAGATTGAAAGCCTACGTTTAAAAAATATCAAAAATTTCGATCAAACCGCAGCCGCCGCAAAAATGGGTGTTTCTCAAAGTACGTTTCAGCGGATACTTTCCCAAGCTTACAAAAAAGTCTCGCTGGCGCTTATTGAGGGAAGAGAGCTAAGGATTATAAAAACACAAACAAAAATCAGTTAAAATCTCTACCACCTCGAAACATACCGTTTCCTCTTTCACCTCTTTGCCAATGCATCCCACCACGGCCGATACCAACCGCTTCAAAAGTAGTATCACTGGACCACTTCCCAACTGCCCGAATTTTATCTCCCACCTTAAAATCTGAACCGAAGGGAAGAAGTGTTCTGTCATTCCATTCTATCGTAGCTTGATCGCCATTGGGAGTTTCTATTTGTAATTGGTTACTTTCTGCTGCAATTACTTCTCCTGCTATCCAATCGCTACCCACAAACTGCTCCTGGTAAAGGCCGCGCATATGACCAAAGCGAACAAAGCGTTCGTTAATACCGGTTAAGTCCATAAGCCACCCGGCAGTCAAAACAACGGCTATGAGTCCCAGTATTAACCCCACAAAGCTTTTCTTGTAGGAAATATCGTAGCGTCTTAAAAGGGAAATCCCGATTACTAAACCGCATATTGCAACCACAAACGCCGCCCAGGGGAAAGTCGCAAGAAATGGCCTAATACCATATTCTCCAAACCATAAATATCCAAAAGGACCAAGAGTTCGGAGTTTGTATGAGGCGACATTTACAAAAAAGACGGCCAGCACAATCACTCCCGCTAAACCAGCTCCAATAAATAAAGATCCCGCGACAAAGTGTATCCTCGGTCGCATTTTCACCTGTCCTGATTTAATTCTTTCCATTACCACATTTCCCAAATCGGATTTATGGTTGTTTACTTTTGACCTTTTATTTTTGGGTTTTTGGTTTATTTCTGGCATATTTTTTTCATTAAAATTTTAGCTCGGTTAATCCTCGTTGCCACTGTTCCCATTGGTATTCTTAGGATATCACTGATTTCTTCATACGACTTTTCATCCAAATAATAAAGAGCCAATGGCTCGGAATACAGAATTGGCATTTGATCTAAACAACTATGTGCTTTTTGCACAATTTCTTTTTTATCAAACTCTTCCTCAACATTATTTTTTGCTGGTGTATCAAAATCGGGGTCTAAAGGAACTTCTCTGTGATACTTTTTAACAGCATTCATTGCTTCATTGTGAGAAATACGGTACAGCCAGCTGGAAAACTTCTTTTTAACATCAAAGCCGTTAAGGTTGATGTATGCTTTGATGAATGTTTCCTGAACGACATCTGCCGACATATCTTCATCGTTTATTAAATATCGCGAATATCTCATAAGCTTATCCTGATATCTTCTGATAATTTCGGAATAAAGTTCCCTGTCTTTGTTACGGACCAGTTCAACCAATTTTTCGTCTGTAAGTTTCGAAAGTTCCGACATATCACATATTGTAATACTATCAAGTATCGCATTTTCTTTCATCAATTTTTAAATACGCCGAAACCCCGACTTGAAATCGGGGTTGGCGTTTTGAGAAAAGAGCTTCTCTATTGACTAGAGTCGTTACCCATTCTCATCATTCCCATACCCATGCCGTTATGGGATGGCAGACCAAGTTCCTCTCGGATCTTGCTTGCTTCATCAAACTTTCCTTGCTCCATGAGCTCATGCATCTCCGAAAACTTGGCAAAGTTTTCCTTGGTAATTGCTTGACCCATCATGGATTTAGCTTGAGCAGGAAGGGCATTTTTCCAAGCTTCGTAATCGTTTGTTTCAAATGCCTTTTCCATTGCCTGATGCCGCTCGTTTGAGTGATTAGGCATATTGGTGTTGGAAGTTGGGGTTTGCGCAAATACGTTTCCGCTTGCGGCTGCTAAACCAACTACTCCCACCGCAGCTAATGCTATCAATAATGCTTTATTCATGTATTCCACCTCCTTTCTATATGTAATACAAAGAAGATGGAAACTTTCTTTCAACCAAAAAAAAGTTGATAAGATTGCAGCCTACATTTCCATAGCATCACTTCCATGATCAGAAACCTGCGCGTCAAACCATTTATGAATTGCGCTAACCAGACTTGTTTCTTTTGTGCGTAAACTTATTTGCGCTCCATTTGGCAAATCAGAGTATGACACGACTATGTTTTCTGCTTCTTGCGAAAGTTCCTTCAAACTAGGCATTTCTTCTCCGTGAAGTCCTGATGGATCTAAAAAATTACCTTTTTGGAAAAGCCCTGCTTCCATTTGTAAATGCATTCGGATAAGAGAAATTTGCTGTGTGTCTTTTGGATCTTTTGCGATGACTTGTTGTATCCCTCCATCAGATGTTTTCTTGAAGATATGCGTTGTTTGGGAAAGATCAAACGGCATAACTGTTGTCCCTTTTTGGTGTATCATCGCTTGTCTTTCTGAAAGCGCTGACTGACGATTTTCGTACAGAAATATTCCGGCAACTCCTATGACAAAAACAATAAGAAAAAGGAGAGGTAAACGGCTACATCTTAGGATATTGTTTTTCATTTTTTATGTAAGTTGAGTAATTTTTCAAGCTGCTCAAACCTTTTTTCAGTCAATTCTTTCCCTTCAAGCAAGTCGTATTTTATAAATCCTCGGAGCGTTCGCGCCCTAAGCGTATCAAATGATTTGGCAATTGAGGTAGTAAGAGAAGAAATTTCTTCACAAGACTTATCTCCTTCGATATACCTTTTCAAGGTTTCTATCTGACCCTGAATGCGGTTAATGTGATGAAGTGTTTCTTTATGGTCTTGTTGTCTTTTATCCATATACCCCCACCCCTATATTAATCTTTACAACATTATTCGTCAAAAGGGTTATACTAAGAGGCTCAATGGTACATTTTGCTCCTCAATCTGGATTCGAACCTAAATGCCGAATCTACGGTTCCAAGTGTCCGACTTGCCCGGTGAAATATAATATTCTCACCCCAGCTTCACTATCCAGAAAGTTTAGTGGTTTTGAGGGTGTGAATCATGAGGGCAGGGTTACATGCCTGCCCGTCTTGGCTGAACGAATGTGAAGGGTACATCAGGCGTTCCATTCGGGGAATAAGTAACAAAATTAAATCAACTCGCTGTCCAGTAGATAGTGTTTATAGGAAGTTCATTAATATTAGGATGATCTTTAAACAAAATCTTCTTTAATTTGTCCAATAAGATAAGATACAATCTCTGGTTTGTATAAACTGCCTGAAGTTACAACATCATTTTTGGACATTCCGTCAGTTTTTCCTCTAGATTTGTCCAAAAGGATCGGTACTCCTCCAGGACCGCGAATAACATTTGGGTCTAAGGCTTCTTTTTGTGCTACAAATCTTGGCTGCATTTGAATGACATGATTAAGTGCCAAGCGTTGCCCTTGATTGACTAAAAGCCCACCTTTGAGAAAAGATCTCTCGGAATGGCTTTTTGGCAATGCAGAAATCATTTTTTTAGTTGGTAATTCGTCCCAGGAGGGATAGTCCTTAATCTGTACTTTGTATTTACCATCTCCACCTATTTCTAATTTTGTCCAAGCCACTACTTTTATTAGTGATGAAAACCATGAGGATTCTCTTTCACCACTTTTTACAATTAAAAGTCCTATGTTTTCCTCAATCTCGAAAAGAGCTCCTGATAATTCAAAGGAAATATGTCTCGTACCATTGATATCATGAAAGCTATCCCATTCAAAGAATTCATTATCAAATTGACGTATAACCTTTGTCTCTCCAAATTCTTTTATTAATTGATCATAAACTGAGTCAAGAACTTGATTAATGGTAAGCGGTTCTTTCGGTTGGGTTTCGATGCCTCGTGGATCACTCTCTGTAGATGGTTTCATTCTAGAAAAGAGTCAGTTGGTGGAACTATAAGCATTTATATTAGAAAAGTCAAACTAAAGTTGAGGCTAAATCTCCCACTTCCCTCTCTTTCGATGGTTGAGTAATGGTTTTAAAACAAGATTTAAGGCTGAAAGGTTTTTCGTTTAGTCTTTAAACTTCACGTAATAATCCCAAGGCAGAGCTTTAAGGTCGGAGAGTTTTTTTAAAGATATTGCTTTGACGAAAAGCTCGGCGGTTTGCAGGTTGACCAGAAGCGGAATGCCGAAATCTATTGTGTAGCGGCGGATTTGATAATCATCATCAAATTCTTTTTTGAAATAAGGATCGAAAATATTGATGACCAGATCGACTTTTTTGGCAGTTAGCACATCCAAGACATTTGGTTTTTTATTTTCATAAATTTTATAAAGTCTATAGTTAGTGATACCGTTTTTTTCTAAAAATTTCGAAGTGCCTGCGGTTGCGTAAATTTTTAGCCCAAGGCGCCAAAGAATCTTGGCACTTTCCAAAAATTCGAGTTTGCTTTCCTCCCCTGCTAGTGAAATGAAAACGGATTTTTTGGGGAGACTGGTTCCTGTTGCAATTGTTGACTTTAGAAAAGCTTCATAGATATCGTCGCCAAAAGTGGCAACTTCGCCGGTTGAAGCCATCTCTACCCGAAGGACAGGATCGGCACCTTTGATGCGGGCAAATGAAAATTGAGGTGATTTGACAGCAACATAGTTGTTACCAACGGGTCCTGTCGCGACTTTCTCGCTCCCTGCCAGTGCTCGTCTTCTCGACTCTCCATATTCTTTAAGTGGTCCATAAAGAGACTGCGCGCTGGCGGGAACCCTTCCAGTCGCGCCACCCGTTTTCAGTATTGCTTCTGTGGCAACTTGAGCGAAATTGATGCCGGTGACTTTGGAGACAAATGGCAAACTTCGGGAAGCGCGCAAATTGCATTCGATAACCGAAACTTTATTGTTAACTGCCAGAAATTGAATATTGAAT
>CAYMIE010000022.1:0-2806 GCA_964390405.1 uncultured Gammaproteobacteria bacterium | reverse complement strand
ATTGCATTCGATAACCGAAACTTTATTGTTAACTGCCAGAAATTGAATATTGAATGGGCCGGTTATTTTTAGGCTGTTTGATATTTTTTGAGCAATATTTTGAATTTCGCCAACAGTTTGGGTGTAGAGTTTTTGGGCTGGTAAAACTAGCGTTGAATCACCGGAGTGGACTCCGGCATTTTCCACGTGTTCGGAAATTGCATGACAGAGAATCCGGCCACCAGCAGCAACTGCGTCGATTTCAATTTCTTTGGCATTTTGCATAAATTTGGATATGACGACCGGATATTTTTCGGATACATTGGCAGCTTGCGCCAAATATTCTTTGAGATCTTCCCTGTTGCCCGCAACATTCATAGCCGCGCCTGAGAGAACGTATGAAGGCCTGACTAGAACCGGAAAGCCGATTTTTTGAGCAAATTTTGTCGCGTCTTTAACTGTTTTGAGCATCGCCCACGGAGGCTGGTTTATTTCAAGCTTGTCACACAGAGCGGAAAATTTATTCCTGTCTTCAGCATTGTCAATTGATTTTGGGGTAGTCCCGAGAATTTTAAGATTAAGTTTGGCAAGATCCGGTGTTAAGTTGTTGGGCCTTTGGCCGCCCATGGAAACAATAATGCCCAGCGGTTTTTCTTTTTCATAAATTTCAAAAACAGTTTCTTCGGTAAGTTCTTCAAAGTAGAGCCTTTCAGCCATGTCGTAATCAGTTGAAACTGTTTCCGGATTGCAGTTAATGACGATGGGGGCAATTTTGTTTTTGGTTGCGGTTTGGGCAGCATTAACACTGCACCAGTCGAATTCCACTGATGAGCCGATGCGATAAGGGCCGGAGCCCAGAATGATGACGGAATCATTTTTTGAATTTCGAGCGGGTCCTGTCGTGCCACCCGCGAAGTCAACGTCATCACTGTCTCCGTTATAAGTGAGGTAAAGGTAATTGGTTTGAGCTGGATATTCGGCGGCTAGCGTGTCGATTTGCTTAACATAAGGTATTATTTTGTGTTTCTTACGAAGCCTGCGAATTTCTTGGGGATTTGATGATACTAGATTCGCTAGGTGGTTGTCGGAAAAGCCATATTTTTTGGCTAACGTTAATGAGTTCTTAGAAAGTTTTTGAGAGCTTTCGATCTTTTTTTCAAGATCTGTGATGTTTCTAATTTTTTCTAAGAAGAAAGGGTCAATGCCGGTTAACTTACTAATTTTCTGGCTACTTTCTCCTGCTTTTAATTTTTGGGCGATGGAAAAAAGACGCCATGGAGTTGGTTTTTTAAAGTCAGTTTTTTTGGCTTTTTTGTCGGTTAAACCTTCTAAGTTAACATCCAGCATGCGCACTGCTTTTTGAATTGCCTCTTCGAATTTGCGGCCAATTGCCATAACTTCGCCGACCGACTGCATATAAGATCCTATCGTCGCTTCACTTTTAATAAATTTGGAAAGATCCCAGCGAGGCAGTTTGACGACTAAATAATCAAGGGCCGGCTCAAAGCAAGCAATGGTTTTTTTGGTAACAGAATTTGTAATTTCGACGAGTGATTGGCCAAGGGCGAGTTTGGCGGCAACGTATGCCAGCGGGTAGCCTGTTGCTTTGGAGGCCAGAGCTGAGCTTCTTGAGAGCCTGGCGTTGACTTCGATGATTCTGTAGTCGAGCTCGTTTGGGTCCTGCCACGAGTTATCCCCGTCCGACGTCCTCGTTTTAATCGCATGTTTGTCGGTAGATTGTATTTTTTCGGACACTGCGGTCGCTCGACGGGGTCCCCTACTCGTGTCACCCAAAGTTTTGGGGTTAAGTGCAAACTGAATGTTACACTCGCCGACTATTTTTAGGTGGCGAATGACTTTTAAGGATATTTCGCGAAGTGTGTGGTATTCAAAATTGTTGAGAGTTTGAGAAGGGGCGACGACAATTGACTCACCGGTGTGGATGCCCATCGGGTCAAAGTTTTCCATGTTGCAGACCGTAATGCAGTTGTCGAACTTATCGCGAACGACTTCATATTCGATTTCTTTCCAACCTTTAAGATATTCTTCTACTAAAATTTGAGGCGTTTTAGATAGTGCCCGGCCGGCGATTTCCTCAAGGTCTTTTTGCGACATGGCAATTCCCGAATCCTGGCCTCCCAGTGAAAAGCCACCTCTTATCATGACCGGATAGCCGATTTTAACGGCAGCGGATGCTGCTTCTTTTAATGTTGCTGCTGCCTGGCTTTTGGGAACTTTTAATTTTATTGATTTTAGAGACTCAACAAACAAGTTTCGGTCTTCTGTTTGGTTGATAGAGCTAACCGAAGTACCTAGAACTTTAACGTTATATTTTTTGAATACGCCGGAATTAGACAAGTTTAGGCCACAGTTGAGGGCTGTTTGGCCGCCGAAGGAAAGCAGGATACCATCCGGTTTTTCATTCTTTATTACTTCTTCGACAAAATGCGGTTCAACAGGCAGGAAATAAACTTTGTCGGCAAGGTTATGTGAGGTTTGAACGGTGGCGATGTTGGGATTGATTAGAATGACCTTGACTCCTTCTTCTTTGAGGGCTTTGATGGCTTGCGAACCGGAGTAATCAAATTCTCCGGCCTGGCCAATTTTTAGCGCGCCTGATCCCAGCAGTAAAACTTTCATTTAAACTTATCCATAAAAAAATCGAATAACCAATTTGTATCCGTTGGTCCTGGAGTTGCTTCGGGGTGAAACTGAACGGAGAAAAAGGGCAATTTTTGGTGGATTAAACCTTCATTTGAATTGTCGTTGGCGTTATAAAACCAGCGTTTAAAACCAGCAGGTAGTTTTTTTTCGTCAACTGTATAGC
>CAYMIE010000021.1:6339-11401 GCA_964390405.1 uncultured Gammaproteobacteria bacterium | reverse complement strand
GAACCAACAACAGCGATTGCCAGATCATCAGCTGGTATTAATGTTCCTTTGTAATATAAAACCGGCGGACAATCCTGAATTTGTCTTAAATTAGCAGGATAATCCCGATCCGGTATCGTGCTAACTTTGATCCCAATCTCATAAACTTTTTCTAAGTATACTTTCGGGTCGACTTTTTTTCGAAACTCAATTATCGAATCTTTAGTTTTGCTGTCAATTCTAAGCTCTCTAACCTGCTCATCACTAACCTGCCAAAATCTCTGCAAGCGCTTGAATTTTTTTAAGATGTAATTAAACGTCTGCGTCCCTACGCCACTAATTGCGCTTGTCGCAACCCAATACGCAAGTTCTTTATTCATTTTTATCAAGTTCTTGCCCTAACTCGACTTTTACTATTAGAGACTCCTAGCCTAGCATCTGTAGAACCCGTTTCAAAACATCTCTTTTCCCCTGAGCTCTTGCATGTCTAGAAGCGTCTTCGTCTGGAATATCTGCATCAACAAACACACTCTCATATTCTTCTAAAAGTCCGGACACTTGCTCTGCTGAAGGCATTCTGACTGGATTGAGCTTAATTTCAGCTCCTACTCGCTCTTTGCCGACATTTCCTCCCATATAAATTCACCTTCTTATTTTTTCTGAAATTCTACGCCCGAAGCTATAAATTTGTCAAAAGGAATCAGCTTCTAGCTGACCTTTTTCAGCAATAAACTTTGCTGCTTTTTGGGCTTGGAGTTTGCGGAAATTCAAAGTAGTCGAACCTTTATTACTAATCAGCTCATCAACTAAGCTCCCTAAACTGCTATTATCAAACGCCACCGCGACGCTCTTATAATTCTTAATCGCTGCTCGAATCAGCGCCTGCCCGCCGATATCCATACTTTCGGGGAAGTTTTTTTTATCAAGCGGATACAAATCGACAATTACCAAATCGAAGGGCTCACTCGGCAATTTCTCCACCTCCGAGGAGTCAGAGCCCACCTCGGAGGTGTCTCTTGCTAATCTTCTAAGCTCCTCTAAGTGACTAGGCTTCTTTTTGTCTGCCAGAATTCCAGCGAAAACTTTTTTATCAAGAGTCTTTAGCCTCCCATCAAAATCAAATCCGGAAACAACTGAATTTGCATTGAAATTTTTCTTTACCAGATAATCAACTGTTCCCCGAGTTCCCCAGAATTTAACCGATTTTTTATCAAGAACTCCCAAAAGCGGATCTAAAATTGATTTATCGAATACCGCCGCAAAAATATTCATTTAATGCTTAAAATGACGTATTCCTGTAAAAATCATAGTCATTCCTAATTTCTTGGCTGTTGCAATAACTTCATTGTCGCGGATTGATCCGCCGGGCTGCAAAATTACCGAAACTTGCGCTCTGGCAGCAAGTTTTACATTGTCGTCAAACGGAAAAAACGCGTCAGATGCAAGAACTGCGCCCTTCGTTTTTTTGCCGGCTTGTTTGGTGGCAAGATTAACCGAGTTAACCCTATTTGGCTGGCCGATCCCAACCCCTACCATATTTAAATTCTTGGCTATCACAATTGCGTTTGATTTAACGTGCTTAACAATTTTATTGGCAAACTCACAATCGGCTAAAGTTTTTTTATCCGGCTTTTTACCAGAAACTACTTTCCATTTCAAAGGAGTCTCCTTTAAAATGTCTGGCGTTTGCACCAAATATCCTTCAAAAATTCTTTTTATTTCTAGATTTGCACTTGGCGGATTTGCTCTAATTACTCTCATCTTCTCGCTTCGCCTCTTTAGCCTTTCCAAAACCTGTTTGCTATAGGTGGGAGCCACCATTAGTTCAAAAAATTTCCCGCTCATAGCTTCAATTAACTCCAAAGTTGGAGGTCGATTTAGAGAAACTATACCTCCATATGCCGATACGGGATCGGCATCGAGTGCTAGTTTAAAAGCATCGGCCAAATTATTGCGTGATGCAATACCGCTCGGATTGCCGTGCTTAATGATTGCCACCGTCGGATCATTAAAATCAGACACAAGCCGCCACGCACTATTGGCATCTTCTAGATTGTTGTAAGAAAGATCTATCCCCCACAATTTTTCAAAACCACTTTCCCAACCCTCAACATAATATGCCCCTTTTTGATGTGGGTTTTCACCATAACGGAGGTCCTGAAACTTGTTTAAATTAATATTTAGTTTTTTGGGAAGTTTCATTAATTTTCAATTTCTAATTTCTAATTTTTAATGAATTTTAAATAATTTAATTTTGATAAGAAAATATTTTTGAAAAATATTTTGAAACATTTTGATTTGATTGTAAATTTAAAATTTCAAATTAAAAATTTTCCAATCGCTATAAGCGATTGTCTATCCACCAATCAACAATCTCTTTGGCAACCGGTGCTGCCACCGAAGAACCTTCTCCACCGTCTTCGATAATAACCGTTAAAGCAATTTGCGGATTTTCAAAAGGTGCAAAAACCGTAAACCATGCATGCGGGTTGCCAAGTTCTTTCTCGGCAGTTCCGGTTTTGCAGCCAACTTCATATTTTGCACTAAAAAATGGCGCGCCGGTTCCTCCGAGTTTACAAGCATCCTTCATTCCGGCTCTCACCAGCTCCAAGTTATTGCTAGCTACAATATTTTCTCCCAAAACTTTTGTGCTAAGTTCAGCGAGCTCTCCACTCTCACTGCCGATCTTGGAAACCAAATAAGGCTTGGTTAACTTCCCTGTTGCCACAAACGACGTCACTGCATTCATTTGAATCGGGGTGGTTAGTAAAAATCCTTGCCCGATTCCCAAGTGCATTGTGTCACCAAGGTACCAGTTGTCACCATATGCACTTTGCTTCCAGACTTCGTCCGGAACTAAACCAATGGCTTCGGTGGGAAGATCAATCCCCGTCTTTTGCCCCAACCCCAAGTCTTTGGCCATATCGCTAAGGGATTCTAAACCAATCTTCTCGGCAACGCGGTAAAAGAAAATGTCATTACTTCGGGCAATCGCCTTTTGAATTTTTATAACTCCGTCCGTCTTTCCATACTTATTAAAAAACCAATTGGAAAACTTACTGCCGCCAAGTTCAAATTCGCCGACATCCTCAATTTCTGTCTGCTCATCTATTTGGCCGGACTGCAAACCTGCCAGAGCTGTCACTATTTTAAAAACTGATCCCGGTGGGTAAACCCCTTGAGTCACTCTGTTAAAAAAAGGTTTTTCAAGATCGGCAACGGATTTGCCGATGTCTTCAGGGTTAAACGAAGGAACGGATACCAGCGCCAAAACCTCCCCTGTATTTGGATTTTGAACAACAACCGCCCCTTTTTTTGTCGCAACCATTCCAGCCTGTTTATTGAGAGCTTCATATACTTTCTCCTGCAGCTGCCCGTCAAGTGTTGTCTGTATGTCTTGCCCAGAGACTGATTCTTGTTCTCCTAAAATAGAAACTTTTTTGCCAAAAGTATCGACCTCAATGATTTTTTTACCAACCTTGCCGGTTAAAAAATTATTGTAATTTTGCTCGAGTCCTAACCTGCCTATTGACTGAACTAGTGATAAGCTGCCGTTTTCTTTTAAATCTCCTTCTTGAACTTCGCTTGTGTAACCTAAAACGTGGGCAGCTACTTCTCCCAGTAAATACTCTCTTTTGACTTCGAGACGAATTATTCCCAAATCTCCCTCAAAGTTTTCACTGGCCAGCCCCTCACGCTCCAACTCTTCGGCCTGTTCTCGAGTAATCCACTTAACTTCACCGTTTTTGACGAGCCAATAAACCATACCTGACCTAGCCAAAACATTGCCGCGTCGATCGTAAATAATGCCCCTATGAGCTTCCCGCTCGACAAGCTTAATCCGGTTACCTTCTGCTAAATCCCTATTCTCGCTGCCTGCAATTACAGTTAAATGGAAAAGTCTACCAAGAAAAATGAGTAAAATTATAAAGGAAGCTATATAAAATACAAAAAGCCTATTTGCACTTATTTTACGCGTTTGATTGTCGACAAGGCCCACTTCTTCAAACGAATCTTGCCGGCTCCATAACTTTTTCCCTGAATTTTTACTAATCGAGTCTCCAAACCATGGAAGTCGAAATTTTGTCCCCTTCATACCTACTTTTTTAGGATTAAGTACTGTTAACAATTACGTCGTGCGGGCTATTTTAACTCTTTCCAAAAGCTCGTTGTTTTTAAGCAAGTTAGCGCATCCCAGAACCACACAAGAAAGAGGATCGGCAGCAACTGTTACCGGCATTTTTGTTTCCGCGGATATTAATTTTGGCAGCCCGTAAATGAGCGCCCCGCCGCCGCAAATTACAATCCCCCGCTCGGCAACATCGCCGGCAAGTTCAGGCGGAGCATCGTTAATTGTGTCCCGAATATTATCAACAATAGTACTGATAGTCGGCGACAAAGCTTCCCTAATTTGAGTTGAATTAAGCCTGATTGATTTAGGCAGTCCTTTTTCCAGATCGCGTCCGCGGACTACCATTTGCTTTTCAACAGGCATCGGATATGCACTTCCCAGCAGCAATTTAACGTCTTCGGCACTCTTTTCTCCCAGCGCCAAACCGTAGCGCGTCCTCACATAATTAATAATATCCCGGTCCATTTCGTCTCCGGCAACTTTTAGTGACCGGCCAACCACAACTCCTCCCAGAGAAATTATGGCAATTTCAGATGTACCTCCGCCAATATCAACAATCATCGAACCGACCGGTTCATCCACTCCGATACCGGCACCGATTGCAGCCGCCATTGGCTCCTCAACAAGATAAGCAACGCGGGCTCCGGATTCGCTGGCAACATCCAGTATTGCCCTTCTTTCGACTTCGGTAATTTGCGAAGGTACACCTATAACCAGCCTAGGTCTTGGAAAATTGAATTGCACACCCGGCTTCCTGTGGACTTTTTTAACAAAATACGAAAGCATAGCCAGAGTTGTATCATAATCGGAAATTACCCCGTCTTTTAAAGGTTTAACTGTAATAATGGACAGGGGAGTTTTACCGATCATTTTTTTGGCATTTTCGCCAATTGCTATAACCTGTTTGGTCTTTTTGTGCTGGGCAACAATTGAAGGCTCACGAATAACCAA
>CAYMIE010000021.1:2537-6239 GCA_964390405.1 uncultured Gammaproteobacteria bacterium | reverse complement strand
CTTCAACACCGAACTTTACGAAGTACCCAAAATGCATTTCGTTTATTTGACAGCAGTTGTCATTTTTTTCTTAACTCTTGCCAAATTCATTCTTCCAGGTAAAATTACAATCCCCAAAAATCCAATCTTAATAATTTTCGCTGCGTTTGTTCTAGTGCAGCTTGTATCAACCTTTTTTTCGATGGACAAATTTACCTCCATCTTCGGTTTCCCGTCGCGCTTAAACGGCGGGCTCATTTCCCAACTAGCCTATTTAATAATCTTTACCGGATTCCTAGTTAATTTAAATTTTGAGAAGGCAAAAAAAATACTAATCGCCATTGTCATCTCTGCTTTGGCTGTATCCTTCTGGGGGATTCCCGCACACTTTGACAAAGATCCTTCATGCCTTGTTTTAGTTGGCAAGTTAACGTCTTCGTGTTGGAAACAAGATTTCAACCCTACTCTTAGAATTTTTTCAACTCTTGGACAGCCTAACTGGCTTGCCTCCTATCTGGTGCTGATTCTGCCAATTTCAATAACCTTTTTGCTCAAGCTTAAAAATAAAAAGTCCAGAATTTTTTTCTTCATATCTACCAGCCTTATTTTCTGGGCAATAATTTTAACTAATTCCCGAGCCGGAGTTTTAGGCCTTGTTGTCTCACTAGCAGTTTTTGCAATTTTACTTGGCATAAAAAATTTAAAAGAAAATTTAAAAACTATCCTTTCTCTTGCCATAATTTTTGCGACTATCACCTTATTTTTTGGCACAACCTTAACAACCAGAACCCAAGAAGCGATAACTAATAACCAGCCTTCAGCCCTCAGCGTTCAGCCCTCAGCCATTTCCAACAAGCCAACCCAAACGGCTTTGACAATTGAAGGTACCGAATCCGGCAGAATCAGGTTAATTGTCTGGCAAGGGGCAATTAATATTTTCAAACACTCACCGATTCTTGGCACAGGTCCGGAAACTTTTGTATCCAGTTATTTTATGTTTCGCCCTGCTTCTCACAACCAAACCAGTGAGTGGGAATTTTTCTACAACAAAGCCCACAATGAATTCTTAAATTATCTTGCCAATACCGGCGCTGTGGGATTTATTGCTTACGCTCTATTCTTGATTGCCTCCCTCGTCTCAATTTTTAAACTTCAAAAAAATTCGCTCATTGCTAAGGCGATATTTGCTGCGCTTATCGGCTATCTCACAACCATATTTTTCGGCTTTTCAACTGTTGCCACTCAAGTCACATTTTTCACTCTTGTTGCCTCAGCAATTCTGCTTGCCAAAAATCAACAAACATTAGAAATCGACATTCATCTCAAAGAAAATTTTAAATTCCCGGCAATCTTAACAGTTGCTTTAATTAGCCTTTTTATTTCAAGTTTTGTACTACGCTCCTACCTTTCCAATGTTTTTGAAAAACGCGCAGAAGGCCAAACAGATAACAGTTTCCAAAAAGAACTTACTGCCTATACAAATTCGATCCGTGCCTTCCCTTACCCCAATCCTTATCTGCTTGCAAGCTACTCGTCATCAATGGCACTGGCATCAGTATCAGTTGAAGACGAAAATCAAAAAGACGAATTGGCTACAAGATCAAATCAACTGGCTCAGAAAGCCCTCACCCTTTCACCCAATAATTTCCTGATCGCTCAACGCGTTGCCAAAACTTACGCGCTTCTTGTTCCCGTCGACGATAATTATAAAGACGAAGCACAAAATATCACCGAAAAACTGATTAAACTGGCTCCGAATTACCCAACAACTTATCTTACAAATGCTAAAATTTACGTAATTTTGGAAGATAATGAAATGGCAGCCTCTTCTGTAAATAAAGCATTACAACTAAAACCGGATTATTTAGAGGCCCAACAATTACTTGATCAAATTAACGCAGAAATTCTACAATAACAACAATAAATAAATTACTAATTTCTAATTGCTCTAATTTCTAAATAATTCCCAAATCATAATTAGGTCAATTAGGTCAATTAGAAATTTAATGAAAACATTATCAACTATCGACCCACAAGTTTCTCGGATCATTAACAACGAAAAACGAAGACAATCTGATGTTTTGCAACTGATTCCGTCGGAAAACTACACATCGCCTGCTGTCTTAGAAGCACTCGGTTCGGTTTTTACCAATAAATATTCCGAAGGCTACCCCAAAAAGCGCTATTATCAGGGCAATAAATTTGTTGATGATATTGAAATACTCGCCCAAGAGCGCGCCAAAAAATTGTTTGGCGTTCCCCACGCAAATGTTCAACCTTACTCAGGCTCTCCAGCAAACACGGCAGTCTATCTAGCACTACTTGATCCTCTTAAAGACAAAATCATGGGCCTTTCGCTTGCCTTCGGCGGGCATTTAACTCACGGCTCACCGGTTTCCATTTCCGGTAAATACTTTAAAGCAGTTTCCTATGGACTGGATCGTAGTGGAAAGTTGGATTTTAATGAAATTGAAAAACTCGCCAAGCGCGAAAAGCCCAAAATAATCGTCTGCGGTTTTACTGCTTATCCCCTGACCGTCGATTTTGAAAAATTCGCTAAGATTGCAGATTCTGTCGGCGCCTATTTGCTTGCCGATATTTCCCATATCGCAGGGCTTATCGTAGCAGGTGTCCACCCGTCTCCGGTTCCGCACGCCCATATTGTCATGACAACAACCCACAAAACTTTACGCGGGCCGCGCGGAGCAATCTTAATGGTTACCAAAAAGGGTCTTCAAAAAGATCCTGATCTTGCTGACAAAATCGACAAAGCAGTTTTCCCCGGCCTTCAGGGTGGGCCTCACGACAATCAAACGGCTGCCATTGCCGTCGCCCTTCGCGAAGCTTCAAGTAAATCCTTCAGAGAATATGCAAATCAGATTGTTAAAAATTCAAAGGCTCTGTCTCACGAATTAACCAAGCACGGATTCACACTTTCCGGTGGTGGCAGCAAGAATCATTTGATATTAATCGATCTACAAAACCTCAACCTTAACGGCGCGCCGGTTGCCTTTGCTCTGGAAGTTGCCGGTCTCGTTGTCAACAAAAACGGCGTTCCCTTTGACCCGATGCCGCCATTTTATCCTTCGGGCATTCGTCTGGGAACTCCATCTATCACCACTCGCGAAATGAAAGAAAAAGAAATGGTAAAAATTGCAGCTTGGATAAAAGAAGTTGTTGACGAAATTAAAGGCGAAAAATTACCAAAAGAAAAAGAAAACCGCGCGCAATTTCTAAAAGAATTCAAACAAAAATATTCAAAAAACAAAAAACTGCTATCTATCGCAAAGCAAGTCCAGTATTTGACAAAACAATTCCCCATCCCATGAATGCAAAAATTCTAGACGGCAAAGTAGTCCGTGACAAAATCGGTCATGATTTAAAATCGAAAATCGAAACCCTTCGGGCTGAAAACCCTCAGGGCCTACGGCCTAAGCTTACTATTATTCAAGTCGGCGATTTACCAGAATCCAACGCCTACATCCGCCAAAAAATTTTATTTGGAGAAAAAATCGGCGCTATTGTGCAACACAAAAAACTTGCCGAGGATTTTTCTCGAATTGACCTTGAAGTGCTTGTTGCGAATTTAAATTCCGACAAATCAACTCACGGAATTATAGTTCAACTGCCGATTCCCGATAATCTCGACAAAGATCAAATCATCAATAAAATCGATCCAATAAAAGATGTCGACGGCCAAACCGCCACAAATCTCAAATTGCT
>CAYMIE010000021.1:0-2437 GCA_964390405.1 uncultured Gammaproteobacteria bacterium | reverse complement strand
TCATCGCTCGTCGGCAAACCAACGGCTCTGGCTCTTGTTAATCTGGACGCGACTGTGACTATATGCCACTCCCGCACAAAAAAACTGCCGGAAAAAACTAAAAATGCGGATATTTTGATAGTGGCTGCCGGCAAACCAAATTTAATTGCCGAAAATCACGTCTCTCCAAACCAAACAGTTATTGATGTTGGTATCAATTTAGTTAACCAGAAACCAACAACCAGAAACCAACAACCAGAAAGTGAATTACCGAACTGCAAGCTTATAGGTGATGTAAAATTCGATGAAGTCGCAAAAATAGTGAGCGCCATCTCTCCCGTCCCCGGCGGCGTCGGACCCATGACCGTCGCTTCCCTGTTTCAAAACCTCCTAGAAGCATATAATCGTCAAATAGATATCAATTAATCCCTTTAATATTTAGCTTATTACAAAAGTCTTTAAAGGGTCCGTCCTTGTTATAGGTTATTTTTCTCTTGACCATTCGCGTTTAACGCTCTACGATTGACATCGCTATGTACGCCCAAGTTGTTGTTTTAACTTACCAATCTCCGGATACTGATTCCTATACTTATGAAATACCGAAAAATTTAGAAAAGGAAATCAAGGTTGGACAACTTGTAGAAGTTCCGTTCGGCAAACGAAATCCGCTGGGAGTCGTGTTATCCCATGAAAGTCATCCTCACCCCTCTGTCATTCCCGCGAAAGCGGGAATCGGGGTAAACTCCAGTGAGGATCAGATCCTCAATCAAGCCTTCGGCTCTGAGACTCAGGCTCGAAGAGTTGAGGATGACACAAAGAAAATAGTAATTAAAGAAATCAGCTCGGTAGTCTTTAACCAGCCACTTCTTCTTCCCTATCAAATCAAACTTCTTAAATGGATAAGCGAATATTACCTCGCCCCAATGGTCAATTGCCTGGAAGTAATGCTGCCTGTGGCAGCGCTAAAGGCTAAAAGACTAAGGGTTAACGCAGAAAAATTTCAAAATAGCATTAGTCGTTCGTCGTTAGACCTTAGACAATCTTTAATCCTCGTCCCTACAATTAACCAAATCCCCGAAACTTTAGCTAAATTTCCAAAAGCCAAAAATTATGCCCTCTATCACAACGAACTAAAAAACTCCGAAAAATTTTCAACTTGGCTCAAAATTTTATCCGGTAAATGTGATTATATTTTCGGCTCCCGCTCGGCAATCTTCACGCCCTCCCCAAATTTAAAAGAAATAATCATTTACGACGAACACAACAGTGCTCATAAGGACGAAAGATCGCCATATTTTGACACGCTAACTGTCGCCCAAAAAATATCGGAAGTTACAGGTGCTCAAATAAAAATCGTCGACCCATCCCCCAAAATCACAACATATTTCCAGCTTAAAAACCACATTAAAATGCAAAAGTTCGACACTCAAACAAAAATAATTAATATGGCAGACGAAAAACTTAGAGGTAATTTTTCACCGATATCAACTTTTTTACAAACACAACTCTACAAAAACCAAAACGCGCTGCTTTTGTTAAATAAGAAAAAAGAATCCGGCAGCATGTATTGTAAGAGCTGCAAATTTAACGATTATTTTGAAAAACAACCGGAAAGCTGCCCCAAATGCAAATCGCAGGACATTTACTTTAATGTTTTAAATATCGACTCACTCCGTATTGAGGTTAAAAAGAATACCAAGCGTTCAGCGTTCAGCGTTCAGCGTTCAGAAATTGATGTCCAAACAGCAACAGTTTTTTACTCGCCCAAAATTAAAAAGTATAATCTTGCCGCCTATATTCAACCGGATCCGCTTCTGAATCGTGCGGACTTTGCAAGCCCGGAAATCTTATTTTCTCAAATTATTAGTCTAAAAAAATTGCTAAAAGACAGTGGAACTTTAATAATCCAAACTTATAATCCTGACGACGAAACTATAAAAGCCGCCGCACTAAATGATTATCAAAAATTTTACGCTCACCAAATTGAAATGTGCCGGTCCCTCTCATATCCTCCATTTTCCCTGCTTATAAAAATCACTGTTAGAGGCAAAAACCGGGAAAAAGTTGAGAAATTAGCCCACGCAACTTTCAGTTTTCTCAATTCAACAATTGAACAATTTAGCCCGCTCCGCAGCGAGACAAGCGATTTAGCGATTAATCTCCTTGGCCCATTTGAACCAGTCTTCTTTTCTAAAATTGTGAAGTTTAATATAATCATCAAATATAGGCTGGGCTCATATAATTTGGCAGAGCGGGAAAAGGCGATACAAAAACTTTCTCCCATCCTAAAAGAAGTCGATAAAAATGTCCAGATTACTGTTGACCCGGCTAGTCTAAACTAGAATGAAACAAAAAGTTATAACAATTCCAGACGATGACAAAAGGTTGAGACAAGTCTCAAAGGAAGTTAAGTCTTTCGACAAAAATCTGCAGAAATTAATTGAGGATCTAACAGAAA
>CAYMIE010000020.1:2089-11407 GCA_964390405.1 uncultured Gammaproteobacteria bacterium | reverse complement strand
TATCACTCGTTTTTTAAAGTGATTAACAATCTGTGAATTGTGTGTGGCCATAATAACCGTTGTTTTATCTTCTTTGCTTATCTTTTCCAAAAGTCCGACAACCGCCAGTGAGTTTTTGGGGTCAAGATCTCCTGTGGGCTCGTCGGCAAGCAATACTTCGGGTTTTGAAATAATGGCTCTGGCAATAGCGGTTCTTTGAACCTCTCCGCCTGCAAGTTGAACTGGGAAACTACTCGATTTATCAAGAATACCGACCTTTTCAAGTACGAGTGAAACCTCTTTTTCAATTTCTGTTTCCCCTTTGGAGAGAACATCCAGAGGTACTGCAACGTTTTCAAAAACAGTCCTTGTTAAAAGCAATTTGAAATCCTGAAATACTGTACCGATTCTTCTTCTCAATAGTGGAATTTTATCCTTTTTGTACGAAATAATGTCTTCATTGTTGAATAGAATCTTACCGCTTGTTGGAATTATTTCTCTAGTTAAGAGTCTGAGTAGCGTAGATTTACCGGCTCCTGAAAGGCCAACAACAAAAACGAACTCTCCACTCTCTATCTTGAGATCAATGTTTTCAAGAGCTGTTTGTCCAGACGGGTATTTTTTGGTTACAGACTGGAATTCTATCATTAGGCAGGGGTTAGTACTTTATTCAATAACTTCAACTTTTCCAACATCCATAAGCCATGAAACTTGATCAGATCCGAAAGTTTCACCATACACTTTCACTTTTTTACCTATAAATTCATCTAAATCCATTACGGAAGAAGTAAGGTACGCGGTTTGACTTTCTCCACCAGCACGAATAAGTTTCCATGGACCCTGAGCATATTTATCAAAATCATCATTTTTTTCAACTGTGCCTTCAGCCTCATCCTTGAATGTCTGGGACAAGTTTTCTTTAATTTCTGGGGTAAGTTCCTCTTCAGAAATAGCATTCTTTTGATTAGCTTTGCTTTTATTTAGGGACGAGAACATAAGCCCTGTAAAAATGCCAGCTCCAATTAGCACAATTAATAATAGAAACGGCACTATTTTAACAGGAAGTTTTCCAGTTTTTTTAGGCTCCATTGGTTCGGTGATGGAACTTGAGGATTGTTGCTGCGACTGTTGGACTTCTTGAGATTGATTTTGGTTCGTTGCTTGAGCTTCCATAGGCGTGAAGTAATTATATCAGCAGTTCCCCTTGCGAGTAAACTCGCAATGGGGCTCCTCTGATATATAAGATTCAGCTTGCTGAGGCTTATATATATCAGTTACGCTTAACCAAACAAGATTTAGGATATTGTTGAAATTTCTTGCTTGATGAATTCTTCTAAATGTCCATCTAAAACAGCTTGAGCGTCTGAAGTCTCGTACTTCGTACGCAAATCCTTAACCATTTTATATGGATGTAGGACATAAGAACGGATTTGATTACCCCACCCGGGAGTAATATGTAATCCTTTAATTTCTGATTTCTTTTCTTGTTGTTCTTTTTGTTTTTGAACCCAAAGTTTAGCTTTTAGGAGTTTGAGGGCGTTTTCTCGGTTTTGACCCTGCTGGCGTTGGGTCTGCGAGGTTACGGTTATTCCCGTTGGTTTATGCTTTAGACGAACTGCAGTTGAAACTTTATTAACGTTTTGACCACCATGTCCGCCTGAACGAAATGCTGCAAATTCAATATCGTCCGGTTTTACATCAATTTCCATCTCATCTTCAATTTCTGGTGTCACTTCAACCAAAGCAAAGGACGTCTGCCTTAGATTGTTTGCATTAAATGGTGACAGCCGAACTAACCTATGGACACCTGACTCTCTTTTTAATAGACCGTAGGCGTATCTTTCGTGAACAAAAATCGAAACAGATTTAAACCCTGCTTCCTCGCCTGGATCTTCACTGGCAACCTCAAAGTCCCAATTTTGAGAAGAAAAATATTTCTGATACATGCGCGAGAGCATTGCAACCCAATCCATTGCTTCTACGCCTCCTTGGCCTGCATGAATGGAGAGAATTGCCTCATTTAGATCATATTCTTCACTTAAGAACATTTTTATTTCAAACTCAGCTATTGTTTCTTGGAGTTTTTTTACTTCTTTTTCCAAATCTTTGGTAATTTTTGGATCTGAAAGTGAGATCTGTGTCATCTCTTTCAGGTCGGCAATATCCTTTCCAATCAGGTCAAAACTGGTAGTTTCTGCTGAAATTGAAGAGATTTTTTTCATTATTTTTTGGGCAAGCTGTGGTTCTTTCTGCCAAATACCTGATTTTTGACTCTCAGCTTGTAGTTTTTGAAATTCTTTCAGCTTTTCGTCTTTTTTGAAATTCTTTCTGATTAACTCAAAACGCGCTTCGAGATCTTTGAGTTTTTCTTGTATATCCATAACAATTGAATTGTGCCGTTAAGGGAAAAATATTGCAATAAGAAGAGCCGCGCCTAGAACTAGTCGGTAAATAACAAAGGGGATTAGAGTGTTGTTTTGAAGATACTTTAAAAAATATTTGATTGTTAAAAACCCAAAAATAGCAGATGAGATGATGCCTACGAGAAAGAAATTAAAATCGGATGCAGAAAAATTACTCGTCGAAGCTTCTAAGAACTTTTTGAGTCCAGCTCCGGCAATAACGGGCCCTGACAGGAGAAACGCAAATCTTGCTGATTCTTCTCGGGTCAAGCCGAGAAACAAACCGCCTGAGATAGTTGAACCGCTTCTGGAAACGCCAGGAATTAAGGCGATAGACTGGAATAAACCGACTATCATTGCGCTTAATATTGTTAGGTCTTTCCTTTTTTTAATTTTTTTACCAAAGTATTCAGAAGATAAGATTACAACACTAAATAAAATGAGTGCTAAAGCTACCAGAGTCGTACTTCTAAATACTGTGGATATCTGCCGTTCGAAAACTAGACCAAAAAAAACAGCCGGTAATGTCCCGACAAATAAGAGCAATAAAAGTTTATTTTTAAAATTAAATATTGTTGAATAATCCTTATGAAAGAAAATTATTACTGCGAGCAGCGTACCAAGATGTAGAGATGCGTCAAAAGTAAGTCCAAAATTTTCCTGAGAAATGCCAAAAAAATTTTCAAATATTATCAGATGGCCGGTTGACGAGATTGGCAAAAATTCAGTCAGGCCTTGAATTGCTCCGGCTAAGATGGCTAGAAAATAATTCATTGATGGACAACCACGCGGGTACCGACATTTGCCCAAGAGTAAACAATGCCGGCTTCATCCGGTTTCATGTTAACACAACCGTGGCTTCTGGGTGTACCAAAATCACTGTGCCAATATGCCCCGTGAATGCCATAACCCTTATAGTAATACATGGTAAAGGGAACGTTTGGTAAATCATAAAAAGTTCCGAGTGCTTTCGACCCGCCTTTCATTCTGGTATAGCGGAGTTTTGTCCAAATTCGCCACTCTCCTGTTGGGGTAGGATACCATTTGCCGGTTGATACTAAAAAATTGCCCACAGCAGTGTCGCCTTCTTTCATGTAAAGCCTTTGGTCGGAAAGATCAACTTCTATCCATTTTTCGCCGTTTGCGGTTAATTGTTCACCTAAGATTACACTCGCTTCGCCGGCTTGTGCATTTATATAATCAATTCGTTTGTTAAGAAAAATGCCACTGAGGGTATTTTCTGGTTGACCGTTTTGATTTTTAATCCAGTTTACGTAGCTATCCTTTTGGATATTATTAAGATTGATGCCAAATTGCCATGCTACGGCATTTAATATTGTGTGAATGTTTTTTTTAAAAAGTATAGCTGTTATCAGCAGAAAGATAAGAATAAATACAATCGGGCTGGCATGGAATATGCCTTTTTTGAATGATGTGGGCATATTTCAAGTATTTGAGAAATCTGGGTTAAAGTCAAATGAATCAAGCTAGTTTAACCTTTATGGTATGGTGCATTGATCATTCCGCACTTCTTGTACTTATAAGGTTTTTCGGTGGTCGGATTTATCGTCCCGCAAGGGCAAGGGTCGTTGCGGCCGATCTTACTTACTTTTACTGGCTGACTCGTGGAGTTAAACGGATTACCGACTTGAGTTGAAACTTGTCCATTTGACTGCTCTCCTTGTGTTTGGAGAGCTTCTAGTCTGGCTATTTCGGCATCCAATTCCTCATCGGTCATTTGGTTTGGATCCTTTTCAACTGGAGTTTGTAAAGTTGCTCTACTGGACTTCTTAGATTCGCTTGCAATTGGTGACTGGAGATCACCAGATAGTTTAGCTTGCGGGTGAACTTCAATTCCTTGCTCTTCCAATTTTTCGATCGCCGGCTCTCGTCTAACTTGGATTCTAAAAATCCGGTGAACTATGTCGTAATCAATGTTAGCTACTAATTTTTCGAACATCGAATAAGCCTCTTGTTTATATTCAACCAAGGGATCACGCTGGCCAGCAGCGCGCAAGCCAATTCCTTCGCGAAGATCATCGAGAGAATCCAAGTGCTGTATCCACAATGTATCGATTACGGAAAGGCTGACGAATTTTTCGATATCTCGAGCCTGTTTCTCGCCCAACGATTTTTCTCGCTCTTCGTAAAGAGTATCAATTACTTTTTCGAGAAAAATAGAAAGTTTTTGGGGATCCTTAATTTTTTTAATATCTGAAAGCAAAGATTGCTCGCTTGTTTGATCGAAAGAAACTATGGTCGTAAATTCTTTAATTATTTTTTCATGTTCGGGTTGGGAAGTTCCTTCGGGAGAATGCATCAAAACGAGATTTTCAACTTCCGCATGAATTTTCTCTTGGATTTCTTCTTTTATTTTATGTGCCTGCTTTTCATCCTGAATCGAAACCAGAATCTCATTTCTTCGCCTATAGATTATTTCTCTTTGCTTGTTGGCAACATCGTCGTATTCTACTAAGTGTTTGCGAATGTCAAAATTGTGAGTTTCTACTTTAACTTGGGCGTTTTCTATTGCTTTTGATACCATACCGTGCTCAATCGGCGTATCTTCAGGAAGTTTAAAAGAGGTCATAATTTTGGCAATTTGTTCCCCACCGAATAATCTCATTATTTCGTCTTCCAGCGACACATAAAATTTTGATGAGCCAGGATCGCCTTGGCGGCCAGAACGACCACGAAGCTGGTTATCGATGCGTCTTGCTTCGTGTCTTTCAGTTCCGACAACGTGCAGACCGCCTAGTTCTATAACTTCGTCGTGATTTTTTTGCCACTTTTCAAAGTCTTTACCGTTTGTAATTGGCCTTCCCAATTTGTCTGTTGGAGGAGTTCCGCCCAAAATCACATCAACTCCACGTCCGGCAATGTTTGTTGCTAATGTAACAGTGCCTCGAGTGCCGGCTTGAGCAATAATTTCCGCTTCCCTCTGATGGTTTTTAGCATTTAGGGCTTCGTGTTTAATGCCTTTTCTTTTAAGAAGAGAAGCAAGAAAATCATTTTTCTCGATTGAGGTTGTACCGATTAGAACCGGCTGCCCTTTTTCATTCCTTTTGGCAACTTCAGTTGCAACCGCGGTGAATTTGGCTTTTGCAGTTTTGTAAACGACATCGGTAGCATCTTTTCTAATCATTGGCTTATTTGTCGGAATTACCATAACCTCGACATTGTAAATTTTGTGAAACTCTTCAGCTTCTGTGGCAGCGGTTCCTGTCATGCCAGCCAACTTTTCGTAGAGCCGGAAATAATTTTGGAAAGATATCGTAGCCAGAGTTTGTGATTCTTTTTGAACCTCCACCCCTTCCTTTGCTTCTATTGCCTGATGCAGCCCTTCTGACCATCGCCTGCCGTGCATCAAGCGCCCGGTAAATTCGTCAACTATAATTATTTCTCCGTCTTTGACAACGTAATCCTTATCTTTGCGATAAAGAGTTCTGGCTCTCAGCGCCTGCTGGATATGGTGAATAGCTCCAAAATCTTTTTCGTAAAGATTGGGAACTCCGAGCCGTTTTTCAACTTTAGCAATTCCGTGTTCTGTTAGGTTAGCTGTTTTTAGTTTTTCGTCGATGACATAATCGGTTGAACCAGACAATTCATCAACTAATTTCGCAAACTGGAAATATTTGTCGGTCGCTTGGGCAGCTGGTGCAGAAATAATTAGAGGAGTTCTCGCTTCATCTATTAAAATTGAATCGGCTTCGTCGACGATCGTGAAATGGTGTTCTCGTTGCGCTTTATCCGAAAGATCCCAGACCATGTTGTCTCTAAGATAATCAAAACCAAACTCGTTGTTAGTACCATAGGTTATATCTGCCCTGTAGGCTTCTTGTTTTTCAACCGGACGAAGGTGGCGCAGACGCCAGTCGGTCTGGGTTTTATCTTCAAATTTTGGGTCATAAATAAATGCCTTTTCCTGCATGATGCAGCCGGCATAAACGCCAAGAGCAGCATAGATTGGGCCCATCCAGCCAAGACCAATTCTGGCCAAGTAATCGTTAACAGTTGCCAAGTGTACTCCTCTGCTAGCCAAAGAGTTGAGGTAGAGAGCTAGAGAAGCTGTCAGCGTTTTTCCTTCTCCGGTTCTTTGTTCGGCAATTTTTCCCTGATGAAGAACTATTCCTGCTAAAATTTGAACATCGAAATGACGCTGTTTCAAGGTTCTTTTGGCTGCTTCACGAACTGCGGCATAGGCTTCTGGTAGTAAATCGTCGAGCGAGCTCCCTTTTTCAAAACGAAGTTTAAATTCGGCAGTTTTGGCTTTTAGTTTAGCATCGGTTAACTTTTGAATCTTATTCTCAAAGCTTCCGACTTCCAAAACTAAAGGTTGAAGCTTGTTAACCTGTTTTTCGTTTGAATCTAAGAATTTATTTAGAAATCCCAGCATTTTTCTTTCTCAGTTTTTGTGATTGTTCGACAAGTCGCACCCAGAGTGCTTTCGTACTTCGACCTGATTCATGTTTTACTCTATGTTTACGCACTTCGCGCTCTTGTTTTTTTTGGCGATTGAGTTTTTTGACTTTTGCTTGTTTATGATCAAGCAGGTAGGACATGGGTGTAAATTTTAACATAAAAAGCCTCCTCGAGCAGCTGGAGGCTTTGGAAATTACTGATATATCAGCAGTTCGCCTTGGCACCTTTCAGTCATGTCTTCGACCGTGAGCTCAGACCGAATCGACCAATGGCGCTCCTCTGATATATTTTAATTTTCGCTTAACTCAATTTAAAATATGAAAATTTGGGTGTCAACTTATTTTTAGAAATCAATTTGGCAACTTTTCACAAGTTACGCTATCAACGTAATCAAGGGCGTCGAGGCTGTCTCTTATTCGATAGCATTCTGAATAAGTTGGAGTGTATATTTGAAATGTGGTTGGGAAACCTTTTTTTATGTTTGATTCTGTTTGATAAATACTAATCTGTTCAGTCAAGTCTTTGGTATCGGAATCTGTGGCTCTTTTTGTAAACTGACCGGAGACTAAATAATCGAAATCCGCGGGTGCAGATATTACAGACGTATTTTCTGATTTTTTTTTGTAATCATCGTATAGCGTTAATGCAACTAAAACAACTGCGGTGATAAACCCAAAAATTATGATAATTGCCGAAAAGCCCCTCATAATTTAAGTCTAGCAAGAAAGATAAAGGGCGGTCAAAAGTATTTAAGAGGGAATTTTGGTGAATCTTGTGTATTTTTGGAGGACTTTGGGAACTTCGATAGAACCGTCTTTAGTTTGATAATTTTCCATGATAGCAATAAGAATTCTGCCAATAGCAAACGCTGTACCGTTTAAAATATTGACAAAATTTTTGTCATCTCCCTCATTGAATTTAATATTGAGGCGGCGGGATTGAAAATCGGTTGTGGTTGACAGCGAATGAGTCTCTCGGTACTGATTTTGTGAAGGAAGCCAAGTTTCTATATCTATTTTCTTAGCCGTTGGAAATCCTAAATCGCCCGTGCACATTTCAACCACTTGATAGGGAAGATCCAGAGCTTTAACCAATTTTTCTTGGATTGATAGCAAGAATTCGAGTTCATTTTTATCATCTTTTGGATTTATGAATGAAACCATTTCTATTTTATCGAATTGATGAACTCGAAAGATTCCCCTTGTGTCTTTTCCGTAAGAACCTGCTTCGCGTCTAAAGGCAGTTGAAAAAGCAGCGTAGCGGCGGGGAAGATCATCAGTATGAAAAACTTCATCCATGTGCATTGGGACGATTGAGTGCTCTGATGTACCGACAAGGTACTGATCGTCTATTTTGTAACCCTCTCCCCTTTCGTATTCCGGATAACCAAGTCCTGCGACAGCTTTTTTATTGATGATAAGCGGTGGAATAACTTTGATAAATCCTTCGCCCTCAAGTATATCAAAGCTAAAGTTGATGAGTGCTAGTTCGAGAGCTACCAATTCATTTTTGATAAATGATTGTCTGGGTCCGGAAATTTTTGAAGAGCGTTCAATATCAATTAAATCTAAGCTTTCTCCCAATTCTAAGTGATCTTTAGGCTTAAAATTGAATTGATTTTTACGTCCGACTTGTCTGGTAATCTTATTCTCTAACTCGTCACGACCAACTGGTACATCATCTTTCGCGAGATTTGGAACTTGCCTAATTAGATCATAGAATTCTTCATTTAGCTTTTCTAGTTTATTCTCGTCTAGCTTTAAATCTTTTTTGAGTTGTTGACCCTGTTTTTCGTCACGCTTTTGGGCGATTTCTTTGCGTTTGGACCTGAGCTTATCAACTTCTTCGATTAACTCTCGCCTTTTTTTATCAACTTCCAAAAGCTTTTTAATATCAACTTTATAGCCTTTATCTTTGGCGTTTTCTTCAACTTTTTTGGCGTTTTGGCGAATGAATTTAATATCAAGCATTTATAGATCTACAAAAATTAAACTATCTGAACAATTATCTATCCAAACTGGATAAGGGTGACCTATAACCTCAGGACATCTAAAAGGCCAGATGCGAAAATACCATAATAATCCTATGACAATAGCACACAATATTAATACACCGATGGTCCTAATAAGAAATTTAGTCATTTCTTCTACTCAGTTAAACTTGTCATTCTGGCTTGTCCAGAATCTTTTATTATTTTTAGATAAAGATCTTCAAAGGAAGGATTAATTTTAAAAATCATTTCTAGTTTATCAGCTCTATTCATATCTTTAATTTGTTTTTCTCTGATAATGGCTTGCAATTGACCTTCTACAACTTCAAAATAGACTAGTTTATGTAAATGATACTTTTTTGTAAAACCCGACACTAATTCCTGTCTATGTTCGTATGCTCTTCTAATCAAATTGTTTGTTACTCCAACATATAAGGTTGGTCTAGCATTTGCCATAATGTAAACGAACATAGCTTTCATAGATTCTGGTGTCCTCGCTTCGCTCGTCCCCAGAATGACAACTGA
>CAYMIE010000020.1:0-2079 GCA_964390405.1 uncultured Gammaproteobacteria bacterium | reverse complement strand
ATAAATTTTATATCAAGCATTCTACTTTTTCTGCCAGCTCCTTTCCGGTTCTACTTCGTCTTTAATTATCATTTCAACTGCAGTTTTGTGCCAAGGGATCTTAGTTATATGATAAACCTCTTTAAAATATTTTAGCGCGCTTGCTGCCGCCGGTACACCTTTGGTTTGAGCGAGCGCATCAAGATTGTCTGCCGCTTTGCAAACTCTTGCTTCAAGTGATTTCCTGTACATATATTCCTCCACTAATTCGATTATTTCTTTCTTTTGCGGAAGATCACTAACCAGCCACTTAAGCCCCTCTTCTTCAACTTTCGCAAATGCTCCCTTTGCCATGCCTTTAACAAAAGTTCCGACGTCGCCAACAATTGTTTCTGCCATATCATGGAAGAGAGCCATTTTGACAGCCTTATCAACATCTATCTTCTGGCCACTCTTTTTAATTTCAGTTGCAAGCAAATAAACAAGCATCGCCGTAGACCAGGAATGGGCAGCGACGCTGTCTGCTTCGTTCCTTTTAAATCCAAGTGCAATAAATCCTTGTCTGGGAAGTTCTTTTGCCCACTGGAGCGTCAAAAAAACTTTGAGAATTTTTTTAAGAGTTTCTTTTTTCATGCGGCTATGACTTAATGTCTATCAAAAAATGCAAAGCCAACAAAGACGAGTAGAAAAGAAAGAATAATCAACAACGCAAACGAGAATATAAAAATTCCTAAAAAGGAAATTGTATCTTTAAAAATAACTTTTATAACTGCCGCATAAGCTCCAGCAAAGATTAAAGAGACTACGATAAAAGGCAAAAGTATATTTGCCATGTAACCTGGCGTATAGTTCGACCAAGCACCCATAGCAACAAATACGACCAGTACAGACAATAAAGCTGGAATAATGAAATATATAATTGTGTTTCTCATTTTTTATCTTTTACATTTTCGGGTTTTAATGTTGGAAAGAGAATTACATCTTTAATTGACTTTGAATCTGTCAAAATCATAACCAAGCGATCAATTGACGGACCAATGCCGGATGTCGGCGGCATACCGTATTCCAGCGACTCAATAAAATCTTTGTCCGTTTGATGCGCTTCTTCTTCACCCAGCCTTTCTTTTTTCCTTTCATCGCTAAAACGCATGCCAAGATCAATTGGATCGTTCAACTCGCTGTAGTTGTTGGAACTTTCCATGCCTGTAACGTAGTGTTCAAAGCGCTCAACGTAACGCGGGTTTTTGCACTTTTTAGCCAGTGGGGAAGTTTCTGTCGGGTAATCGTAAATTACCGTTGGCTGAATAAGTTTTTGTTCACATTTTTGCTCAAAAACTTCGGCCAGAACTAAACCCACCGATTTTTCGAACGGTTTAAGTTCTACACCCAGTTTTTTTGCCTCTTTTACAGCATCTTCGAATTTGCTAATTTTATCAAAATCGACACCGGTTTGCTCTTTAACTAAATCGACCATGCGATACTTTTTCCATGGAGTTTTAAAGTCGATGGTTTGATTGTCGTATTTAACTTTCGTTGTACCGATTACAGTTTTAACAACATGTTCGGTCATTTCTTCTACCAGTTTCATACTGTCAAGGTAATCGGCATAGGCCGTCATTGTTTCCAACATCGTGAACTCAGGGTTGTGGCTTCTATCTATTCCTTCATTTCTAAAAACGCGGGCGAATTCAAAAACGTTTTCAAAGCCGGCAACAATCAGGCGTTTTAGATAAAGTTCGGTCGAAATTCTCATGTAAAGAGAAATCCCGAGCGCGTTTTGATAAGTTTTAAAGGGACGTGCCAGACCACCACCGTAGAGAGGTTGCAGGACTGGGGTTTCCACTTCGATGTAATCTTTGTCAAGTAAAAACTGACGATGCGCTTGGATAATTTTTGAGCGAATTTCAAAAACTTGTCTTGCTTGCCTATTTAATAATAAATCTAAATAGCGTTTACGGTATCTTTCTTCGATATCTTTTAGGCCATACCACGTCGAAGGCAAAGGTCGGATTGATTTGGTAAGAAGTTTAAACTCATTTACAAAAATTGTCAGCTCCCCTGCTTTTGTTTTATCTACTTTTCCACTAACTTCTATAAAAT
>CAYMIE010000019.1:7449-11809 GCA_964390405.1 uncultured Gammaproteobacteria bacterium | reverse complement strand
CTTACTGATTTTAGCAGGAGGGGCTTTGCCATGTCGTGTACCAGACGGTACTGGATATGACCTGCTACATTCATTTGAGTTGAACGTAGCCCGACAGAATTTTCGCAAAAAATAAGGCTAATGTCAATAACTAGAGGCTTATCCTAGAGAGAACCAACATTGCGGAATATCTCTGCGACCTTCTGGGCAACAATCTCCAGTGCCTTATTGGAAGAAGTTCTTTTAAATGCCTCGTCGACTGCTTCTTTATATACCGCAATTATCTGGTCATTAAGGCCATTGTCGAAAGTGTTGGAGGCCATCGGGAAAGAGTGCATGAATGGAGCAAAAGTAACATAGGCACCGGAAATCGGGTCTGATGCTAATTTTTTAGCAAGCTCCTTTTTAGGATAGGGCATGCCGATTAGCCTGCCTGGAGTTTTTGCCGATTCACTATAGAGTTTAATTAAGGTTTCGTCTTTTTGAAGATATTTTAGAAATTCAAAGGCTTCTTTTTGCTTATCCTTGTCTTTGATTTTGCTGGATACCCCAACCGCCCAGTAACTTGCCCAGGCAACACTGCCATCCGTGAGTTGAGGAACAGGAGCAACTTTAAATTTGAGCTGGGGATTTTCTCTTTTTATTTCGGCTGCCCTCCAACTTGGCCCGAGGTACATTGCCAAACTGCCGCTATAGAAGGCAATAGTTGAAGGCGGCATGGCTTCATCCCAAATTCTGTCTTCACCCTTGGCAAAGTGGACATAATAGTCAAGAGCGTCGGCACTCTGTTGATCGGTTGGGCGCCTTAAATCACCTCCGTTTTGCAAAACCATCAGACCCAATATATCTGAAAAATGATCGACGTTAGATGACGTGCCCAGTGCTATGCCGGCTGTTCGAATATTGCCGGCCCTGTCTTTAACAGTTAACCTTGCCGCAGTCTGGGCAAGTTCCTGCCAGGTTGCCGGCGGTGTCAAAACTCCGGCTGCCTGGAATAGATCTTCGTTCCAGTAAAGACCAAGCCCGTCGACACCCATCGGAGCGCCAACAAATTCTTTTTGGGAGTTTCTAAGATCAGTAAAAACCGTAGTAAAGTAATTTTCTTGAAACTCTGATTGAGAAATTACACCTTCGGGAATCGGAGCCAACTCCCGAACCAGCATCGGTGTCCAAGTATTGTGAAACTGAAACACATCCGGGCCGTCACCTGTTTGGCTTCTTGCTTTGATAGTCTCGCGGTACTGCTGTTGCGGTTGTTTTTGATATTCAATGTCTACATAAGGCTTGATCAGTTTATAGTCCTGCCGGATCTGATTCATAACAGTGGCGCTGTCCCAGGTGCCCCAGTATTTTAAGGTTATGTTTTCCGGCTGGCCCCCTGTAAAATACGAGCATCCGGAAAGAATTATTGAGAGAGTGAAAACTGTGAGCAGTTTGGCAGGTGACATTTGTAAAAGGTGCGGAATTTTTGTATTCCTGCTAATTATTAATATAATATCATAAGGCTAGCTTTAACTAGCTGTTTTTATGAAAAGAAAAAAGAGTGAGCTCAATAAAGCGCTCGGGATATTTACTATTACCTTCTTTTCCCTGTCAATGATTTTTTTAGTTTACGCGGTTTTATTTGCTAGTAAAGCTTTGCCAAATACTTATTTTACAAATTTTAACGTTGCCGGCAGGAACATTGAGCAGATTTCCAAAGTCGTAGACAACCGCATAGAAAGTTTCGAAACTGAAAAGATCACTATCTTGGCAGGTAACGCCAAAATTGAACTTTTGCCGCACGAGTTGGGTATTGATTTTGACAATGAAATTTCAAAACAAAATATTTTTGACCTCTTTATTGCCGATAACCCGCTTGAGGATTATGGAAACCGAATGACTGCATTGTTTTTCAAGAAAAAAATTAAACCGAGCTATAAAGTTGACTATTCGAAATTATCCAACTTGCTTGATGAAAAGTTTGCCGACATTGAAAAAAAAGCAAGCGATGCGACTATTTCATTTGGTACGGGTGAAGTTGAAATTTTAAAAGAGAAAAACGGCGTCGTCGTTGACAGGACAAAACTGGTGAGCGATCTAGTTAGCAGGCTCGACAATTTTTCAAATGCGCCGATTATTGCCACATATATTGAGGACAAGCCCAAAATAAAAAATGAAAATGCTAAGGCGGCTTTTGAAAAAGTAAAAACTTTGAATAACCAAAATATAATTCTTTCCTATGGATTTGACACTTGGACAATAACCGGGGAAACGCTCGCCGATTTGTTAAAATTTTACGCCCGAGGGCAGATAGACAACAACCTAGTATCTGTACATTTAAGTTCAACACCGCTAATTATTAATGATGTAAATTTTAAGGGTAAAGAACAACCGGCTTTGGAAGTTCAGCTGGACAATGAAAAGCTGGCACTCTTTATAGAGGAAATTGCAATAGTCGTCGACAAGCCAACGGTTGACGCAACTCTTGAGTTAGACGGAGTAAAGGTTAGCAAGTTTACTCCGGCTCAGGACGGACAGGCACTCGACAAAACATTAACTAAAGATTTAATTTTGAATGTCGTTTCTGTCGACAATTTAGACTCTCGCGAAGAAGTAGCTATCAAGCTGCCGGTTAACGTAACTAAAGCGAGAATTGCCAATGAAGAAATCAATTCTCTGGGAATTCGTGAGCTAGTTGCCAGCGGCAATTCATATTTTGCGGGTTCAATTCCTAACCGAGTCTTTAATATTGGTCTTGGTGCTTCTCTAATTAATGGCACTTTAGTTCCTCCGGGAGAAGTTTTTTCTTTCAACAGCATAGTTGGGCCGGTTTCTGCCGAGCAGGGATTTAAGCAAGCATACGTTATTAATAAAGGCAGGACAGTTCTTGACGATGGCGGGGGAATTTGCCAAGTTTCCACAACAGTATTTCGCGCGGCTTTGAATGCAGGTTTGCCAATTGAAGCCAGGACAGCCCATGCCTACAGAGTTGCATATTATGAGCAAAGAGGGTTTGCGCCGGGTTTTGATGCGACGATCTGGTCGCCAACAGTTGATTTGAAATTCAAAAATGATACTGGCCACCATATTCTGGTGCAGGCTATAGTTGACAGGGCTCAATCTAAATTGCAGGTCGATATCTACGGAACCAGTGACGGTAGGAATGTAGAGATTTCCGACCCTGTTCTTTCCAACAAACGCCCAGCTCCAGAACCTTTGTACCAAGACGATCCAGCATTGCCAAAGGGTACTACAAAACAGGTTGACTTTGCGGCTGAGGGTTTGACTTCGGTATTTTCAAGAAAAGTTTATAAAGGAGATGCGTTGATAATTGATGACACATTTAAATCAAATTTTAGGCCTTGGCAAGCAGTATACTTGGTGGGGACAGGAACCTGAGCAATGCTCAGGAAGTTCTAATTTCTAATTTCTAATATCTAATTTCTAATGATATGATTCAAATTATCCTTAGCGAAAAATTAATAATCGATTGGTATAAACTTGTCCTCCAGCGACTGAGCGGAGTCGAAGGGTGAATTTGAAAAAAGATTTGGTCATTAGAATAAGCTAATATAGGAGGTTGCTTTTTAATAAATTCGCCAAAATTCATCAAAGCTGTCTGCTCCAGTAGCATTGGGGTATTCCACCTCCTTACAACCCGCTCCCGCGGCTAGTACTATATCATCTGAACAGCGAAAGACTATCTTACCCTGTTTCGAGGGATCACCTACGGCTTCCAGCTTTGCCCCTATCCAGTACCGTGTACAAGAACCGTTGCCTGCTACTATTCTACAATCTCCAGTAGATTGTGCACTTGGTTCATATTTATAGTAGTAAATATCGTCATTTTTGGGATCTATCGGAAGTCTCTTAAGAAATGCTTGATCTTCTACTAAGTTTTTATAAAAAGCATCCGCCGTATTCCAGTCACTACCAGTGCCTGGACAAGGATCTCTTCTCCCTCGGCTTGTCTCACAAGCACCTTCTTCGTTTGGGTAACCACCAACTAATGTGTAGTACCCTACTAAAGCATTGGCTATAGCATTAATATCGTTTTTTCTTTTGGCATCTCGGGCTTGGGCTGTGCGTTTGCCGGGGTTAATGGCGACAAGAACTGCTGAAGCCAGAATCCCTAAGATGGCAATGACGATTAAAAGCTCAATTAAAGTGAATGCCCGGGCAGTTTTCATTTGGACAGATTTAGTCGTATGATGTTAACAGTGAGACAAAGTTTGCTTTCAACTTTAATTGTAGACTCGGGGGGGGAGACGTACAAGTCACTCTAGCCAAATTGTCAAAAAACATATGGGGGCGACTCAAATTCCAGGCATCAACCAAGCGCGGTTTTACACTCCTTGAAATATTAATTGCAATTTCTGTTGCCGGGATTTTAGCAAGT
>CAYMIE010000019.1:0-7349 GCA_964390405.1 uncultured Gammaproteobacteria bacterium | reverse complement strand
TACCAAAAGACCCGAAACAAGCGGGGATTTTAAATAACTTGGCGCAATTTATTCAAAAGGTTAGACAAGGAACAAACCTTTTTGAGCCTCAGTTAGTCAGTGCTACAACACTATCAACGCACTACTTTGGATCATATATTACTACCGGCGCAGTTGGGTTTGAGGCCAACTTGAATTCTTCCAAATACAACCTGCCTTATGCAGCAGGTTATTCCCTGGCACAGCAATGGGCAAAATTAGAATCCTCGGATGACAGTTTCAATTGGACTTACCTTGACAGTAAGTTACAAGAACTAAAAAATGCCGGTAAGAAAGCTTATATTCGAATTCATGCGGGCCCCAGCTCCCCTGACTGGCTAAGAACACAAAAAAATGTAAAAACGGTCTGCTGGAATCAATCAGGGGCTCCCCTAAATCCGGCATGGAACTGTTTCCCTTGGATGACAGATCCTGTATATCAAGCAGAGAGAAAAGAAATGTTGCAGGCAATTTACAATCATTATAGTGGGAATGCTTTAGAATCAACAATAAATTACGTTTTAGTTTCACCCCCTAATCACATTAAGGCTGAAGAGTTTGTTAAAGTCTTTCCAAATCAGACTATTTATTTGGATGCAAATGATGCCTCTGGTGTTGCAATTGGAATTTATTGTGTAAGTTCATATTTCTTCTCCTCTCCTTGTCCGGAAGATCAAATCAAAGCCCTGCCAACTTCTACTTTTACTGCCCAAGGATATTCGTATGCTGCCTTACTTCAGCAATTTAGAAATTCAATTATTGACGCAGCCGATGCAATGCCCACTTGGTACTTAATGGTAATGCATGGTTCTTATGAACAAAGCCCTCAGGATTTAGTTCAAAACAGCTACAATACAATTTTGAATAATAATCTTATTGGAAGAGTAATGATTGGTTTTACTTGGCTGGGTCGTAATCCAACAACGGCAGGTGACCAAGCAATATGGGACGATGTTAAAACTAACTTTTTTGGCTCAGCAAAAGGCGAGGGGATGATTGGCTGGGAATTTTACCATGATACCGTGGATAGTGAAATGTATGAAGAATGGTGTAAGCGTGGAGCACCCCTTAGATCAAAAACTCTTCACAGTGGCAAATTCCCAAATACAGAATTAGACCAAATCTTTCAGAATCCGGATTGCAGTTTACCTCCGTCCCCGGAGTCTCCACCACCGGAATCTCCACCACCGGAATCAACTGAAGGAGAGTACAAATATCTTTACACAGTTTCAACTGATTTTAATAAAGCTACACTTTGGGCTGCATTAGAAAAAACATCAGATAAAGAGATCTGGAATCAGCCTGGGGCAAAATGCAAAGAATTACCGCCTCCAGATACAGCTTACAACTTTTGCAAAACCAGTGATAATAACTGGTAGTAGTAAAAATTAATTTCCAATTTCTAATTCCCGGTGTTATGATTCTTTTAAACTTGTCCTCAAGCGACTGAAAGGAGTCGAAGGATGAATTTGAAAAAAGATTTGGCAATAATCGGAGGTCTGTTTCTTGTTATTGTGGCTTTGCTGGTATTTGGCCGCGGATTCACCACTATTGGCCAGCTTCCTGGCCCAAGAGAAAGTACACAGAGCGCTGTTACCAATCCGAGAGAACAGGTGGAAGAAGCAAAGACAAGAGTTAGGGTTAAGAGTCTTGACACTGCAGCCGAAATTGCGGCCAGTGATAAGGAGAAAAAGAAGGGATTATCTGATCGTGAAAGCTTACCGATATCAGAAGGCATGCTCTTCGTCTATGACAAGTTGGCAATTTATACTTTTTGGATGAAGGATGTGCAGTTCCCGATCGATATTATTTGGATTGACAAGGACAAAAAAATTGTTGATATCGCGCAAAACGCACAACCTGAACCAGATAAAAACGATGACGAATTAAAAAGGTACAGACCAAGCGCAGAGTCGCAGTACATTTTGGAAATTAACGCAGGCCTGGCTGCTGCAAACGGGCTGGCAATTGGTGATCAAGTAGATTTTGAGCTGTAAATCCCCAGATGAAAATTTTACACATCGAAACGATCTTTCGATATGACTCAAGATGGTTTCTTTATAGTCTATGAAGATTCTAGGAATCGAAACCACTTGCGATGAAACCGGGGCAGCTGTTGTCAAAGATGGACGAAAGCTGCTTTCAAATGTTGTTTCTTCCTCTGTCGATCTTCAAAAAAAGTATGGCGGGGTGGTTCCGGAAGTTGCTGCCCGTGAACAGATTAAGGTAATCATTCCGGTTATTGAAGAGGCTTTAATAAAAGCCTCACAAATCCTAAATTCTAAACACGAAATTCTAAACAAATCGCAAAAATCAAAAATTCAAAACTGGGCAAAGAAAAATATCGATGCAATTGCAATTTCGCATGGCCCAGGGCTGATCGGATCACTTTTGATAGGAGTAGAAACTGCCAAATCGCTTGCTCTTGCCTGGGAAAAACCGTTAATTGGCGTTAACCACTTGGTCGGGCATATATATGCAAACTGGATCTCGCTCGATAACAAGCCGAAATTTCCACTCATCGCCTTAATAGTTTCCGGTGGTCACACAGATTTAATTCTAATGAGAAAACACGGTGATTTTAAATTGATAGGGACAACGCTTGATGATAGTGCCGGTGAGGCATTTGACAAAGTAGCCAGACTTTTAGGTCTTGGCTACCCGGGCGGACCGGAGATCGAGCGAGTCGCTCGACAGTTGACAGTTGACGGTTCACAGTTGACGGTAAAATTGCCAAGACCAATGATTGGATCGGGTGATTTTAATTTTTCTTTTTCCGGCTTGAAAACAGCGGTTGTTAACCTAGTTCATAGTGATGAGGCCATAGTTCATAGTAAAGAAAAAAAATCAGCAGTTGCTGATGAGTTTCAAAAGGCAGTCGTTGATGTGTTGGTTAAAAAAACCGTTGAGGCTGCCCAAAAATTTAGCTGCAATTCAATAGTTGTCGGCGGAGGTGTGGCAGCCAATACACTTCTTAGATCGCAAATGGCAGACGCCGCAACCCGCATCGACAAAAAAGTTTTCTTCCCTTCCAAAACCCTCTCTGTTGACAACGGCACGATGATTGCCGCAGCGGCATTCTATGTTTATAAAAAAATTAATCCATTAAAATTGCAAGCCGATCCCGAACTGCATTTCACATAAAAAAAATTTTCTGAGATAATTGGGTTGTTTGATCGATCGGTAGTTCGGTAGTTAAATAGTAAGTTATCAACATGACTCAGAAATTGAGTCAAAAATTTGCACGTGCCAGAGATGTAAAAATTTTATTTATTTCACGTGCCTGCCCGCCGAAGTCTTGACGGAGGCGGGAAAGTTTTACGGAAGGACTCAGTGGAAATGTTAATGGTAAATCGTTAATAGTTAATAGAAGAAATGGAAACAAAATACAACAAAATGCAAGATAAATCAGAAAAAGAAATCTACGATTTTTGGGAAAAAGAGAAGTTGTTCAGTGCCGATCCAACATCACCAAAAAAACCGTATTCACTTTTGATCCCTCCACCTAACTTAACCGGCGAACTGCATCTAGGCCATGCAATGCAGCATGCAATTTTGGATACTGTTGCCAGATTTAAAAGGCTTCAAGGATTTGATGTTCTTATGCTGCCGGGAGTTGATCATGCCGGTATCCAATTTGAAGCGACTTTTGACAAAGTTTTGAAAAAGAAAAATCTTTCCAAACGAAAGTTGGGTCGCGAAAAATGGTTAGAAGAAGCATTTAAATTCAAGGACGACGTTTATAAATCAGTGTCGAGCGCGTGGCGATTCATGGGACTTAGTGCTGACTGGAGCAGAGAAGTTTTTACTTTGGATGACGGGCCAAGACGTGCAGTCTTTGAGGAATTTAAAACTTACTATGACCGGAGATTAATTTATAAAGGTCCATACATTGTTCAGTGGTGTCCGAAATGCAACACGGCAATTGAGGATGCAGAGGTCGAATACGAGGAAAGACGCGAAAAACTTTATTTTTTGAAATACGGCCCATTTACTTTAGCAACTGCCCGGCCCGAAACAAAATTTGGTGATACGGCAATGGCTGTTAATCTGGAAGATAAACGTTATCAAAAATATATCGGCCAAGAATTTGAAATCGAAACTTTAGTTGGAAAACGAAAAATGAAAGTGGTTGGGGATTTAGCAGTTGATCCAAAATTCGGAACCGGTGTCATTAAAGTTACGCCGGGGCACGATTTCACTGACTACGAAATCGGCAAACGCCATGATTTACCAATTCTTCAGGCAATTGATAAAGAAGGAAAACTGACAGAGCTTGCCGGCAAATACGCAGGAATGAAAGTTCTGGTGGCACGCGAAAAAATGCTACCGGAGCTCAAAGAAAAGGGCATCTTAGTTAAAGTTGAGGATTATGTGCACAACGTTGCGGTTTGTGAGAGATGCAAAAGTATTGTGGAGCCGTTAATTTCCGAGGAGTGGTTTGTGAAGGTTGAGGATTTGGCTAAAGGAGCAATCAGCACAATAAATCGCGATAAGATTAATTTCCTGCCGAAAAATTACAAAAAGATTTTGGTTGAATGGCTAAAGGATATTCACGACTGGTGTATTTCTCGCAGCCTCTGGTGGGGGCATAGAATTCCAGTTTGGTATAAAAAAAGTGATAAGGGGAAAGTGATAAGTGAAAAGTCAGAGGAGATCCGGATTTCATTAGAATCACCAGGCGAGGGATGGAAGCAGGATGAACAGGTTCTGGATACATGGTTTTCTTCCGGGCTTTGGCCGCTGTCGACTTTAGGATGGATCGGAGAAGCGGGTCCTGTCCCGACTTTCCATCCCGCCAGTGCTCGTCATTCAAATAAAAACGCTCAGTCTGTTAATGAATTGCGACTCCGCGCTGTCGAGAACCCTCCCAGTCGTGTCACCCGCAAGACAAATATTCTATTTGAAAAATACTTCCCTTGGGATTTTGAAATATCGGCACCGGAAATTAAATATTTATGGATTGCGCGAATGATCATGATTTCCAAATATTTTACAGGCCAAATTCCTTTTAAAACCATGTTTTTCCATGGAATGTTAAGAGATCTTGAGGGAAGAAAATTTTCCAAATCGCTTGGCAATGGCATTGATCCGGTTGAGCTTATAAACCAGTGGGGAGTGGATGCAGTTAGAATGGCACTTTATACATACAGCATTCCTGGCCGTGACGGCAGAGTATCCAGACAGCTTCTTGACGAGCGTTGTAAAAACTTTCGAAACTTTGGGACAAAACTGAGAAATATAGCACGATTTATTTTGGAATTAAAACCTTCAGATGTTGGTCATTCTCGACCTGATCGAGAATCAGATTCCCGCTTTCGCGGGAATGACAAGACAGGCAGTGAGAAAGTAATCATGTCAAAGGATGATAAGTGGATTATGGATGAACTTAGTAAAACGTCCCAAAAAGTAACTAAGCAACTGGAAAAATTAGAGCTGCATTTGGCAGTGGATGAACTTTACAATTTTGTTTGGCATGATTTGGCTGATAAATATATAGAGACATCAAAAAATAGACGCGAAGAAACTCAGCCTGTTTTGGAGCATGTTCTCAAACAAGTTTTGATTTTACTGCATCCGTTTATGCCGTTTACGACGGAAGAGCTTTATCAAAAATTTGATGTGAAGAGAAAATCGATAATGTTAGAGGAATTCCCGCAAAATTAACGCCCTTCTTAGCTAAAGCTACTCATGACTTCGAATTATGCATAATTAACGCATAATTCTCGCAATAATTCCCGCACCTTCGTCAAGACTTCGGTGCGCAAGCGCACTCTGCTAAAGCTTCGGTGGGCAGACCCGCAAGTTTATAGTGATAAATGAGATGTTAGCGTTCCGGTTTGGCTGGGCCTTTGAGATGGGTTTGTGCTTTCAAAGAAACAGACATTTCGCTACAGTATGGAATTGGTCTTCTACGGGGAAGCCAGCAGGGATTTTGGGTTCTACCATTGTAACGCCTAATTTGGAGTTGTTCGGTAGCGTTACCCTTTGGTCTTTCCGTTGACGACATTTATTCTTTCTTTTCTTCCTTCTGGGCCGGAGAGCCCCCTGAGCCGGAGGCTTGAGGCTTGGCTTCGGCTTCTTCCTTCTTTTCTTCGGCACCCTCAGTGGTTGCAGCTTCTTTGCCCTCGGCGACTTCACCTTCTACTGGAGCTGCTTCGGCGCCTTCGGCGGCGACCACTTCTTCTTTGGTTTCCGCTTGTTCGGCTTCGATTTCGGCTTCAACCGCTTCCATCTCGCGGGTAACCAGCTCACCGATTTGGGCGACAACTAATTCACTATCTGCGTGAACTTCGATTTTGCTTCTGTCAACTTTAAGATCTTTGACTTTGACTTCTTTGCCAACTTCATCAAGACCCGCAACATCAACTTCGATTTTTTCCGGAAGATCTGCAGGCAGCGCTTCAATTTCCAGTTCGGAAACCGGAGTAAGCAAAAGACCAATTTTCTTGTGAGCAGCCGGCGCCTCGCCAATTATTTCCAAAGGCACACGGACTTTAACTTTTTCAGACAAGTTAACCTGATAAAAATCTATATGCAGGGGTTTGTCGGTGGCCGGATGCAACTGAACGTTTTTGATTAACACCGGCTTCTTTTGTGAGTCGATGGCCAAATCAATAATTCCGGTTTCACCGGCCTTCTCAAACACTTTCATAAATTCATTTTCAGCCACTTGCACGTGCTCGGTTTTGACTTTGTGCCCAAAAACATGCGCGGGAATTTGACCTTCTCGACGAAGAGTTTTAACTTTTCTTCCCAAAACTGTGCGCTTCTGGGCTTTCAGCGGAATCTGCTGCATAGTGACAAATAATAGCAGATTGACAAAACTTTGGTCAATGGTTGAACGGTCGCTTGTAATTAATACTTAATCGTGCCTAAGATAGAATTAGATGGATCAGTCTGCACTGTCTGCCAAGAAAAAAGTTGAAAAAGAGGTACTGGAAGTTATTATCAAGAATTTAAACTCCGGCACTTTGTCCGTTGAAATGGCCCGCGAAGCCGCAAAATTAACACTGGACGAGGTTAAGAGAATCGAAAAACACGAAGAAACCGTTGCCGATTTTTACAAAAATCTTTCTACCAAATATCCGGTCTTTAACATATTGTATACTAAAATTAAGGGTGAACTGGCTACCTCGCGTGAGCTTAGTGCTCACCGCTTGGCTTTAGCCGCTATTGACTCGGGCAAAATAGAGGAGGCGCACAAAATTGCTCAAAGCGCAATCGTACAAACTGCCAATGAAACAACTAGTACTAAGTGATGTTGTAGCAGCACTAACTGATAAACCTACTCCAATTGGTGATAGGCTGGCGACTCTTGGACTGACCAA
>CAYMIE010000018.1:0-12186 GCA_964390405.1 uncultured Gammaproteobacteria bacterium | reverse complement strand
AAAACAATCTGCATGGAAAGTTTTCAACAACAACTGACAACTGACAACAAACAACTGACAACACCCACTTCTTTAAATGGTCTGATTTCAACACCCGAGTTAATTGAACAAGCGCTAAAAAACGGCGTCGACTTTGGTAGTAGTAATCCATCTCTGCGTCTTAGATATTTTGTAAAACTTGGTATTATCCCACCGCCAAAAAGAATTGTCGAGCACTCAACAGCGGCCCACAAACAGCCCCCAAAGATAGTTGGCTATTACCCTAAAGAAACTCTGGATATCCTTGTGAAAATTCATAATTTGAAGGAAAAAGGGTACAAATATGGTAGAATCAAAGAACATCTAATTACTAGAAAATCAGTTCAAACTATATCATCAAAACCACAACCAAAAATCCGCCAAAAATCACCTGCTTTTAAACAAAATATACAACCGAAAATTAAATCACCGAGATTTTCCATTCCCCGTTTTAATCTATTTCCCAACGTCGGCATTAGTGAAAAAGATTTAGAAAAAAAAATCAGAGACCATGAACAAAAATTAATTAGGTTGCTGAATCCATCTTCCCAAAACCTTTCTGAATTTCCTCAAATCTCCGGCATTAAATTCGCCTATCTTTTTAAAGGCCTGATTATAATCATTGCCGCGACCGGTCTTGTTTCAGTGGCAATCATTTCTTCAAAAAACTATCTCTCTCAAATTCTTAGTAATAAGGAAGTCGCCGAAAAAATCACCACTTCCAATGATTTGATTGGCCAAGTTCTTGCAGCAACTTCCGATACTCACAGACTCTACATTGATGCTGATACCCAAGTTTCGGGAACCACCTTGTTTGCCGAAAACATTACTGCTCCTAATGTTTTATATGGAGCAGTTGCAGGAACCGGTATTACAGTTTCAGCTGGTCAAACCCCAACCATTGGTTTGGATACAACAGGCATAGTTACCTCTGTTAATGCTCTTGCCGGCAATTTAACTATCAAAGGTTCAGGATCAGCTTCAGTTTCTTCATCAGGATCGACAATCACCATTTCGTCATCCGCTATCACTTCAGAAGCAGATACCTTAGCAACTGTCACTGGCCGTGGTGCCTCAACCTCAACTGCTCTCACCTTTAGTGGAGGTCTAACTTTAGACGGCTCAACGGCAACAACCAGCGATATCTTTACAATTACTGCAGGCTCCATAACTTCGGGTTCTGCTCTGGTTGCCACCGGTCCAACTTCAACCGGAGTAACCGATCACTTTTTCAAACTCTCCTCGGATATTGGCTCAGGCGCAGCTTTAATTTACGCAGCGCCTGACTTTTCCGGTTCGGCAGTCACAGGATATGGCTTAAATATCACAGCAACCGACTCAACCTCATCTGCTAATACAGATTATGGTATATACTCGTCCCTTGCTCTAACCGGCAACGCCGCCAAAACAGGTTACGGTATTTACTCTACTGTCTCTTCAACCTCGACTACTGCAGATAGAATTTTTGGTGTTAATTCAACAGTTACCGCTGCTTCCGGCACCACTGCCTACGCACTTTATGCAGATGCCGGCACCGGCACCGGCACTGAATACGCCGGAGTTTTCCAAAACGGCAATGTCGGCATCGGTACTGCAGCCCCAAGCCAACTCTTACATCTTTATAAGGCAACCGCAGATACAGCCGTGTCATTCGAGTCAACAGGAACTGCCTCGGGTACCAACAGCCCATCCACCGCAGCCACGGATTCGGGAGGTGAATTTATCAGCTGGACGAGCCCCGAAAACATTCTTACGCTCGGCGGCGGGGAGGCTTCGGTAAGTCTCGATAACGCCCAGACCAGCCACTACCTTAAAGCGACCGGTTTCGGATTTTCCATTCCTTCGAGCGCAACCATAACCGGCATCAAGCTTGAGATAATGGGTGTTCAACCCACTGAATTTGCCCGCTATGCCGATGCGACAGTGATGCTTGTAAAAGAAGGAAATATCACCGGGGACAATAAGGGTACGTCGGACGGGACCACATTCAGCTTCATTTCGGTTTACGTGCCGTATCCAGTGACTAGTACGACCGATCTCTGGGGTACGACATGGGCGCCTTCAGACATCAATGCCCCAAACTTCGGGGCAGCCTTGTCCATGAACTGCACCGATTTGTTGCCTAACCTCGGCTGCAACGATCAGGGAAGCTTTAACGTAGGCCACATGCGGATTACGGTTTACTATTATAACGTTCCATGGACAATAGGCAGCGACTACAGTGACAACAATAATTTTAAAATTTCCCGCTCAGCCTCCTTGGGTACGGACGATTACTTAAAGTTTGATGCAAATACCACAGCAACTACATTAACCCTTGGCGCCTCCGGCCAAGTAACGCTTGATGCTTCGACTACAGCCAATGCAACTACCAGCGGAGTTTTGGATGTTAATGTAACTTCCTTAACCAATCAAAACTCAGGTGTTAACCTTTCTTACACCTCAACTGCCGCTGGGGCCACCACCGCTGTTACCCAATATGGAATCTACTCAAATTTCGCAAGTTCCCAGGCAGTGACGGCTACCAGTCCAACCTTTAACTATTACAATAACTATGGTCTAACTACCAAATCCGGTGCCGATAATTTAACAACCGGAGGCACGTTTAACACTTATGGTACTTATAGCAACGCCCAAAACACCTCAACCGATGCTGGTGCTGCCGGAACCCGCAATACCTATGGTGGCTACTTCTCGGCAGCTGGCGGTACCGCCGGCACGACTGCTACTTATGGCATCTATGCCACTGGTGGTACTTCTGACAATAATTACGGAATTTATATTGCTGACCAAACGGGCGGTACCACAGATTACGGAGTCTACATAGCTGGAGCGGATACTGCCATGCTCTACTTTGGCGAAGCGCCAGCTTCTGCCAGCACAGCTGGTCTTTGTTGGGATAATTCGGGGGCTTCAGCTGTTACCGACTGTTCTTCAGCTCCCACTGATTTAGCGGAAAACTTTGGCACAAATGATCCTACTATCGAAGCTGGCGATATAGTTGTAACAGAAGGAGAAGCTTACGTGGCATACGGACCGCGTGATGGATCATTCTCAACCAAAGCAAGAGTTGTTAAATCCAGCTTGCCATATCAAACAAACGCCTTGGGTATAGTCTCAACGAACCCTAACCTGACTTTTGCTGATGATGAACTCTTCTCAGAAGAAGAAAATCCGCGTCCGGTTTCTTTAGCTGGCCGTGTGCCAGTTAAAGTCAGTAGCGAAAACGGCCCGATTCAGGTCGGTGACTACATTACTTCCTCCTCAACTGCCGGTGTTGGCATGCGCGCAAGTAAGGCAGGCAGAGTAATTGGAATGGCACTCGGATCCTTTGGATCCGAGGGGCAATCAGGTAATCAGGCAACTGGGCTATCAGGAACCCAGGAACCCAATAGCCCAAGTACCGAGCAACCTACCGAAGGCACTATCATCGTTTTCGTCAACCCTACCTTCTACTTAGGAACCAACCTTGCTTCCAACGGATCCCTTAGTTCCCAACTCTCCACCTCCGAGGTGGAAAATTCCTACACCTCGGAGGTGTCTCTTGCTGATAACCAAATCAACTCTGATGGAACTCTTAACGAAAAGTATCAGAAACAGATTTTAACAGCTGAGCAAATCCAGAGGCTGGTTACAGCTGAAGTTTCCCGGCAACTAGCTTCAAGTCCGATACCGGATCGGGATAGCAGTTTGGTAAAACCGCCGGAAGCAACTGATTCAGCTGGTCTTGCCCAACAGACCCAACAGACCCTAGACGAGCTGGACGAGTTACTCTCCACTAGCAACTTACAACTGGACACTCTCGCAGTTACCGGCAACACTAACCTTGCTCAAACCCAAGTTGCCGGCACTTTCAGCCAGGACGGCACCTTAATAATTGACTATGGTAAGCAGATAAACGTGTTAGGCTTAACCTTGTATCTACAAAATGACCCATTAGCCGGTTGTTCAGCCTTTTCCGATTCAGCCTTTTCCGATCCCGTTTCGAAAAATTCTAACGAAACGGGATCGTCATGCGCAAACGGTGTACTGGTTGACATCGGCGGGGGTAAGTTAACTGTCGACAAGAATGGAAATCTGGTCACTGGCGGGCAATTGGCGGCCGGTAGCCTTAAAACCAAAGAGATAATAGTTTACACTGACGAAGGAAGTGCCCAAACCGTTGGCTCAGCAAGTATTGCAAGCGGCAGCGCGCAGACTACAATCTCAACCCGAGCCCTAAAGCCAAACGCCAAAGTCATTATCACCTTAACCAGCCCATCTCAAGGCAAAGTCATCTTCGTATCCGAAAAGAATGAATTTGAAGGCTTCACAGTTTCAGTTGAAAACGGACCGCCATCAAGCACCATTACATTTGATTGGCTAATAATAAATACAACAGAAAACAGTAACAGTATCTAATTACTACTTTAAAGTTAACTTTGTATATAAGTAAGGTACATTTCTACATCAATCAATAAAGGCTTGACAAGAAAAGATCGGTCATTCAAACTAAATCCAAGATAAAATGAGAGAGAGTTTAATCAATTTTTCAAATAGAGCAGTAGTTTTACTAACATCGCTGACAGTAATATCAGCCATCCTATTTTTCTTACCCACGACCTCTGAGTTTTTTGAGTTTAATAAGTTTACGCTTATTTTCGCGCTAACTGTCATCGCTCTACTGCTCTGGTCTTTAAGAATGGTGCTGGAAAAAAGAACGGTTTTTACTAGAACCCCTTTAGATGTTCCTATTATTGCCTTAACTATCGTCTTTTTGGTCTCTTCACTGGCATCTATCGATACTTATGTTTCTTTTTTTGGCAAGCATGGCAGGGTTTGGCCCAGCTTCTTCTCACTAGTAATCCTTATCGTCATCTACTTCACAACTACCGCAAATCTTAAAAACCGAAAGCAGGTCAATATTATTCTCTGGGTGCTGGCAGTTTCAACAACTATTGCATCCACAATCGCGCTAGTTTCATACTTTGGAACATTCCTGCCCTTTGATTTTGCCCAAATCAGATCTTTTAATCCTCTTGGGATTGCTAACCGCCTTGCTCTTCTCCAGGCCTTTGTGATTCCAATTACGGCTTATTGGGCAATTTACGAAAAAAACAAAGTAATAAGAGCAGTTGCCACGACTATCACTCTCACGCTTGCCTTCTCATTCATTTTGATCAGCGACCTTCCCGCCTATATTGGCCTGGCTGCCGGACTGGGATTTTTAACATTTGGCGCTCTGCGCCTGAAACTTTCCAAAAACCAACGGGCTAGTGCGCTGGCTCTAATTATTTTGATTTCAATATTTCTGGTCGTCAGATTCGTTCCCCAAGTTGCCAGAGGTACACTTTATGCGTGGATAAATGTTAAAGAAGCAGGAATTTCCGAGCAAGAACAAATTGACACACCTAAAGAAAAATCCTCTTCACTTCAAGCAACATGGGAGATAGCCTTCGGGTCTATCGGAAAAAGGCCAATACTTGGAACCGGACCGGCAACCTATCAATTCGTCTATACGCAGCTTAAACCAAGATATGTTAACTCAACCGAAGATTGGGTTATTCGCTTTGAAAAACCCTCGTCGGAATTTGCTGAAATCCTAACAACAACAGGTATTGTCGGCGCCCTCGCCTATCTATTTTTTGCCTTAACTACCTTAAAATTCGTCTGGGCTTTGATTTTTAAAAGCCAAAACTCGACGGTTTATTTGCCGCTTGCTGCAGCAATTAGCGGCCTAATTGTCGCCAGCTTTGCCCTAAATTTTTCGTTTGCGACGGCTACTGTCTTTTTCATCGCCCTTGCCCTGCTTTCTACTCTTGCTAAAGCCAATGACGAAAGACAGGTTTTTGAAATCACTGTAGAAGTGGCAGCTCTGAAAAATAAATTCGGCTGGTTCAATCTTGGTGTTCAAAATCAGGCAATTATCAAAACAGAAGAAGGGGCGCGTGGCCCGCGTTCGCAGATCCTGCCTTGGCTGTTTGCAATTATCGTAGCCATTCTTTCAATTTTTGCGCTTACTCAACAAATCAACGTCTACCGCGGGGAGTATTTTTACAGGCAAGCGCTTCTGGCATCCCGCTCCGGCGACGGCAATAAAATTGTTAACCTGTTGCAAAAGGCAATTGATGCTAACGGGAGAGTCGATACTTACCACCGCTACTTATCCCAAACTTCTCTAAACGCTGCCCTTAATTTGTCAAAAAAGGCCAATATAGGCGAAGAAGAGCAGCAGCTTCTTTCACAACTTGTCCAAGTTAGCATTGATCAGGGCAAGGCTGCTTCCGGTTATCAAATTTTACCCTTGCGACTTCCCGGAATTTCAGCCGGCAACGTAGTTAATTGGGAATCTCTTTCAACCATTTACCAAACACTGATCGGTTCTGTTGGCGGAGCCGACGTCCATGCCACAAACACCTTAACTCAAGCCGTCTCTTTGGATCCTCAAAACCCGATTCTACACAATCGGCTTGGCCAACTTTATCAAAGGCTTGGTGACCTTGATCTGGCCCAGAGAAAATATGAAGACGCAACTATTGTTAAAGGAGATTTTGGCCCGGCCCACTACAGTCTCGCTAATCTTTTAATCGAACGCGAAGGCGATATTGCCAGAATCGTCAGCGAGTTAACCTTTGCCAAACAATTTTTGCCCCAAGATGACCCGGCAAGAGCTGATATTGAAGAAAAACTACAAACTTATAACGAAAAGCTCCGTAATTTACAAGAACAATCTTCACAATCTCAAGTGCCAGAAGCATCTCCAAAACCTTCACCGAGCCCTTCACCATCGCCAAGTCCAACAACTAGCCCATCACCTTCGCCAAGCTTTTGATTAGGCTATCAAAACCTTCACCGGTTAATGCCGAAATAGCAACGACCCTCTTTCGTCTTTTTTTAAAATCGGAAAGTGTGTTATCTAAAACAGCTTTTTGCGCCAGATCAATTTTGTTAAGAACAATAATTTCTTTTTTCTTAACCAGTCCTCTGGAATAATTTTTCAGTTCACCTCTGATCGTTTGGTAATCGCTCCATACATCTTGTGATGTTGAGACATCAATTAAATGAACTAAAATTTTCGTTCTTTCAATGTGCCTTAAAAACAAATCTCCTAAACCTTTACCCTTGCTTGCGCCTTCAATAAGGCCTGGAATATCGGCGATGACAACTCTTGGAAAATTGCGGGTGACACGACTGGAAGGGCTTCCGACAGCGCGCAGGTCGACATTGTTTTTCTGATTACCATTGTTTCCCAGTCTCGAGCGAGCACTGGCGGGAAGGAAAGTCGTGGCAGGACCCGCAATTTTCATAACGCCCAAATTTGGCTCCAGTGTAGTAAAAGGATATGCTGCAATTTTCACCTTAGCCGCAGTCAGTACTTTCAAGAGGGTTGACTTGCCTGCGTTGGGAAAACCAATTAACCCTACATCAGCAATTAACTTAAGCTCCAACGTTAGATTAACTATTTCTCCATCCTGGCCTTTTTCGCCGCTAAAAGGCCGCCTGCCAAATTCATCCCTTAAATGATTATTGCCCCTACCGCCTTGACCGCCTCCGGCAATTAATACTTTTTTATCTTCCAATAAAAGATCAAAAGAACTTCGAACTTCGAACTTCGAACTTCGAACTTTAACTACCGTTCCCAAGGGTACTTTGATCACCAAATCCTCACCTTCAGCCCCTTTGCGCCTGCGTGGAGCCCCATTCCCGCCATTTTTAGCTCGGTATTCCTTCACATAGCGAAACCGCTCCAGAGTGTTTAAATCACCTGTTGCTTCAAGGTAAATATGGCCTCCTCTTCCACCGTCTCCGCCGTCTGCTTTCCCCCGGCGTTTTCCCTTAATGTGCGTAAACGAACCCGCTCCGTCTCCACCCCTGCCGGCAATAACAACTATTCGTGCGAAGTCTATCATAGGTTAATTTTTAATTTAAAATTTTAAATTTATATTGAATTTTCAATGTCTTAATTTTAAAATTATGATTTTAGATTTCACTTCAAATTACAAATTTAAAATTAAAAATTTATTTCTCTATCGCCTCCAATCCCACTTTAGCCTTTTCAAGACTTGGGTCAAGTTCTAAGGCCTTTTGATAATTCACCTTAGCATCCGCAAATCTTGCGGATAAAGCAAAGCAGGAAGCCAGATTATTATAAACAGCCGCATCATTTTCTTTTAGTCTGACAACTTCGGCAAATACCTGGCTGCAGCTTTTATAATTTCCCAGTGTATATAAATTAGCGCCAAGTTCATTTAACTTATCAGCTTCCGCCTTTTCGACTAGTTGCAAAAACTCCTCATGCAAAGTTTTTGTCCCTTTAACAAGCTCAATTTCTTGATTTATATTCTCGGCTTTTGTGTTCATTTGGTATGCCTCATCTAAAATTTTTAATGCCTTGTCATATTCTGCCATTTTAGCAAGCTCAACTGCAGCCGAGTGATAACTAACGGCGTAGGCTAAAAAATCGTCCTTTTGCATTTTCTTCTCAAAATCGTCAACTGTTAAACCTCTGTTTCTGAAATTTTCCAGCAAATTTAAAATTTGCCCGCTTTCGGCATCTTTATAAATATCCCGATCGACTCGCCACCAAAGCCCATGCGGCCTTAAATAGGGTTTTAAATAGGCAAAAAATTTCTCTTCAAATACACCTTGCAATATAAATATGTCTTTGTCCAAATTTCTGGAAATGACCGACAGTATATATCTTTCAGCTTTACCCAACTCCCGACCCCTGCCAACTTCATTTATAAATTGTTCATTTTCCTGATTTTCAAAAAGCTGCGGGTTGTAAAATTCCATATCTTTGTTTTTCTCGTTGGGAAAATAAAGCAGGCTGGCGTTTTCAAATCGCCTGTTTATTTTTTGCTCATAAACCGATCCGAAATAAAAGATATGCGAAAGCGTTATGCCTACGTTTCCTTCGGGTAATTGCTCAAGCGCATCTAAATTTAAATTTTGGGAGAAATAATTTTTGGAAAGATCGTTAACTTTAAAATTGGCAAATAAATAAATTACTACCAAAAGTCCAAGAATTAAGCTAACATAAATCTCATTTTCTTCGAAAAATTTATTTGTTATTTTTTTCAGTGAATAGCCGAACAGCAAAATGGCAACAGTATATGAAGGCAAATAAAACTTGCTGATTTGAAAAGATCCGGCGTCACTTTTAGGATCAATTGTTGAAAGAAGTACAAGTTGGACAGTCAGCAAAAGAAAAAATGAAACGCTTAAAAGAATAACTTTTTTATCCTTCAAAATTTTTCCCAAAAATATACCGACAAATCCTAAAGTTGGCAAAATAAATCCAAAACTTAAAAACAAATCAGAAAAGTAATAGGCTATGTGCTTGAATAATTTAGAAATTGAGAAAGTTAAAACCGGATTTGCTATTAAAAAAATAGACCCGAATTCCTTGCGCCTTACAAAATCGATAAAGCCACTAAGCCCTTGGGCATGTCCCCAATTAATTTCAGGATCGGCTTGCATACGCCAATACATGAGAGCTTGAGGGAAAAAACCTAAACCGAAGAACAATAAACAATAAACCATAAACCCGCTTCGCCCGCGAAGCGAGGCGAGCCCGCTTCTCTTTGGATCTTTTATGAAATACCAGATTAAAAGCGGTAATAAAACCGCACTAATATAAAAATGAGATGCAGAAAGTCCTAGAGCAAAAAAAGCCAGAATTGATCTGCGCCTGAAGGAAAATAAAAATGTCAAGGCGATCAGAAATGTGGCAAATGTAAATACATCGGCGCTTGTTGCAAATTCCCAAAATACACTGTTGACTGCCAAAAAAATTGCCAAAAGAAATGCAATTTCCCTTTTAACTTCAAGCTCTTTAAGCGCTAAAAACACGAACAAAATTGTACCGGCTCCAAAAATGGCCGACAGTAAATTGGCCTTATAAATCAAAGTGCCAACCGGCAACAAATCAGTAAAAACTTTGCCAATCAAAATATAAAGCGGAAATCCCGGCGGATGACAAATCCCAGCATTATGCATACAGAGTGCAAATTCGGCACTGTCAACCGGAATATATGTTGGTGCCAGAGTTTTAACGTAAAGACCCAGCGGTAATAAAAAAACTAATATGGGGAAGAGTATTCTGTATATTGTATTCTGTATATTGTATTCTGTTAGCGTCACTCATACAAAATACTAAATACTTAATACCAAATACCAGATACCAGTTTACTGTCCTAATATCGAAAGCGGATTAAGGGCTGTACCGTTTTTCCGAATCTCCAAGTGCACATGGACTCCTGATGATCTTCCAGTTGAACCCATCGCGCCAATCAGCTCTCCTTTGCCAACTCGTTGGCCAGGAACGACATAGTTAGCACTTAAATGAGCATACAACGTAGTGTAACCATTGCCATGATCAACTACTACCCGATTCCCGTAACCGGAATTATCCACAAAACCAGCAACCGTTACAGTTCCATTATCAGAAGCTCTAATCGGACCTCCACCCAAGTTAGAAATATCGATTGCCGGATGATACCAGGCAAAGTACTGGGAAAGATCACCTGAAGCCGGCCAGATAAATTGGGCACTTCCGAGTTCAGAAACGGCAATGTTCTGTTTTTCTGAAGCCAAGTATTGGGTCGGTGCCGGCTTTGATTTAACCTCCGGTGGCGCACCATCCGGAACAATAAGTAAGTCACCCGAAGCCAGCTGAAAATCATCACCAACATCATTAAACGGAAAGTCTAAAATCGCCTGAGCATTGGCTCTGTAGGTTTTGGCAATAGAATAAATAGTGTCACCTGACAGGACCTTATGGGCAATTCCGGAAACCGGCAACACCTTTAGTTTATCTCCCTCTTCTATCAGGGACTTTGCACTCAAATCGTTCTCCCACAAAACTGTCTCTTCGCTTACACCATATTCTTGAGCAATAGAAGAAACTGTCTGTCCCGATTTTACTTCGTGCTCGATTACACGATCTCTGGGTTTATCTGAAATAATCGTCACCGGTGTAATTGTTGATGTAATCACTCCACTATCAGTGCTATTTGTAAGAGAGCCGGCAACTAGCGGGTTTGCCGGTACCCCGGGGTACGAACCGGAAACCACCGATGACGACAGTAAAACTCCTCCCCCGACCAAAACTACAAAAGCCAAACCTAAAATCGAGCCATGTACAAAAAGGGAGGTGTTTGCCCCCCGCCTGACCATCAAAATATCAACGACAAAATCTTTTATTTTTTCAAAGGAAAGTCCTGCTCTTTGAAGTCGGAAAATAGAATACGAAAAAAACGCTTTTAAGAAAGTGACAAACTCTTTATAGATCGGATCGTGATCCATTGGAAATTAATTTCCAAATTCCAAATCACAAATTCCAAATTTTGGAGATTGGAGTTTGGTCATTGATTATTTAACATCCTTTGATAAACTATCTAAAAATTCCTTGTTCGAAGCAGTTTTACTAAGCCTGTCAATCATTATCTCGGTTCTCTCATCCGGGTTGAGAACAGAAACCATCCTGCGCATAGTCACAATCTTTTTGTATTCATCGTCAGTAAACAGAAGCTGTTCCTGCCTTGTTGAAGACCTTTCAACATCAATCGAAGGATAAATTCTGCGCTCAGCCAGCTTTCTTTCTAAGTGCAGCTCCATGTTTCCGGTTCCCTTGAACTCTTCGTAAATAAGATCGTCCATTCTGGAACCGGTCTCAATGAGTGCCGTACCAATAATTGTCAAAGATCCGCCTTCCTCACAATTTCTGGCAGCTCCGAAAAACCTCTTTGGCGGATAAAGTGCGGCCGGATCAAATCCACCGGTTAATGTTCTGCCGCTTGGCGGAACCGAAAGATTGTAAGCTCGAGCTAGCCTTGTAATTGAATCGAGTAAAATCACCACATCCATTCCTTTTTCCACCAAGCGTTTGGCACGCTCCAGAACTATTTCGGCAATCCTTGTTTGGGTTTCTGCCGGCTCATCAAAATTAGACGCGATTACTTCACCCTTAACACTTCTGGAAATATCGGTAACCTCTTCTGGCCTTTCACCGATTAGCGCTGCCATCAAATGTACTTTCGGGAAATTATCACTTATGCCTTTGGCAATCTCTTTAAGAACTGTTGTCTTTCCGGCCTTTGGTGGCGAAACGACCATCCCTCTTTGCCCCATTCCAATAGGTGCTATCAAATCAATCATTCTCGCGGAAAGAGGCAGCCTTCCTGT
>CAYMIE010000017.1:0-12341 GCA_964390405.1 uncultured Gammaproteobacteria bacterium | reverse complement strand
TCTATTGGAGCATTTTGACTTTTGTAAAAACTTGTTCTACTTTTCATTTTATTTTAAATACACAATCGCTAAATTGTTGACCGCGGTCTTCATAATTTGCAAACATATCGAACGAAGCACAGGCAGGAGAAAGAATTATACTATCGCCTTTTTGGGCAATATCTTGTGCGCTTTTGACAATATCTTTCATATTAGATAAGTTTTCAATTGATTCTCCTCGAAAGCTACCGGCAGTTTGCAATGATTTTTTGATTCTTTGAGCCTCTTTGCCTATCAAAATTATGGCTTTAATCTTTCTGTTGGAAACGATCCTCTCAGAAAGAACAGTAAAATCCGATTTTTTTGATGAACCGCCAAGAATTAGAATTTTTGGACCAGTCAATGCCTCAATTGCAGCAATTGTGGTTTCAGGAATAGTCGAATATGAATCATTGTAATATTTAACTCCTTTAACTTCTTTTATTAGCTGGAGCCTATGTTTAAGACCCTTAAATGTTGACAGCACATTTGAAATCGACTGATTGGAGATATTTAGGATTTTTGATACTAAAGCGGCCGCGCAGGCATTCTGTAAATTATGTTTGCCTGCAAGTAATATTTTATTAATATTTATTAAATTTTCTCTGCCGATAACATTTGAGATAATTTCACCATTTTCTAAAAATACTCCGTTTGCTTTGCTGTGTGTAGAAAAGTAGTAAATTTTTGCTTTAGTCAATTTTGCTAACTGTTTTGAAGTTTCAAAATCTTCGTTAATTACTGCAAAATCTCTACTTGTTTGAAATTTAACTATCGACTCTTTGGCTTGCTGGTACTCTCTTTGGTCCTGATGCCAGTCTAAATGCTCAGATGTAATCATCAAAACTACAGCTATATGAGGACTAAACTTAAGATCAGTCAGTTGGAAACTCGAAAGCTCCAAAATTACGATTGAGTTTTTATCTAATTTAGGAAGAATTTCAAGAGCCGGAGTTCCGATATTGCCGGCGAGAAAAACATTCTTATTTTCCTGTCTTACAATTTCGTAAATTAAGGTCGATGTTGTGCCTTTGCCTTTAGTACCGGTAACTCCAATAATTTTCGCCGGACAATTTTCAAAAAAAATGTTTGTTGCAGAAGTCAGCTTGGCGCCTTTCTTCTTATAAAACTCTAAGTTTGGGTGATTGGGCCTCACTCCTGGTGAGCGAATAACATTTTCAAATTTCTCATCTTGGGGTCTTTTACCGCTGAAGTAAAATTCGACGTTTTTTACTTTTAGTTTCTTAAAGGTCAATTTGTCGATACTCTCTTGGTCCTTGTCATCAAAAATAGAAATGCGATTATTATTGCCAAGGAAATTAGCGGCAGACACGCCTTCTGTGCCAAAACCAAAAATAGCAATATTTTTTTTAATAATCATTAAAATTGAAACTAAATGTAGGCTTTTTTACCCGTTATTTTATATTTTAGTAGTTTTGAAGCAACAAGTGAAAACTCTTTCGGATCGCCTGTGGTGTAGAATTCGTCAACATCTGACTCTCCAAATTCAGAAAGACTATTAGCTTCTGTTAAAAGCTGCTTTACTCTTTTGGCAACAGCTCTACCTGAATCGATTATTTTGGAATTTTTGCCTATGCCCTTTTGTATCTGCTCTTTAAAAAAAGGATAGTGGGTACAACCCAGGACTATGATGTCGGCTCCAAATGATTTTATTTCTTTTGCATATTTGGCAACCAAATCTTTTATTGCTTTCTCATCTAATATTTCTATAGCATCTTCTAAACCTTTGCAGCCAAGTAGTAATGTTTTCTTACCTCTTGCAAACTTACTGGCTAGGTTTTTTAAATAAGCGCTTTTGGCAGTTGCGGGTGTCGACATAATCGCAATTTTATCGTTCTTTGTTTTTTGGGCAGCGGGTTTTAAAGCGGGTACAACACCGATAATTGGATTTTTAATTTTTTCTCTCAGATAGTCCAGTGCATAGCAAGTCGCAGTATTGCAGGCAACAACAATCATACTTACATCTTTTAAAAGCAAAAAGGAAGCAACTTTTTCAGATAACTCCTGCAGTTCTTTTTGCGTCTTTGCACCGTAAGGAACGTTAGCCTGATCGGCGATAAAAATAAACTTCTCGTTTGGCAATAACTTCTTGATTTCCAATAAAACCGAAAGACCTCCAACACCACTGTCGAATAAACCTATGGGGCGACTATCTACCATTTTTAAAAAAACGAAAGCCAAAGACCAAAGATTGCAAACATTATTTGGGCAAGCCAAAACCTGAAGACAATTTTTGGTTCCTGCCAGCCTTTATGCTGCAACCAAAGATGTAAGGGTGCAACCTCAAAAATCCGCTTTTTTCTAATTTTTCTGGATAAGATCTGAAGAAGAGATGACGCTACTTCGACAACAAAGATTCCGCCGATTATGCCAAGTCCAATTGGTTTTCCCAAAAGAAGACCGGCAACGGCGAGCGTTGCCCCAAAAGACATGGCGCCAACATCACCGAGCATTATGCGCGCCGGCCAAATGTTAAAGTAGAGAAAAGCGATCAAGGAACCAACTAATAACCCCAGAAAAATTGACAGTGTTGTATCAAGAATTGAAGCCGACATCACAAGCAAGGCTACAAGACAAATTAACAGCAGTCCTGTTGCTAAACCGTCCAGACCGTCGGAAATATTTACGGCGTTGGCAAATGCAACAATTGTAAAGGTTGCAAACGGTATATAAAGAATCCCTAGATGGAAAACGTCAAAAAATCTTACGTTGACAATATCTATCCCTAAGGCAAAATAGAGCATAGAAGCAACAACTGCAGCGAGAACCCATTGGACGACAAATTTTACACGAAATCTCAAACCCCAAAATTTTATCCTTCTAAAACCAAATGTCTTTCTTAAATCATCATAAAGACCAAGCAGCCCGAATGATAAAAAAGTAAAAAGAATTACATTTACCTCTTGTTTGAAAGGGTAAATAGAAGTTGTTGTGATGCCAATAAGCGGGGACAAGTAGTTAGTTAAAAGATAGAGTAGGGTGACAACAAAAATTATCAGCGCTCCCCCACCAACAGGTGTGCCGGATTTATGATCGTGCAATTGATCAAAAATAAGGGTTCTATTATCAAACATATCACGGGTTTTTTGTTTTTGCCTGGTAAATTTAATCCTGTAAAGAATATTTATGAAGGGAACTAAAAGAACGCTTATTACGAAAAAAGAAAGCAATACGAGGCCTAAAATTTGAACCATACCTGAATCTTTATTATTTCAAATTCCCGCAATGATAACAAGAAATGTGCGTAGACTTCCCTTGAAGAGCAAAAACAATTCTTTCAAGATGAGCGTGGCGCGAACCTTTAGTTAAAATCAAAGAATTTTTAGCAGCCACTTTTTTTATTTTCTTGAGAGCCTGATGAATTGTTGGGAAACTTGAAACTTTGCCTTTGAAATTTCCGCTTCTGGCACTCTTTCCGATAATACCAGCTGCTTGGCCAATTGTTATTAAGTAGCTTATATTGGTGCCTGAAATAAATTTGCCTAAATTGTTGTGAGCCGATTGGGATAAACTGCCTAAATCTTTCATCTCGCCAAGTACGGCGATTTTCTGATAATTTGCACCTAAATCGACAAGCGTTTCTATCGATTCTTTAGCCGCCTTAGGTGAGGAATTGTAGGTGTCGTCAAGAATATTAAATTTTGGGGTTTTAATTACACTTAATCTGTGTCTGGGCGCATCGACTTTTGAAAGCCCGGATGCAATTTGTTTTAAAGTAAGCCCAGCAATAATACCCATTGAGGCCGCTGCAAGTGCCGAAAGCATCTGGTGCTTGCCAACAATATTCCAAGAAACTACTAGCGTATCAGCATGGTAATGCAACCTAAATGTTGAACCATTTAAATTTTGGTTGAAGTTAGAAATTTTAATTGCTGAATTGGAACCTTTGCCGAACCAAAAGATACTCGCTTTAGTATCAGCCTTCATTTTAACTACCATAGGATCGTCTGCATTTAAAATTGCCGTACCTGCCCGTGGAAGACTTTTAACCAGTTTAACTTTTTCCTGAAACACTCCACGCTCTGATTTGAAATATTTAGTATGAGTAGGGGCAACATTAGTTACTATTGCAAATTTTGGCTTAGTTAGCCAAAGATAGTAATCCATGTCGCCTGGGTGCTCAACACCGTACTCTAAAACAATAAATTTGTGCCAGGGCCTAGCTTTTAAAATAGTTTGGGGAATTCTAAAAGTCGGGTCAAGATTTTCATCACCAACGACAACTTTGTACTTCTGACTTAAAACACTAGCAATTGCGTTTTGGGTCAGGGTTTTGCCTACGCTGCCGGTAACGCCGATTACTTGAACGTTTGGCAAAGATTTAAGATATAACTTTGCTAAATATGCTCGAGCCGCGTGCAAAGGTTTTTTCCAAGGCTTAATTTCTCTAAAAACGTCAAGACTTAACATAGGGTTAATTATACCAAACTATGGGGTTGAATATGAAATAATTTTGTCTAAAAGTTTGGGGTAACTGATACCCGCTGCTTTGGCGGCTTTGGGAAAAAGCGAAACAGGAGTTAGGCCCGGGATGGTATTGATCTCAAGAATGTATACGTCTTTGCCGCGAATTATCATGTCCACCCGGCCGAAACCATGACAACTCATTGCAATATAGGCATTAAGAGCTGCCTCTTGTGCCCTTTTAGTCAAGAGTTTGCTGATTCTTGCTGGAACTATTTCCTTGCAAAGACGTTCATTGTATTTTGCTTCGTAGTCAAAAAATGATATTTTAGGCACAATTTCAACAAGTGGCAAAGCAACAAGTTTTTCTTTTCCTAATATAGAGCCTGTGACTTCTACTCCATCGACATTTTCCTCAACTAGAGCTTGATCGGAATATTTGTAGGCTTTTTTGAGGGCTGACACTAATTCTTTTTTGTTCTTAACTTTAAAAACTCCAACGGATGAACCTTGATTATTCGGCTTTACGAAAACTGGAAAGTCGAAATTCAATTTGGGAATAGTTCCGCTTTTTTTGACCACAATAGTCTTTGGTACTTTAAGACCTGCTTGAGTAAATAATTTCCTTGAGTAAATTTTGTCGATGGCGAGTGCTGAAGCTAAAACCTTTGACCCGGTATAGGGAATATCAATTAAATCTAAAAACCCTTGAACTCGCCCATCTTCACCATTTGAGCCGTGAAGCGCTATAAAAACCAAATCGATATTCTTATCTTTGAATAGTTTTGGGTAGACACTGTCAGACTGAAAATTAAAGACTTTTGATTTATTACCTCTAACTCTTACAGCGGCGGGGGAGTCTAAAAAAAATTTCTCACTCTTCGCGACTTGCCAATTTCTGCCACCAGGGCTTATGTTAATGGGAAATACATTATATTTTTTTCGATCTAAATTCTTGACGACTTCCCTACCAGACATCAGAGATATTTCGTGCTCAGAAGATTTTCCGCCCATTAAAACGGCTACATTAATTTTCTTGCTCATTTATGAAATTTTTTTAACTTGCGCGCCGAGGGCAGTAAGTCTGTCGACTATATTTTCATAACCTCTTTCGATTAAATCCGCTCTTTCGATTGTGCTTTTGCCTTTGGCAATTAAAGCGGCGATAACTAAGGCAATGCCTGCCCGAATGTCCGGCGTATCAAGTCTTTGCCCGCGAAGTTTTGAAGGGCCATACACAAAAACCCTGTGGGGATCGGCGATTTCTACTTTGGCGCCCATTGAAAGTAATTTGTCGACAAAAAACATTCTGGATTCATACATCCAGTCATGCAGAATCGTCATGCCTTCGGCTTGTGTCGCCAAAACAATCATTGGAGCCATAAGGTCTGTTGGAAAACCCGGCCAAACATCAGTAACAACTTTTTCTTGTGATTTGAGCTTTGAGGCTTTAACAATTAATTTGTTGTCTTCTAACTGGTAGTCAACCCCGAAATTTTTTAGAGTCAATAAAATCATATCGAGATCCTCTTTAATTATTGGTGATATTTCAATTCTTTTGGAAGCGGTGGCTGCCAGTATGGCAAAAGTTCCGACCTCAATATGATCTGGCCTGACCACATGGTTTGCACCGAATAACTTTTGGACCCCAGTAACTGAAATGGTATTTGATCCAATACCATTTATGTCTGCGCCCATCTTGATTAAAAAAAGACAAAGGTCGACTATGTGTGGCTCAGTTGCTGCCCTTTTGATAATTGTTTTACCATCCGCAAGACTGGCTGCTATTAGCGCATTTTCCGTTGCCGTTACTGATGCTTCTTGAAGAAAAATTTCAGTACCTTTAAATTTAGATACACTTGCAATTATCTGGTCATTTTCGACATCCACTTTTGCCCCCAAGCTTCTTAAAACCTGTAAATGGGCATCAAGCGATCGCCTGCCAATAATATCGCCGCCGGGATAACCCATTTTTATTTTGCCAACTCTTGATAGGATTGCACCTAGAAGCACAACGGACGCTCTAAGCTTAACCGTCAAAACTCTCGGGAATTCTACTTCTTTAATATTTTTTGGACTTATTGTTATCTTGTTTTTTGTTTTGACGACTCTTGCGCCACTAAGCTTTAAAAGCTCGGACATAACTTCTACGTCGGAAATTTCCGGAATATTTTCAATGGTGGAAGATTCTTTCGTCAAAAGTGAAGCCGCCATAATAGGCAGGACGGAATTTTTGTTGCCAGCAACTTTTATTTTTCCTGAAAGTTTTTTACCGCCCTTTATTTCAAGCTTAGCCATAATACCCCCTTCGGAGGAATTTCTAATTTTTAATTTCTAATTTCTAATCGATTAACCAAACACAAATTTTTGTAAATATTGATTAATTGGTCAATTAGAGAATTCATTAAAATCGCCGATGTAAAATATCTCCTCTTTAAGGCTAATACCATAGGTTTCTTTAGTTTTTTGCTTAATAAGACTAACCAATTTTATCACGTCAGTGGCTGTCGCATTGTTAGTGTTAAGTATAAAGTTGGCATGGTGAGTTGATACTTCGGCTCCTCCAATTTTTGTGCCTTTTAAACCAAGACTATCAATTATGAAACCAGCCGATGTTGTTAAATTTGGAGTCGCCAGTCGATTTGCATCACTCTCGTCAATGTTTCTAAAAACACAGCCTGAGCAAGCAATACCTATCGGCTGCTCTTCGTTGCGCCTCTTAACATTATCCATTGCTTTTTGCCAAAGAAGGGCATCATCTTCAACCTTATCAAGCTTAAATGAAGCTTGTAGGACAATTTCGCCTGTTTGTTGAATCTTTGAATGATCATAGGAAAATTCAAAATATTTTTGGTCAACTTCTTTAACTTTACCGGACTTTGGATCAAATAGAATAGCTGATGCAAGCCGACTGCCCAAAAACTGACCTTTTTCGACTTCAAAATGGGCATTGATTTTAATGCCGCCGCCAACTGTTCCCGGAACGGAAAGCAAAAATTCTAAGCCTTCTAAACCTTGATCCAAGCTGAAACGTGCAAGCTGGTTCATTAATGTTCCGGACGCAGCAGAAACCAGCGCATTTTTAATACCTCTTCCATGTTTACCATATGTTCCCTTAAGACCAACAAGTTTCACACCGGAAGCGCGATTTTTTACAACTAAGCCGTCAAAGCCGCTATCGGAAACCAAAACGTTGGCTCCACCCCCTAAAACAGTGAAGGGAATTTTTACGTCATGCGCAGTCTCCAAGGCCAACTTTAAATCCTCGACGCTTTTTGCTTCGAAAAATAGTTTGGCCGGACCACCGATTTTGAAGTATGTGTGTTTGGAAAGCGGTTCATTTTCAAAAACCCGTAAAGGTCCTAAAATGTTTTTAATTTCATCTACTTGTTGCATTTGTTCTATTGTAACAACCCTTTAAGGGTCCGTCCTTATTATAGGTTAACTCTTTCTAACTTTTAACAAATCGTAAAGTTTATAAACGTCTCCGGCACCCATTGAAAGTATAACGTCGAAATCTTTGATCCTTTTTTTAAGATAGCTGGCTGAATTTTCAACGGAACCTGCGTAAACTGCTTTTTTACCAACTGATTTAACAAGTTTCATGGAAAGTTTCTGCTTATCCCCTTTTTCCCGAGCTGCAAAAACATCAGTTATTAAAATTGAATCAACATTGGTTTTTTTAAAACTGGAAACAAAATCATCAAAGAACACATTGATTCTGGAAAATGTGTGCGGTTCAAAAACCAAAACTACTTTTTTGCCTCCATATCTGGCTTTTAAGGCATTGGCGGTTGTTACCATGGTATAGGGTTGAACCGCGTAATCATCAAAAACTACAGCTGAACCTATTTTTCCTTTAAGCTCAAGTCTCCTGGCAACTCCTTTAAAATTTTGGACGGATTTTTTGGCTCTGTCTATGTCCAGTTTTAAAAGTTTAGCAACAGTTAGAGCAACGAGAGCGTTTATTTTTCTAAACTCGCCTATTATTGATAACTTTTTAATTTTAAAGTCCTCGACCTTCACAACTTTGAGATCTTTTCTTGAAGATTTTGCTAAATCAGTTAAGCTCTTTTCATCGCTGATTATTAAAATGCCGTCTTTTTTAATATTGTTGATAAATTTTTGATACGATTTTTCGAGTAATTCTTGGTTTTTGAAATAGTCCGGATGATCCCATGCAACGTTTAAAATAACTGCAACGTCTGGTCTGTAGCTAAGAAAGTTATCAGCATATTCATCGGCTTCGTTAACATAGTATTTCGATCTGCCTACTTTGTAATTTTTACCCCAGTCAAGAACTGTGGCACCGACTTCGCAGGTTGGATCCAACCCGCAAGTTGCTAATACTTGGGAAATCATGGCCGTTGTCGTCGACTTACCGTAGCCGCCGGCAACAGAAATAACAAACTTGTTTTTTTGTAAAAATTTTCCCTGAAATTCCTGCCAAGCTAAAATTGGAATATTTTGTTTTTTTGCTTCAACTAACTCTTGATTGTGAGGATCATTTTTAACAACCGCAGGAGATACGATTAGCATTGCAATATTGTGTAGGTGCAATGCATCGTGTCCTTTTTTAACAGTTAGTTTTGAATTTTTTGTATACGACGAATGAGGATTTAAGTCGCAACCGGAAACGTCATAACCACACGCTTTGGCAATTCCGGCTGCTGCCGAAGCTCCGGCTCCACCTATTCCCATGATATGAATTTTTTTGTTAAATTTTTCGTTGGCGAATTTAAGTTCAGCGGCTGTATTTATTCCATGCCACTGTCTTTGATCTTTAAGCGTATACGAGCTGACTTTTTGGCCACTATTAATTGCAACTTCAACCAAATCTACTAAATATTTTTCGCCACCAACAGTCGACCTTTTAACCTTGTAGAGATTATCTTGAAGCCAATCCTTTTTGAAAACATAAAGGCCGGCATTGATTATTTTTATTTTCTTTTGCTCTGCGGTCGCCTCTTTCTCCTCAACAATAGCCAAGACTTGGTCACCATCTCTTATAATTCTTCCTAAACCATAAGGATTTTTAACGTTGACTGATAAAAACGTCTGAGTACTATTTGTGTCTATATGATGTTTTATTACTCGTTTTATTGTTTCCGGTTTGTAAAAGGCACTGTCGTCACCGTTGACAACTAGCACTGTATTGATTCCTTCTTTTACTTTTTCGAGACCTTTTTGCGCGGCATCAGCTGTTCCTTCAGGCTCTTGTTGAATAGCCAGAGTAATTTTATCAGGTAGCATTTTTTTTAACTGATTTACATTTTTAGGACTGGCGACAATTATAATTTGGCCTAAATCTAGCGCTTGCAGATTATCAATCGTTCTTAAAATCATGGGCTTGCCGGCAATCTTGTGAAGTATTTTTGAAGTTTTTGACTTCATTCTCTTACCAACTCCGGCCGCCAAAACGATAGCTGCTACCTTTCTCATTTTATTTTCCTATTTATTGCCCATCTGGCAATAATGGCATCACTCCAGGGAATTTCCTTATTGCCAACATTCATACTTTTTTCGTGCCCTTTGCCAAAAAGTCCAACAACGTCATTCTCTGCCGCCATGTCTATAGCAAACTTGATAGCTTCCTTCCTGTCGGGAATAATGAAGAAATCTTTATCTTTCTTTTTGCCGCTTTTTTTAAACCCTTCAGCTATTTGTTCACAAATGTTACTTACGTTTTCTCCCCGTGGATCTTCGGCAGTTAGAATTGAAATGTCTGAAAAGTTGGCAGCTACTTTGCCCATTTCTGGTCTTTTTGATTTATCCCTCTTGCCGGCAGCTCCAAAAACGGCTATTAGTTTTGTCGATTGTTGATCGTTTGTCGCTGATCGCAAAGTTTTAAGGACTTGCTCTAATGCATTAGGTGTGTGGGCAAAGTCAATGTAAACATCAAAATTTTGGCCAAGATTAATACTCTCAAGCCTTCCTGAAATTCCAGTGAAAGTCGCAAGTGTCCTTAAGACTTTGTGCTTATTTAATCTAAGAGTAATTGCAACTGCAAGAGCGGCAAGTGCATTTTCCTGATTGAAATCTCCTGCAATTCTTAGCTTGATTGGAAACTTTTTGATATTGAAATCAGTATTTTTCTTTAAACTGTAGGTTAGAACTTTTCCACTTATTTTTTCTTTTAAATCCTTATAATTCTGGTCATCAGCGTTAAGAATTGAATACTTAACATTTTTGAAGAGCTTGGCTTTACTCGCTAAATAATTTTCCTTGTTTTTATGATAATCAAGATGTTCGTGAGAAATATTGGTGAGCGCTGCAGCTTGAAAATCGACAAAAGCTAGCCGGTTTTGGTCAAGACCGTGCGAAGTTGCCTCTAAAATGAAGTAATCTGAGCCTGAATCAACAGCTTGCTTAAGATATTTTTGAACTTGCCAGGGGTTTGGTGTAGTCACGTGGAATCCGGTATTAAATGTCTTATCGCCAATCACGGCATTAATTGAGGAAATTGAAGAAACCTTTTTGCTACATGAGGTAAGTATGTGATGCAGCATATTAACAGTTGTAGTCTTGCCATCGGTACCGGTTATGCCGATTACAATCAGTTTCTTTGAGGGAAAACCAAAATACAAAGCCGAAAGAAAGGCTTGAGCTAAATGGTAAATATTTTTAAGATTTTGCCACATGTGTAGATTTAATTTTAGCACCAAAAATTGGCCCGGAAAAAGTCAACGGAGGTTTGTATTTTAGCAAATTTTCTGTATAAAAACAACCTATAGGTTTATTTTCTTGTTCGTTTGAGGGGATTATTTATTTTATAAGATTTGACGTTTGTCTGAATTTTTTCGAGGGTTAGCTTATCTTTGGAAAAAACGCACAAGTACAAAATTTCCAGAATGCCAAGAGTCTGCAAAATTACAAAACCTATAAACCAAAGTCTTTCGTTGCTTCTGGCTGATTTCCAAAATCCTAGACTTTTCCAGATTAAACCCCAGATTGACAATATTATTATTGATGCCACTCCTCCGGGTGTCTGCGGATTTAAATACTTAAAGATAAAATCGTAAACAAAAGTTTCCACTTTGTGTATATTAACATATTCAATTAACCTCTATAATTTGACAGGCAAAGCCAGTTGGAGCTTCAATTAATATATTATGGCTAATAAAACAGCTGATTTAAAAAAACGAATAGATACACTGGAAAAGGCAAAAGCTCAAGTTAGCAAGGGTTATCTAGAGCTTGAAAGGGAAAAAACATTCTTGAGATCGGCTCTGGAAAATTTACAGTTAGGGTTTATCATGGTCGATGATTATAAAAAAGTTATCTTCAAAAACATCGCACTGGACGAAATTTTGGGGCCCATCGACCACGGCGGCTGGGATGTCGATAAAATTCAGCAACTGTTTAAAGGGAAATACGACTTGACTGCTGATATTGAAAATTGCTTCAGAGAAAGAACCAGAATCGGCCCAAAAGATATTGATCTTAACAAAACAAAGGTGAGAGTCTTTATTTCGCCGGTGAATATATTTGTAAAAAGTCTAACTGTACCGGCTGTAGTTATTATACTTGAAAATATTCATTTAGATTTAGGCTCTGCTAAATAACCTTTGATCTTTTCCAACAAATCACCGGGGGTAATATCTGATTTAACTACGAAATCTCTGGCGTTAAGGCCGTACGCCTGGTTTAAAATAGGATCGTTGGTTAAGTTTGTAAGAATAACAATCGGCCCGTTCTGAACCTTAGGCGGATCGTTTTTGACAGCTCTTAAAACTTCTAATCCGCTCATTTTGGGCATCATAACGTCAAGCAAAATCAGATTGTAACCGCCATTCTTTATTTTCTCCAAGCCTTCTTCCCCGTTGGTGGCGCTGTCGAGCATATAACCTTCGCCTTTTATTACCTCCTCGTAAAGTTCACGGGTATACTGATCGTCT
>CAYMIE010000016.1:12351-12993 GCA_964390405.1 uncultured Gammaproteobacteria bacterium | reverse complement strand
GTGTCAAGAAAATTTACTCTAGAAACTGAAATGTGGAGAGGATTTGATTGAAAATCGGAAGAACCTCACCAATTACGTCCTGATCTGGAGTTGAAAGAGTAATCAAGAAGGTTTTATTATCTCTTTCAATTAATACCCTATTAAAATAAACAGCTCCTGCTATTCCAGTGTAGCCTGTGGCCCTTACAGATTGAATGCCATTTAAAATAATATTTTCCTGTTTTTTAATACCAGTAGTTGATTTGAGTGTGTCATTTAAAGTTGTATTACTTGTTCCTGATTCCAAGTAGGCAACTCCACCGCCAGGACCTGTCTTTACAGTTGAGGAGAAATAAGTAAGTACCCCACTTTTATCTTCAAAAGAAGCAGGATATTTAAAAGTGTAACCAGAACCTGTATAGGTTTTCCAATTTGCTGTTTCATCCTTCGCCAAGGCTTCGGATGACAAGTCCGCTGGTGTTGATTGGGGAATTAAAGATGGCTGGTTTTGGTGTGATGGTTTAGATTTGAATTGGAAATAGGCAAAAGTTATGCCAATGCCTACGATTAAACCTACCGAAAGAAGTATCAGAGGAGAGGCAAATCCAACGGGCAGTTTTTTCATTTGGGATTAAGTCGATTATAGCTTTTGCCGATAAAGTT
>CAYMIE010000016.1:0-12341 GCA_964390405.1 uncultured Gammaproteobacteria bacterium | reverse complement strand
TATGTTTTCCAGTTTGCAGTTTCATCTGGAGTTGGGGATGGCAGGGGGCTTGTGGAAGAAACATTTACCGCTGTTGAATTCTTTGGAGTTGTTTCTAAGTCGCCAATTTTAGGGCGAAAGACATGAAATACTGTCAAGGTAACAGTTATACCCAACAGTAGACCAATTACAAGAACTATCAGGGGAGAGGCAAATCCAACGGGCAGTTTTTTCATTTGGGCTTAAGTCGATTATAGCTTTTGCCGATAAAATTATTTAATTAAGTCTTTAATTTTTTGAACCAAATCTTCGAGAGAAAGATCACTTTTAACTATATAGTCGTTTGCGCCCATTTTCATTCCCTGGTCGATGTCGTTTGTCTGGCCTAAGTTTGAAGCAATAATGACCGGGATATTTTTCCACTGCGGGTTTTCTTTTATTTCTTTCAGCGCTTCGAATCCGTCCTTTTTGGGCATCAGAAGGTCTAAAATTATCAGATCAGGTGTGTCAGTTTTTAAAGATTCGATCAACTCTTCACCATCGGCGGTCATTTTAACTTCATAGCCTTCTTTGGTGAGTTTTACGCGGTAGGCGTTACTTAAAAACTGATCGTCTTCGGCAACTGTTATTTTTTTCATATCAAGTCAGCTTTTTAATTTCAGTGACCAAATCATCTAATCTGTGTTCCGCCTTAATTAAATACTTTTTGACTCCTAAGTCAAGCATCTTGTGTACTTTTTCGGGACTTGCGCTATTGGATACTACAAGCACTGGGATTGTGGACCAGGTTTTATTTTCGTGGATTATTTCCATTAAGTCTATACCATTCGTGTCACCAAGGTAATAATCCAGCCAGATAGCATCAGGTTTTTTGGGAAGATTATTAAGATAATCAAGAGCCTGTTGGCCACTTGAGCAGCCGACCACGTCGCAGTCACTTATTTTGAGTTTTTTAGATATTGCTTCCAGTAGCAACACTTCGTCTTCGATTACTAAAATTGTAAGTTTTTTGGTTAGCATTTTAACTATTTATCGATACCTCTCCTTTTTTAGGTAAAATACCTTTAGTTGGTAGGCTAAACCAAAATGTTGTTCCCTTGCCTTCTTCACTTTGAAACCAGATTTTGCCATTTGAGGATTCTATTATTGATTTTACTAAATAAAGTCCAAGACCGGTGCCATCAAGAACTCTTTTGACAATATTGCTGCCTCTGAAGAATTTTTCAAAAACTCTATGCTGTTCTTTTTTAGGAATTCCAAATCCGTTATCGCTAACTTGTGAGATGATTTGGTCACCTTTTTTGGAAATGATTACAGTAATTTCCCCACCTTCAGGAGAATACTTAATAGCATTGTTTAGAAGATTCAAGTAAACCGCCCGAATTAAGTTGGGGTCAACGTGTATTTTGGGTAAATCCGGATGATAACTTACGATTACTTTTTGGTTTTTAGACTGGTATTTAAGTTTAATCTCCCTTAACAATTCCTCAAGGAGATTGCCTAAATGGGTTGATTTGGGTTCAATCATAATTCTGCCTGATTCTATTCTGCTTATATTAAGCAAGTCATTAACGAGAGCAATCATACGAATAGTAGAGTCATTGATATTTTTTAAAAATTTAGCCTGTTCTTCGTTTAGGGGTCCGGCATCGCCACTGATTAACATTTCCAAAAACCAGCGAATTGCCGAAAGGGGGGTTCTAAGCTGGTGCGAAGCAAGCGAAATAAATTCGGTTTTCATTCGGTCGACTTCTTTTTCGTGAGTTATGTCTCGGAATGTAATAATTGACCCAATAATTTCACCAGAGAGAATTATGGGAGATGTGGTAATTGCAGCTGGAAATTTTGATTTATCGCTTCTTACGTAGAAGTTGGCTGCATGATTTGTAAAGCTTTGACCCTTTGAGAGCACTGTTAAAATTGGTCTTTTGTCGCGTGAAATGATGGTTCCGTTTTTGTCTGCAGCCGGGACAGTATCTATAAAGTCTTTGCCTACAACTGCTTTTGCGTCTTGCCTAAGCATTTTGGAAGCAGCAGGATTCATTAAAAGTATTTTGGCTTCTTTGTCGGTGATTATTAAACCATCACCGACGCTGGAAATTATGGCTTCGTCGATTGCCAGCTTTTGTTTAAGCTCAATTTGGTTTTGTGGCTGTTCTGTATTGGCTGATTGAGAAGCAGGCTGCATATAAAGGGATTTAAATAACATTATCAACGCTTGAAGCGAATTTTGTCCAGTCTTTGGTGGAAGAGTAGATTTTCTGCTAAATATTTGACTATTTTTTGATTTTGGCGTTAAACTGGATCGTTGAGGTGGAGGGAGGTGACAAAATGGATAAAAAAACCACAAAAATGGTTCATATAGCTGCTTTCGCTCTTCTTATAGTTGGTGGTCTTAATTGGGGTTTATCCGGTCTAATTCCAGGTGTTAATGTAGTTAATTTAATACTTGGCAGCGTTCCAGTTCTTGAAAGAATAGTTTATATTCTAGTGGGTCTTTCAGCTGTATATATAGGTGCGACCCACATGCAGGATTGCAAGATTTGTTCAGAAAAAAAGGCTTCTTAAGTGTTTGATAGACAGGTTTTCGGCGAAGTGAGATAATATAGGTTGTATTCCTGTCCGAAGGAGGATGGTTTGGGTAGAGTTGAAGCATTAGCAACTGCTCCTGAATACAGCCCGCTTGCGATTAAGCAGGTAGATCATCTCCCATCAAAAAACGGATTTCCCAAAAATAATGGTGAATTTTTAAGATATTCTTTTGAAAAGATTATTAAAGGCGTAGGTGCTATTGAATCTCTTCAGGTCGTCAATGACGGTGAGTTGGCAGCAATAGAGTGGTTTCAACTTAGACTAAGTCCGGTTTTTCAAGGGATTGGTATGCCCAGAGGTGAAGGCACAGTTGTAATTGCAACTGGATTCGGTACGCACCCTTCCTGGTATTCTGACACAGCTAAGTTTTTCGAAAGAATCGGGTACAAGCCTAAAATTTATGATGCTGAAGCTTTTTTAAACGTGATTCCCGTTGAACAATTGATCTACGATTTTATGAATTTTCTTTCTAAACAGAACGGCAGGGTAAAATTATTCGGGCATAGCAAAGGAGGATTGCTTTCTTTCGCAACCTATGTGACCCATCACGATGAGTTTACAAAAAAAGTGGAGCATGTTGTCTTCGTCGGATCGCCAAGACCAGATTGGGTTAACTTTGCAGTTGGATCGCCTTATTTTGGCGCCCAAATAGGTTTTGGAGGGGATGATTTTAAATTTGCTGGAGAGATTCTTGATAACTCTGATATCGAAAATATCGATGGTACCATGGTTACCTCTATCGGAAATCCGAGAGATCCAATTATCCGTGGCCAATTTATTGGTAAACCGAGTGATATATTTAAAATTGATTCATCGCATCTCGGAATGAATCGACACATGCATGCTTTAAGTATAAGTGCACGCAGATTTGCCGAGTTCAACACTGCTGAAGTCAAAGCTGCTTAATTTTGATTTCAAAGTTTATACCCGTTGCCAAGACAACGATTTTAACAAGCCCTTTAAGTCAAGTTTTAATTGACAGTTCCTGCTTGTATTAAGCTTTGCTTTTCAGCTTCGAGGTTTTCGCCATTAACTTTAAGGCCTTCTCGAGCCGACATAGCAATCCCTTCGACTAAGCTTCTTATTACAAGAACGTCTTTTTTAAGCAGGTTGTCGACCAAAATTTCTGGGCCGCCAGTGAGGCTCTGGACATGGATGAAGCCAAAAAATAGACCACTTGAGCAGTTGACACTGGCAATATCGGTTGCCATTATCGAAACCACTTCGTTCATCCACGGCCCCATTTTCCTGAGCCAAACAATTCGTAGTTCCTCGACCGTGATTTGGTCAGGGAAGAGGGTAAGCGGAATAATTTGGCGGGCCGAATAGAGAATACGTGACTGGCCGCCTTCGGTGATAGCTTTTCCGTTGGTTTTTGGCCTTAGAGCCATATCAAGACGCCACATGTCGCTTAGCGCTGGGTATCTCATTTTTCACCTCCTCTCGGATAGATTTTTCGGAAATGAGGTCAATATCGTCTGATAATTTTCCCAAAATTGACAATAGAGCTGATGCTTCACTGGCAGTCAGTTTGCTTTTAATCGCGTTTTCGATCGTCTGGGTTCTTGCCCTAATCTTCTTAACCTCTTCTTTACCCTTTTCGGTCAGAGTAATTTCATATTTTCTCCTGTCCTTTTTTTGGGTTTGTCTTTTGACGAGTTTGAGTTTTTCCAGCTCGTCGATAAGGCTGACGATTGAAGCCGGTTTGAGATGCAATTTGAGTGCGATGTCAATCTGGCTTGTATCGCCCTTTGAATCTATTATCAGCAGAGCGCTGGCTTCTGAAGAGGATAGGGCGTATTCACCGGTTTTGAAGCCGAGAGAATTCTGAATTCTCTTTGATACCTTTATCAAATGAAAGACCAGAGTATGTGCCATAGTCATTGCTCATCGCAGATATTGTTAGATTACTAATAGTTAGATATCTAACCAATGTTCCTAACAGATAATATACCTCGTGGAGCCGGTTTTGTCAACAATTCGCTTTGAGTAAATTATTAAACTCTTGACAGTCAACACAGTGTTTGTAACTATTAATATATAAGGCCTGAATTTCTCAGGCCATAGCCCTTTCAGTTAAGGTACTGCCGGTAGTACACAAATTAAGACCCCTAAAAGCGCTTTCGGGGTCTTTTTTTGGGTTTTGTGGCAATTTTTGGTAGAATATGCGCTAAATATGCACGACACCACGCTTCCTAATGCTTATAACAGCCCGACATTCGGCCGGTTAGACTGGGATGCGACTTTGAAAAAGATCGTCTGGTTTTTGGGAAGGGATACTAAAGCGTCTTACGAAATTATAATCGGCACCGATTCCCAGGGGCAAAACGGAGATGTTGATTTTGTGTCGGCGATAATCGTTCACAAAAAAGGTCGCGGCGGGATATATTTTTGGGGCAAACATGAGGTTAAGCATTTGAATTCTCTGAAGCAAAGGATTTGGCAGGAAGCGTTTACCTCACTAAATCTTGCCCAGAATTTTGTTGATGATTTTGTAAAGATGGGGATACTCAACAAAGATTCCGATATGCCTCTTGAGGAAACAGAAGGATTAAATTTGGAAATCCATGTTGATATTGGGCCAAATGGAGAAACCAGAGAGTTAATTGCCGATATTGTTGGTATGATTCGCGCCAACGGCTTTAAGGTGGCCATAAAACCCTCTTCATGGGGCGCAAGCCATGTGGCTGACAGGCATGTGTAACATGACTGGAGGCCATCCTGAACGAAGTTGAAGGATCGCGGATCGACATGTGTAAATATTCTGTTCCATAGGCAAAGATTTTAGAGTTACAGCTTTAAACAAGAAAAACAAAAGCCCACGTCAAACGCGATGGGCTTCTGTTTTAAAAATATTCTATTTTAAGAATTTCTAATTATTCTAATTTCTAAATAATTTCTAAATTCCAATTAGAGCAATTAGGTCAATTTACCTGCGCTTCTTGGCGCGACTTGATTTTCTTGCCTTTTGCTTTTTTGGTTTTTCTTCCGCCTCCAGCTCCTCATCTTCTTCTTTTGTGTACCACCATGCGGCGAGAATGACTAAGGCCACCACCACAAAGATGACAAGCGCTGTTTTCTTGTCAAAGCCGGAAGTTGCAGCTGTTTCGGATGAGGCAATCTCTGCATTAGTAAAGTTAATAGTCACCTTTTGTGGGAGAGCGAGTGATTGATGAGTATTGCCTACAAGTTCTGCCATTAATGTATGAGATCCATATGGAACATCGGAAAAAGTGTAGGTATCCTCCACGACTTTTGTTGCTGTCACCGGCGTTGGATCTTTATCGTCCAGCCAAAGATGAATATGGCCTTGTCCGGTAACCGCTGTAGTGTTTTGTTGATAATCTACAATTTCAAAATTTTCGACATTAAAAAGTATTGGGACTTTATTGCCATATATTGTTTGACCTTCGGAAGGCGTGATTATTTCCAGAGTCGGTGTGCCGGTGGCTTGAGCATTTACGGCAGTTGCAGCCACGAAAACAGCTATTAAGCTTAAAATTAAGGTTTGGATTTTTTTGATCATATTATTTTGAGAACCAATAAATATTCGAGCGGTCAGCGAACTTAGAAATACAGGGGATATTCTATGTTACGCGCCCTGAAAGCTGTCAATAGTGATCTATTTTTACTCGGAAATTGCTAATTTCGGGGTACTTTTATTGTTCAACAGCATTTTTTCGGTAATTTTTCCCACTTCGTGTTTTCTTTGGTAATAGTTAAATTTCCTAATTAGGATTTATTTAGAAATTAGAAATTAGAGATTAGAAATTCTGACACAAGATTTTTAAGTTGTTAAATTATTTGTATAATTGTAAAAATGGCAAACGAAATTCGAAACGCTGTTATCATCGGTTCCGGGCCGGCCGGGTTAACTGCTGCGCTTTATCTCTCTCGAGCAAATCTTGCGCCCCTACTTTTTGCCGGCAGTAAATGGGGTGGCCAATTAATGCTGACAACCGATGTGGAAAATTATCCGGGATTTCCAAAAGGTATTTTGGGGCCGGATTTAATGAAACTGTTTCGTGAGCAGGCAGAAAGGTTTGGGACAGAAATTGTAAACAGTGACGTGACGAGTGTGGGTTTTGGCGGGAGACCTTTTAAAATCACGGCCAATAATCAAATATATCAGGCAAAATCGGTGATTATTGCCAACGGCGCAGAAACCAGATGGCTGGGATTTGCCAACGAACAAAAGTTAATTGGCAGAGGCGTTTCTTCTTGCGCACCGTGCGACGCATTTTTTTTCAAAGATAAAAAGGTAATAGTAGTCGGCGGCGGAGACTCTGCAATGGAGGAGGCGCTAACTTTAACCAAGTTTGCAACCAGTGTGGCAATAGTTCACAGAAGAGAAGAATTCAGGGCTTCAAAAATTATGGTCGATCGGGCAAGCGTCAATAAAAAGATCTCCTTTATATTAAACAGTGAAGTAGTGGATGTCTTGGGAAAAGATAGGGTTGAGGGAGTCAAAATAAAGAACATCAAGGACAATTCGCAAAAAGAAATGCCCCTTGACGGTATTTTTGTGGCAATTGGTCATATTCCGGTGACCGATATTTATCGAGGCGAAGTTGAACTTGATGACAAGGGTTATGTGAGGCGGAAAGCTCAGATTTACGTAGGGGAAACCGATGCGCCTGGCAACTATAAAATGATGACATCGGTTAAAGGGGTTTTTGTGGCTGGCGACGTTCACGATCACCATTATCGCCAGGCAATTACCGCGGCGGGGTACGGTTGTATGGCAGCATTAGAGGTAGAGAAATGGTTGGAACAATAAATCCGCTATGTTTTGGTTCGGTAACAATCTCGCCGTTCCCGTGCTCTACGCGCACGAGTCACGGTGTCGATGTAAAACGCGGCAGGCCGCTGCTGGCTACGGCTGTATGGCTGCGCTGGAAGCTGAAAAGTGGATAGAGACAGAGTGAACTTAGTCCCTTGACTTCTATTTTAGCCTCGATTAAACTGCCAGTAAGTTAGTGTTAGTTCTGAGAACTCAAAACTAATTTGAAATGTTCAAATTATCCCAAAAATCAGATTATGGTTTGATTCTCCTCTCCTCCGTCGCTAAAGCTATGGAGGACAAGTCCAACCCCTTCATTTCCGTTTCTTCCGTTGCTAACAAAAATCAAATTTCACCTAAATTTTTATCCCAAATTGCCAGCGATCTTAAAAGAGCAGGAGTTTTGAAATCAAAGGAAGGAGTTTCCGGTGGTTACGCTCTTGCTAAATCAGCAGATCAGATTAAACTTCTCGATGTTTTAAAAGTTCTTGATGGCGAGCTGGTTGAGGGAAAATGTTTTGAAAACGGACACGAGTGCGTTTGCGGCGCTGGTGACATGTGGACAGATATGAAAGCTCAGATGGAGGAGACGATCGGAAAGAAGACGGTAGCCGATCTGGTAACTTGATATGGCAAATGAAGAGCATGGTTTAAACCCATTAGTATTGAGTCAAATACAAGATGTACTTGCAGATGCAGACTTTCTCGAGAGAGCCGAGCTTATTGACTGGAGGGAAAGAGAAGGAATTATGAAATTTAAACTTATTTCTGAACTGATTGAATCTGCGACAAGAATTGATGGCAATCGAGGTATTGATAAAAAATTAGCTCAGGTTCAGGAAGTTATTTCGTTTGACGAAATCGGTATTGTGTTTGCTCCTGACGGAGAAGGTCAACCGATTGAGGTATTTACGGTTGTTGCAGAAGATAACCAATCTAGTCTAATGATTGTGTTTAGATATTCAGTTTGGGATGAACTAGTTGCAGAAGAAGGTATGGCTAAACTTGCCGAATCTATTAAAGAAGCGTTACTGGAAGCTTACGATAAATATGAATCCTTGGAGGCAGCAAGAAGATTTACGCCGTTTTGGGCAGCAAGGGAGCAAATAATATGAATTATTGGACAAGCAAAAATGGTTGAAGAAGAAAGACCATTATCTCTAGACGAGCTACTTACTTCTGTGCAAGGGTTGGATGTATTAAGAGCGGAAGAAATAAACTGGTTCTGGGAAAACCGTGCAGAGATTTTGCGCAAGCGAAGAATTGGGGCAATCAGAGCTTCTGATGAGAGTAGAAAGTATCAATTGGAATCCAAAGCTGTTGGAAAACCGATTAGCCCTGAAAAATTGCAAGAAATTTTTGGCGAAAGAGGTCGAGTGAGGATCCAAACCTTTGCTAATGACTTAAAAATGAGAAGAAGGTGGCATAAATTTGCGGTTTCTGAAGCTCCATTTAGATTTTCAAGAAATCCTAATATGATGTTTTTTGAAGTTGGCAGAATGCAAGAAGGGGAAAAAGGGGTTGAAATTCTCTATCTTGGCACTGGCAAAACAAAAGAAACCCCTGAAATTGGAAATGAGTTTGCAGCCGATTCTTGGGGTTTTGCCGTTTTGAATTTGAGAGATGATCTGAAACAGAAAGAAGGTGAGTGAAGATGGCCGAGCGTAAAGGTGAATTTAATTTTGATGGAACACGCTCTAGTTCGATCCCAAGAGTTCTAACAGCAGCAGAGGTCAAGCAAATGGTCGAGGATGTTAGAAAAATGCAAAGAGAACAAGCAGAAAGACGCAGGAGATTGGGGATACCTCAACCCGAGGCTCTGGGTTTAACTGATGAAGCAAGACATTCTGAGTATAGAGACAATTGTAGTATTGAAGAGGATTTAGGCTAAATAACCGTTGCTCGTCAATTGACTGTACGTGGAAACGTTGGGAGGTGAAGTAAATGGCTGAGAGAAATTCAAGAGATGTTGGAGCAGAAGAAGCAATTAGCAGATTTTTGCCTGGAGTTAAACCAGAAGCAATGCATTTGACTGCAGATCAACATGAAGAAATTAGAAAAAGTGCTGCAAGGTCGGCTTTTGAGACTGAACAAAGTAGGCAAGTAAGTAGTCGTGAGTTTACGGAATCATTAGAGTTCAGAATTACTTTTTAAATAAAGATGCTACGGATTAAAAATTTAAAAGTTTCGGTTAAAAATCCCTCCTTTTCTAAAGCTTCGGCGGGCAAGGAAGAAATTTTGAAGGGCGTGGATCTTGAGGTTGGGCGTGGCCAATTGCATGTAATTATGGGGCCGAATGGGAGTGGGAAGAGTACTTTAGCGCAAGTGATAGCGGGGCACCCAGCGTATAAGGTCACAGGTGGCAGGATTCAGGTTTCAGGTAAAGACGTGATGAAATTAACGCCGGATAAGCGCGCAAAACTGGGAATATTCTTGGGATTTCAACATCCGGTGGAGATTCCCGGGGTATCGGTGTTCAACGTTCTTCGCAAAGCGAAGTATGTTGGGTTATCAGGCGATCAGGTAATCAGGTCATCGGGAAAGAAAAAACCCGACAACCCGACAACCCGACAACCCGACAACCTGAGCAAATTCAGGGAGAATTTGCTCGAATACGCTTCTTCTCTCAAACTTTCCAATGATTTTCTTCGCAGGTCGATGAACGAAGGATTTTCGGGTGGGGAGAAAAAGCGAAGCGAGATTTTGCAAATGCTGGCCTTAAAACCAAAACTCGTGATTTTGGATGAGATTGACAGCGGTTTGGATGTGGATGGATTAAAAATCGTTGCACAGGCAATCAAAAAATTTACGATAGACAATCCACGATCGTCGATAATCTTGATAACGCATTACGCTCGGATTTTGAAATACTTAAAGCCGGATTTCGTGCATGTGATGGTGGATGGGAAAATTGTTAAATCAGGGAGAATGAAGTTAGCAAAAGAGATTGAAGAGAAAGGATACGAAAAATGGCAAATGGTGCAGTTATAGCAAAGACTGACTACAAATACGGTTTTTCTAAGCCGGAGAATTATGTTTTTAAGAGCCGAAAAGGCTTGGATGCTGATGTTGTGAAGCAGATATCGGGTTTTAAAAATGAACCGGAGTGGATGAGGGAGAAAAGGCTCAAAGCGCTCGAGATTTTTGAGGCTAAAAAGATGCCGACGTGGGGAGCGGATTTATCCTCTATTAACTTTGATGACATCTACTATTACATAAGACCGACCGACAAGCAGGCAAAATCTTGGAAAGATTTGCCCAAAGAGATTTTAGACACATATGATGCAATCGGAATTCCGGAAGCAGAAAAGAAATATCTGGGAGGAGTGACTGCTCAATACGAAAGTGAATCTGTCTATCACTCCTTCCAAAAAAAGTGGGAGGACAAAGGAGTGATATTCACTGACATGGACACTGGTCTTCGCCAATATGGCGATATTGTCAAAAGTTATTTTGGCAGATCGATTCCGGCTGCCGACAATAAATTCGCAGCACTTAACAGTGCTGTCTGGTCTGGCGGTTCCTTTATATATGTGCCGCCAAACGTTTCCGTTGACATTCCATTGCAAGCTTACTTTCGAATTAATGCTGCCAACATGGGCCAGTTTGAGCGGACGCTGATTATTGTTGATGAGGGCGCCTATGTTCATTATGTGGAAGGCTGTACGGCGCCGGTTTATTCAACGGATTCTTTGCATGCTGCGGTTGTGGAGATATTTGTAAAGCGCGGTGGAAGATGCCGCTACACGACAATTCAGAATTGGTCCAGTAACGTTTATAACTTGGTAACCAAACGGGCGTTTGTAGAGGAAGATGGGGTAATGGAATGGGTGGATGGCAATTTGGGAAGTAAAATTACGATGAAGTACCCTTCCTGTTATCTTGTTGGTCGGGGTGCTCGGGGCGAAATTTTGTCTCTTGCACTGGCCGGCAATGGTCAGCATCAGGATGCAGGCGGAAAATTGATGTTTCTGGCGCCGGATACTAGCGGGGAGATTATTTCTAAAAGCGTTTCCGTTGGACGAGGTCGGACCTCGTATCGAGGGCTGGTGAAGGTTATTAAAAATGCTGAACGTGTTAAGTGCAATGTGCGTTGCGATGCACTGATTATTGACGAGGAGAGTCGAAGCGACACATACCCGACGATGCAAATAGACGAGGATAATGTGCAGATTGGCCACGAAGCTTCGGTTTCTAAAATTGGGGAGCAGCAGCTGTTTTATTTGATGAGCCGGGGTCTAACAGAAATTGAAGCGACTTCCTTAATAGTAAACGGTTTCATCGAGCCGATTGTTAAAGAACTGCCTTTGGAATATGCGGTGGAATTAAATCGGTTAATTCAATTGAATATGGAAGGGAGCGTAGGATGAAGACTATTCAGCAGGAAGTCCATTTTGATGCAAAACCGGAAGAAGTTTATGAGGCGTATGTTGATGCCAAAAAACATGGGGAATTTACTGGAAGCAAAGTTGTTTTTGAAAAGAAAGTTGGGGGAAAATTTAGCGCTTGGGGTGGGGGTTTGGAAGGTGAGAACTTGGAGTTAGTTGATGGTAGGAAAATTGTGCAAAAGTGGCGGGCGGACGATTGGCCGGAAGGACATTATTCAACATTGACTATCGAGCTTTTTGCTGATCCTTCCCCTTCTGTCATTCTGAGGAGCGAAGCGACTCCAGAATCTGATTTGAGAAAAGATTCCGGACAAGTCTTCGACCGTGAGTCTCAGACCGAATCGGCCGGAATGACAAAAGGTAATGGTAATAAGGGAACTAGACTTATCCTGACTCAAGTAAACGTTCCGGATGACAAATTTGATGATATAAGTTCCGGCTGGCACCAGTATTACTGGGAGCCGATGAAGGAATATTTTGAAAAATGATAATAGTTAAAAAAGATCAGACTAGGTTAATTCCGATAATGTTGGATTCCAGTTTCCGTCATCCTCGCCCCTCTGTCATTCCCGCGAAAGCGGGAATCGGGATAAACTCCG
>CAYMIE010000015.1:0-13242 GCA_964390405.1 uncultured Gammaproteobacteria bacterium | reverse complement strand
TGCACATGTACTACATCCACTACGCAACTCATTACTCAGACCAGTGGCAATATGGTTACAAACAGGCTGTGAAATATGTCAAAGACAACTACAATAACGTAGACAATGTAGTTGTCACAAAAAGTCTTGGCAGGCCCTATATCTACTTCCTCTTTTATAATCAATATGACCCGACAAAGTTTTGGCGAAACTCAACTGTCACCAAAGACGAATTTTTCTTTATCGATGTTACAAGATATGACAAATTTTACTTTTCTGATGAACCGCCGGACAAACTTAATTTAAAGGGAAAAACACTTTTTGTTACAAGGCCAAATACTCTCCCGGAAGATATTCAAAAGACAGCTATAATCAAGGACCCGGGTCAAAATGAGATTTTTGAAATTAGTAAAAAGGATTATGAAAAATAGATTCCCACGGCCTGATAGCCGTGGTTCTCTTATCCTCGCTCAAGATTCGCTCCATCTCCGGCATAAATACCAGAGATTTTTCGCTCGGAATAAAAATAACTTAATTGTTTGGTCATTTCTGACAATTTTATACTTTACAACCAGGCTTGTAAATCTCAAATTGATACCAATTTTTACAGATGAAGCAATTTATGCTCGCTGGGCCCAAATTGCCTTGCACGACCCTGTCAATCGCTTTATTTCGCTTGAGGACGGCAAACAGCCGCTTTTCATTTGGTTAGCGGCAATTGCTCAAAAATTTATCAGCGACCCGTTAATTGCTACCCGTCTGGTTTCGGTCTTTGCCGGTTTTGGTTCGCTTTGCGGCATCTATCTTTTAGCAAAAGAACTTTTTGGATCAAAAACCGCAAAACTTGCTGCTTTTGCATACGTCGTTCTTCCTTTTACACTTCTTTATGACAAGTTGGGTATTTACGATTCTCTTTTAACAATGCTTGGGATCTGGGCAGTTTATTTTACACTTAAGATGGCAAAAAAACCTTCTCTTGACTATGCTTTATTAAACGGTTTTGCTATTGGACTGGCCTTAATCACGAAATCATCCGCAAGTTTTTATCTCTATCTTTTACCCTTTTCTCTTTTTCAGTTTGATTTTGGCAAAACCCAAGTTTTAAAAAGGCTTTTTGACTGGTTTAAGTTAACACTAGTCACGTTTGTATTAGCCGAACTTTTTTATAACTCTCTCAGACTTTCACCCCTTTTTTATATAATCAAAAGGAAAAATTATGAATTTATCAGGCCTTTTTCCGAGGTTTTGACAAATCCCTTGCACTCTGTCTTTTCTAATTTTAAAGCTCTTGCCCAGTGGCTTATTATCTACATAGGCTGGCCGCTTTTTATAGTTTTTCTAATAGGTATATTTTTGGGTATCAGTCGCAGGGATAAAAAAATAATTTATCTTGCCATTTTGATCCTTACCCCTTTCACCGCAGAAGTTATTTTTAACAAAGTCCTTTACCCCAGATTTATTCTCTTTTACTTTCCATACGTGATACTTACAATCGTTTATACATTTACTACAATTCAAGAATCTTTCAAAAAATACCAAAAACAAATAGCGCTTGGCTTTTTGCTATTTTTAGTCATTCCTGCCTATACTTCTTTCAAGATTCTAACAAATCCTGCTTATGCCAATATTCCTCAAAGCGATTCCAATCAGTATTTCAACGACTGGCCGGCAGGCTATGGAGTCGACGAGATAGTCGAAATTTTACGTCGCCAGTCAGAAAGCAACCAAATCCACGTGGCAACCGAAGGAACTTTTGGTCTGATGCCCTTTGCCCTGAATATCTACTTTTTTCAAAATAACAATCTGCATATTTCATCTTATTGGCCGCTGGACCCGGATAATTTACCTAATGAAATTTTCGATGTAGCCAGAAACCAAAAAACCTATGCAATCTTTTATCAGACACAAAAAGAACCTACAAAATCCAACCTTAAACTTGTTGCCAAGTACCAAAAGGGTAAAGGGAATAGCTTTATGAGGCTTTATGAGGTTGTAATAAATGATTAGCATATTCAAAAAAAATTATTTTCTTCTATTAATTATTACTCTAGCGATTTTGCTGAGACTAACTCTTCTCTCATCAGTCCCAGTCGGTTTCAACGATGACGAAGCTGCATTTGGCTATAATGCTTACTCCATACTTAAAACCGGCAGGGATGAATGGGGCAGATTTCTACCTTTCCCGGTTTTTGAAAGTTTTGGAGACTGGAAACTGATTGGTTATCTTTACCCAACAGTGGTCTCGCAAATGATTTTCGGGACCAACGAACTGGCGACGCGTCTACCTTCAGTTGTCTTCGGCGTTCTTGCAATTATTTCTGCTCACCTTCTTGCAGGCAAACTCTTTAACCGAAGAGTAGGTCTAGTGGCTGCTCTTTTACTTGCGGTTTCTCCATGGCATATCGCTGCGTCGCGTAACGCTTTCGAGTCGGATATTCTCATATTTTTTATAACTTGTGCGGCATTTTTATTTCTAAAAGGCCTTGACCAATCCAAATATTTTAAGTTCTCATTTTTTCTATTTATTCTTTCTTTTTACATCTACCGCTCGGCCTGGTTATTTGTACCCTTATTTTTTGCAAGCCTCCTTTTCATTTACAGAATACAAATAAAAAAGCAGAGAAAGTTAATCGCAACATTAATAATTATCTCTTTGATTTTGTTAATTCCCTTAGTGCCAAGCGTACTAACATTTAAGGGTCAGTCACGTTTTTTTCAAGAAAGTTTTATAACAGGCGTTACCAGCAGGGGGATTGTCGATGACGTTAACGAACAAAGAGGCTTCTGCTCCCGTGACATCAGCCCCACAATATGCAAAACAATCTACAATAAATACAACTATTTTGCTCTAACTTACGCAAACAATTATTTCTCAAACCTATCACCCCAAACTTATTACGCCAAAGGCAATCAAACCGGCTATCAATCTTTTCCCGATAGAGGGCTTTTTTATGCTTTCGAATTGCCTCTTCTTATCGCAGGATTAATAATCCTCTTGAAAAGACGAGATAAAAACAGTCAAGTTTTGATTACCTGGCTTTTAATTGTGCCGCTAGGCGCATCACTAACCGGCATTGGCAACCCAGGAAGACTCAACATTTTAATGCCCGCTCCCCAAATAATTGAGGCTTTAGGTTTTACTTCAATTCTTTTTGCATTGCGTTCAAGGACAGTCAAAACTGCGTTTATTATATTGTCGGCTTTAGTCGTAGCGTCCTCCTTATCAAGGTTAATTGCCGATACTTTTTTCAAATTTCCCCAAATGTCAGCAAGATATCAACGATACGGTTATAAAGAATTATTTACTTATATTGAAAATGAAAGAAAAAATTACAGTGAAGTAATAGTGTCCAGAAAAGGCGATGATGCCAAGCAGTACATTCACTATCTTTTTAGTCAGAGATATGATCCCCAAAAATACTTGACAACAATTGGCAATCACAGATATAGAGGCCAAGATTCGTGGATCAGAGTTAATCAAATTGAAAATATCAAATTCATGCCCGCTGCACCAAATGTTGAAATTCTACCTGGCGCATCTTTGCTTGTCATATCACACAATGAGGTTCAGTACCCGCTACAGCCAATTTTTATAGTTTACGATTTTAGACAAGATCCGCTTTATGAAGTCTACGAGACTGACAATTTAAAAAAAGCTGTTGAAGAGCAAAAAGCAAAAGATTCAATCGATGACTAAGTATTTTTCAGTTTCAAAAATTATCATTCTGGCTATTATTGTTCTCGCCTTTATCCTGCGCTTTAATAAGCTAGGGCAAGTGCCCCTAAGTCTTAATTGGGACGAGACAAGCAATGCTTACAATGCTTATTCAATTCTAAAAACCGGCAGAGATGAATATGGTAAATTACTGCCTTTATATAATCGTTCTTTTGACGATTACAAACCCCCTCTTTATATGTATCTAAACGTGCCCACGGTTGCTGTCTTTGGACTCACATCGTTTGCTGCACGTGTGCCGTCTGCATTTTTTGGTTTCTTAACAGTCTTACTAATTTATTTTTTAACTAAGAAACTGTTTGAATCTACAGACTCATCACTCACCACTCATCACTCACCACCGAAAAACATAGCACTTTTGGCTATGCTAATGCTGGCTATCTCTCCATGGCATTTACAATTTTCCAGAGTGGGTTTTGAGGCGAATATCGGCCTGTTTTTCTTAGTTGCCTCCTTCACATGTTTGATTAGTGCCTTAAAATTTAGAGCAAATACGGCTTCAACTAAGCAGAAATTAAGTCTTATTGCCTCCGGCCTGTTTATAGGATTGAGCTTTTATACTTATCACACAGAAAGAATTTTAACCCCTTTGCTTCTGCTTATAACTTTAATAATTTTTAAAAGAGAATTCTTATTGTTTACAAAAAAGTATATTGTATTTTTCTTTTCTTTAATTATTATTACAGTGCTGCCCTTACTTATTCTTACCCCCAAAGATCTGATTCTCACAAGATTTGAGTCGACTATCAACACTTCAAGAGTAGAAAACCTTAAAAAATCGGTTGATTACATTGGGCAAGACCAAAAAGAAGAGCTTCCACTGCCAAAAATTATTCACAACAGGCGAGTCATCATAGCCCAGTCTATGCTTAAAAATTATCTGGCTAGCTTTGACCTCAATTTTCTGTTTCTAAAAGGCGATGACAATCCCCGCCACCATATTGAGAACATGGGAATGCTTTACTCATTAGAACTTCCTCTTATTTTGGCAGGACTTTATCTGCTCCTAAAAAATCCCAACAGGCAAAAAATGTTGATTCTCCTTTGGCTTATCGCCTCTCCCGTAGCAGCTGCAACAACCAGTCCTTCCCCGCATGCAGTCAGGGCCTTACCTATGGTGATTCCTCTAACAATTATTTCCTCTTATTCAATATCCAACCTGTTGTCAAAATTCGCTGGTAGAAATATGTTAATCATGCCAGTCTTCCTTTTGGTGATATTTATATCCGTTGCTGTATATCTTGAAAATTATTGGAATCATTATCCGAATCAAAGTGCCCAGTATTGGCAATATGGCAATTTTCAGGCAGTTATAGAATCAGAGAAGTTCAGAGATCAATTTAAAAAAATTAATGTAAGTGGAAATTTTGAACAAGCTTACATCTTCTGGTTATTTGCCTCGAAATATAATCCTGCGACTTATCAAAAAGTTGGTTCCAAAGAGCACTTTGACAATTTCTTTTTTAACCAGGGACCACCGGAAGACCCGGAAGAGCTTTATGTCAACTTCTCAGATAATTTACCAGGCAATTTTAAGATTCTAAAAACAATACCTTTAGAAAATGGCCAAATAATAACATTTGGCAGACCCAAAACACTCGAGGAATTATTACAGTTATGAAAAACCCGAAAATATCGGCAGCGCTTGCTACTTATAATGAGGAAGAAAATATTACCGACTGCATCGAGTCTCTGGATAAAGTGGCAGACGAAATCGTTGTGGTTGACGGCTCATCACAAGACCGAACCGCCGAGATCGCAAAAAGCCTCGGTGCCAAAGTCATCAAAACTTCCAACAAAACCATGTTTCATATCAATAAAAATATGGCAATAGACAATTGCTGCAATGAGTGGATTTTTTTAATAGATGCTGATGAAAGGATTAACGACGATCTTGCAAGAGAAATCAAGCAAGTGGTTGGTAAAAACCCAGGGCAAAACGGCTTCTTTATTAACAGGAAAAACTGGTTTCTGGGAGGTTATTTAAAAAAAGGCGGGGCATATCCCGATAGCGTCATTAGGCTTTTTAAAAAAAGGCGCGGACGACTTCCCGAAATCAGTGTTCATGAGCAGGTCAAAATTAACGGGGAAGTTGGACATCTTAAAAACGACATCTTACATTTTGCCGACCCGACTTTTGAAAGATATCTTTTGCGAGCCAATCGCTACACAGACGAAACTGCTCGTCGAATTGAAGAGAAAAATCCAGGAAGGGGACCGTTGCCAATTTTTTATTACATGATAGCGAAGCCTTTTACAAGCTTTCTAAGTATCTATTTTAGACATAAAGGCTATCAGGACGGCTTTCGCGGTTTCATTTGGGCTCTTTTTTCATCATTTCACCATTTCTTCGCCTATGTTAAATATTGGAGCGGGGAGGCAAGATAAGTGAAGATCGCAGTTGATATAAGCCCACTAAAAACAGGGCATCAAGTCAGAGGAATAGGTTCATATACAAAAAGTCTAATAAATGAATTCAAAGAAAAGAATTGGGGAATAGACTTTGAGTTTTTCAAAAGTCCCAACTCTCCCCCGCCGGTGGATATTATTCACTATCCATATTTTGATCTTTTCTTCCATACTTTGCCGATTAATAAAAAAGCGAGTAGGGTAGTAGTAACTATCCATGATATTATCCCTCTTATTTTTCCAGAACATTTTCCAGTAGGTCTCAAAGGTAACATTAACTTGCGCCTACAGAAATTAGCCCTAAAAAATGTAGACGCCGTCATCTGTGATTCACAGACGTCAAAACAAGACGTAATCAATAAGTTATCCCTCCCGGAGGATAAAATCCATGTTGTATATCTGGCACCAAGTGAAAAATTTCGTCCCACTACTGACAAAAAAGTGTTATCGGTGGTAGCCAAGAAATACAAACTATCAGGAAAATTTGCACTTTACGTTGGCGATGTTAATTGGAATAAAAATCTTCAGAACCTAATTGAGAGCATAAAAATCGCCAAAGTTAATCTTGTTATGGTTGGCAAAGCATTGGCTGATAAGTCATTACTGCAAACACAAGTATTAAACAAACTAATTAAAAAATTAAATTTATCAGAAAAGATTGTCAAAACAGGCTATGTTCCGGATGAAGATCTTGTCGCAATTTATAATTTAGCAGACCTAACACTATTGCCCTCCTATTACGAAGGATTTGGTCTGCCAGTTTTGGAAAGCATGGCCTGCGGTACGTCTGTGGTTTGCTCCGAAAATTCCTCACTTTCCGAAATTGCCGGGCCCCATGCCGTGTTTTGCAATACTGATAATCCCGTCGATATAGCCCGAAAAATCAAGAAAGTAATGGAGATAAATCCAAAACAAAAACAGGTACTCTCCCAAAAGTTAATTGAACACGCCTCAAATTTTACTTGGGCAAAAACCACCAGAGAAACTGCGAATATTTACAAATTATTATAATGAACTTGCTTCTTAGAAAGAACAAAAATATTTTAATAATTCTTTTACTCTTTTTTAATTGGAGGATTTATTTATTTCTCATTGCCCATTTGGCTCAGTTTTTGATCCCAAAATTTAAAACTAGCTTTGTAGGCATTGAAGTTCTAACAGGTTCCAATTTGCCGAGTTTTGTATGGTCATTTGCCAATTTTGATGGTGCTCATTATGTAAGTATTTCTCGAAGCTTATACAAGCAGGATTTTACTCAAGCTTTCTTTCCACTTTATCCCTTGACGATAAAATTTTTTTCAAATCTATTTGCAGCAAATCCAGTCCTAATCGCCTTAATAATTTCAAACCTGTCTTTTCTTATAGGATTAATTATTTTTTTTAAGCTTCTTTCAAATTTATTTTCGCAAGAAATTGCACTATGGTCTTGCGTATTTTTAATTATCTTCCCAACATCATTTTATTTTGGTGCCGCTTACTCGGAGGGACTTTTTTTCCTTGTCATTATATCCAGTTTTTATCTTTTTGAAAAAGAAAGACTTCTTGAGGCATCTATTTTTGGACTGTTTGCCTCAGCTACGAGGTTAGTGGGTGTTTTCTTAGCTCCTTCTTTAATCAAAAATCTCAGACTGAAAGCCTTAACGCCAGCAATAATAGTACCGATTGGACTAGTTGCATACATGATCTATCTAAAAATCGAGTTCAATGACCCTCTATATTTTCTTAAAGCTCAAAGTATTTTCGGTCAGGAAAGGTCAACGACCCAAATTATTCTTCTGCCTCAGGTCTTCTGGAGATATGTAAAAATTTTAGCTACAACATCCGGGCTTCCTCTTTTTAATGCGGTTTTAGAGCTTTCGTCAACCATATTCACAATAATCCTTTTGATTTTAGCGTCCAAAAAAGTCAAAAAAGAGTGGCTAATTTTCAGCTGGTTGGCAATTATCACACCTACATTAACAGGTACCCTCGCTTCTATGCCCAGATATATTCTGGTTGCCTTTCCAATTTACATTGTTTTAGCACACATAAAAAGCACTTTGATAAAGACTACTATCGTTGTCTTCTCTCTATTAATTTTGTCTGTATGTGTGATACTTTTTACCCGAGGATACTGGGTGGCCTAAAAAGACCAAACTGTGTTAATATTTCCCCATGGAATTTTATAAACTTCTTTTAGCCAGTGTTTTTATAAACGTTACCGGCAACATTCTTCTAAAAAAGGGAGTAGTTTCTTTTGGAGGAATCAGTTCCGATAAATCACAACTAATTTATGGTATCGCCAAAGCTGCCGTAAATCCCTTCATATTAACCGGTCTTGCTCTTTATTCAATCTCCTTTGTCATATGGCTAAGGGTTTTAACTTTCAACGACTTATCAAAATCTTATCCTATTTTCGCAAGCATGGTTTTTTTGCTAACCACCATCGGCTCAATCAGGTTTTTAAATGAAAGTGTCTCCACAGCCAGGATTTTAGGAATTATAATAATGCTTGTCGGAATCTTTGTAGTTGCCCGATCATAAAAGAGATGTGAAGGCCACAATAATCGTCCCCGCATTTAACGAATCAGCTGTTATCCATAAAGTTCTAAAATCAATACCAAGGCGGGTAAAGGGGCTCTCCCGTATCGAGGTAGTTGTAATTGACGATGGCTCTACCGACCAGACGGCCCAAGAAGCGCAAAAAGCTAATGTTGCCATAGTTTCTCATTCAATAAACAGAGGCCTTGGAGCGGCCATTAAGACGGGAATTGAATGGGTGAAGTTAAATGGTTCCGATATTGCAGTAACTTTTGATTCGGACGGCCAACACTACCCGAAAGATATTCACAAAATTATAAAATCTTTAATTACCCAAAAAGCAGATTTGGTTATTGGAACCAGGTTTGCCCTTAAACAAAAAATTCCGAAAGACCGCAAAGTGCTTAACTGGCTCGCCAATATTGCTACTCTTCTTATATTTGGGGTTTCATCAACCGATTCTCAATCAGGTCTACGCGCCTTTTCCAAAAAAGCAATTGATCTCATTGATTTTAAAGGCGAGAGAATGGATTTTTCGTCAGAAATTTTACATGAAGCCAAGCGTCACCATCTTTTAGTTAAAGAGGTTCCAATTAAAGCCATTTATACGTCTTATTCAAGAAAAAAAGGACAAAAAAATCTCAACGCTATTCCTATTTTAATACGATTCTTGGTAAGATTTCTAAGATAATATGATCACCTCTATCCAAGTACTATTGACTGCATTCATAATTTTTGCAATCTCTCGCGCTTTTTTGCGTTTCAGAGAGAAGGCGATAACTGCGCCTCTGTTTATTTTCTGGTCCTTAATTTGGACTGTGGCACTACTTGTTGTCCTGTCACCTCCAATCACCAGTAAACTGGCCTCATTTATCGGTGTAGGCAGGGGAGTAGATGTCATTGTCTATGTTTCGCTGGTACTGCTTTTTTATCTGGTTTTTAGAATTTATGTAATGATTGAGGATTTAAGACATGAAATTACCTATTTAGTAAGACACATCGCTCTCCAAAAATCCTCGAAAAAATCTTCTCGCCCTCTGTCATCCTCGCGCAAGCGAGGATCTAAAAAATGAAAATACTTCTGGTTACCGAGTTTTTCCCGCAAGGAAGGGATTTAAAATTCTCCGGCGGGGTAGAAGCCAGAACGTATTTTGTTGCTAAGTATTTAGCCAAAATTCATCAGGTACATGTAATCGCTTCGCGTCAAAAGGGATTAAAAAGGCTAGATGTAATAAATGGTATAAAAATCCACCGAGTAGGCCCCGTATTAAATTATTCAGAGACGGCGAGCCTACCTGAAATACCCAATAAAATAATGTTCATTCTAAGTGCAATTAAAACAGGAGTCCTTCTAAAACCCGATATTGTTGATGGAGTAAATTTCATAGCGCATCTTATCGCAAAACAAATCTCTCTGAAAAATAAAATACCGGTAGTATTTTGGTATCCGGATGTTTTTATTGGGCAATGGACTAAAAACTCGAAAGTAGCCGGCATCTTTGGTTCATTACTCGAAAGGTTCAATTTTTCAAGATCGGCTGATCATTTTATTGCAATATCTAAATCGACATTAAATAAATTAGTGAAAAACAATGTTCCCAAAAAAAAGATCAGCCAGATTTACTGTGGCGTCGATCAGAATGAATTCATCTCGACTGTTGCGAAAAATAGGCACTTTACCATAATTTGCATCAGTCGCTTAGTCAGCTATAAAAGGGTTGATCATTTAGTAAAAGCTTTTTCACTAGTTTCAAAAAAAAGCCGAGGCATACGCCTGATTTTAATAGGAAGTGGACCCGAGGAAAATAAACTAAAGCAATTGTGTCATAATCTCAAAATTTCCAATAAAGTAAATTTCTTAAAAAATCTCAAAAGAGGGGAGTTAATAAAACAAATTAAAGCGGCTCAGGTTTTTTGTCTTCCTTCATCAGTTGAAGGTTTTGGGATTGCCACGATAGAGGCCGCCGCCGCCGGACTCCCTTATATAGTATCCGACATTGAAATTTTTAAAGAGGTTACAAAAAATGGTCAAGGGGGTTTACTCTTTAAGTTAGACGATATAGAAGACTTATCAAAAAAGCTGGAAAAATTTATCTCTGATAAAAACTTCTACAAGCAAAAATCCGATGAGGCTCGAAAACTTTCGTTATTTTACGACTGGTCAAAAATTGCTGATCAAACAGAAGCAGTTTACAAAAACTTGGTTAAATGAAAAAAAAGAAAGCTCTTGTAACCGGAGGAGCAGGATTTATCGGGTCGCACTTGTGCGACCGGTTATTTGAAGAGGACTTTGACGTTTACGTTGTCGATAATCTCTCAAAAGGCAGAATTGAAAATTTAAACAAAAAAGTAGATTTTTTTAAAATAAACATCAACTCACCCAAGTTTTTAAAACTTCTAGGAATACTAAAACCCAATATCATTTTTCACTTAGCGGCTCAATCCAGTATAAGTAACTCGCTAAAAGATCCCAAAAAAGATTTTCAAACAAACCTATTTTCGACTCTCAAACTTTTAGAAAAATCCAGAAAAATTAAAATTGAGAAAATCATTTTTACATCATCAGCGGCAATCTTTGGAAAAGCCGAAAGATTACCAATAGATGAAAAATATCCAAGGAACCCGATATCTTATTATGGAATTTCCAAACTCTGCAGCGAGTACTTTTTCCAAAATTATTATAAAAGTTATCAGATGCCTTATGTTTGTCTAAGACTTGCAAATGTTTATGGTCCCAGGCAAGATGCCAGTGGAGAAGGTGGGGTGGTGGCAATCTTTGCAAACAACATTATTAAAAAAACCCCGTTAGTAATATATGGAGAAGGAGAACAAACTAGAGATTTTATTTATATTTCCGATGTAATCGACGCTCTTATTAGATCGCTTGACGAGAGAACCATAGACAACTTTAACATCGGCACATCGACACAAACTTCAATCAACCATCTTGCAAATAAGCTGATTAGCATTGACGACAACAAACCGGTCAGGATAATGCATCGACCTCAAAGATTTTCAGAAGTTGAAAAAAGTAGTTTATCGTACCAAAAATTCAGTAGAGTTACCGGATTTAAACCCAAAGTAAATCTAGACAAAGGTTTAAAAAAGACGATTAATTATTTTTACCAAAGTATCAACTAAATGAAGATAGCAGTTATTATAGATACTTGGTTTCCGATAGTTGGTGGCGGCCAAACTAATGCTTGGGAAATTTCCAAAAGACTTGCAAAAAAACAAATTCATATTGACGTTATTACCCGAAATAATGGAGAAGGTAATTTACTTCAAGTTAAAAATTTAAATATTTATCAATTGGGGAAAAAATCAGATGCAAATAGTATACTTTCGAAAATCTACTTTTTGCCAAAAGCGTTTCTATTTATAATTAGCAAAGATTACGACATAATTCACGTACACGCTTTTTTACCTGGCATCGTTGCCAGACTTTTGATGGTTTTTAAAGGGATTCCAACTGTACTTACTGTACATGGTACGTCAATAAATACAAACTTGAATAATCCTCTTTCAAAGTGGTTTGAAAAATTTATCCTCACCCAAATTCTTTACAATGCTCAGATTACAGTTTCCCGGGACTTTTTAAAGTTAAAAAATGTCAACAGGAATGTTGTTTATATTCCTAATGGTGTAGATACAAAAAAATTTGATAGAGTCAGAACTAAAAAATTTGGACAACCGACCCCGATTTTTGTAGGCCGGCTTCATCCGCAGAAAAATCTGATTAATCTTATTGAAGCTATATCAGTTGTAAAGAAGGAAATTGCAAATATTAAACTTCTAATTGTTGGCGAAGGGGACTTAAAAGCTGAACTACAGTCCCAAGTAGCAAATCTTAAACTCAAAAAAAACGTTTTGTTATTAGGTCAAAAAAAAGGTCTTGAATTAATAAAACTTTACAAATCAAGCCATCTTTTTATACTGCCTTCAATTTATGAAGGTCAGCCATTAACTCTTCTTGAGGCATGGGCAGCAAAATTACCAGTAATTATTTCAAATACTGGCGATAATCCATATTTGGTTCGAAATGGTCAAAACGGATATCTAATCGGTAACATTTACGATCCAAACCAGATAGCCAAAACGATTGTTCAGGCATTAGCAAAGGATAACTTAGAGAAGCTGGGTCTAAATGGCTATAATTCAGTAAAACGATTTTCCTGGGAAAAAGCTTCAAAAGAAACTTTAAGCATATATGAAAAAGTTAAAAAATCCTAAAATCAGCGTTATCATGTCTGTCTATAACGGTCTACCTTATCTTAAAGAGGCCGTGAAAAGTATATTAGTACAAACTTATAAAAATTTTGAATTTATAGTTGTAGATGATGCTTCTACTGACGATTCCTGGAAATATTTAACTAGTATAAAAGACAAAAGGATTCAACTCTTTAAAAATGAAAAAAATTTAGGTCTGGCTGCGTCACTAAATATCGCTCTTCAACAATCTGGGGGGGGTTATATCGCACGAATGGATGCAGATGATATTTCAAAACCTGAAAGGTTCCACATTCAGCTCAACTTTATGGAACTGAATCCTCAAATTGATATTTGCGGTTCATTTGTTAGTGTAATAGACGAAAATG
>CAYMIE010000014.1:0-13345 GCA_964390405.1 uncultured Gammaproteobacteria bacterium | reverse complement strand
ACATAGCCGGACATTTCGGCCAATGGAACAAAAGCATTGACTATTACGCTATTGCCATGATGGTCTGTGCCGTGAATTTGGGCGCGCTTGGCAGATAAATCACCGATGACATCTCCCATATAATCTTCGGGAACCGTAACTTCGCACTTCATAATCGGTTCCAAAAGGACAATGTTTGCATTTTTGGCAGCCGCTTCGACCGCCATAGAACCGGCAATTTTAAAAGCAATGTCTGAAGAATCGACATCGTGGTAAGTACCATCATAAACTGTAACTTTCATATCAACCATTGGATAACCGGCTAAGATTCCCTGATCCATTTTTTCAACTACACCTTTTTCTATTGACGGGATAAACTCTTGGGGGATTGCTCCACCTTTAATTTTAGAGATAAACTCGTAGCCTTCACCTCTGGGTTTGGGTTCCACACGCAAAAAGCAATGACCATATTGACCTCGACCTCCGGATTGGCGAATGTATTTGCCCTCACCTGTTGCTTCTTTGACAATCGTTTCCCGGTATGCTACTTGAGGACTACCGACTTTAGCGTTAACTGAGAATTCCCGCTTCATTCTGTCAACCAAAATTTCCAAGTGCAACTCGCCCATTCCAGAAATAATTGTTTGCCCTGTTTCCTGATCTCCTTTTATTTTGAAAGTCGGATCCTCTTCCGCCAGACGGCCAAGCGCATAACCCAACTTTTCCTGGTCTGATTTGGTTTCCGGCTCAATTGCCAGAGAAATAACCGGGTCGGGGAATGTAATTGATTCCAGTATTAGCGGCCTTTGGTCATCACAAAGAGTATCTCCGGTTACCGTAGATTTCAGGCCAACTATGGCGACAATTTCTCCAGCATAGGCCTCCTGCACTTCTTCTCTGGTATTTGCGTGCATCAGGAGAATTCTGCCAATCCTCTCTCTTTCGCTTTTGGTCGTGTTTATTACGGAAGAACCGGATTTCAATGTACCGGAATAAATTCGAACATATGTAAGCTTTCCAACATGCGGATCGACTTGAATTTTGAATGCAAGAGCACAAAATGCTTCTTCGGTTACTAATTTCCTTTCCTCTTTTTCTTTTGTTTTAGGATTCTCGCCCTCAACTTTCTCAATGTCTTTGGGGGATGGTAAATATTCAACAACGGCATCTAAAAGCTGCTGGACCCCTTTATTTCTTAGGGATGAGCCAGCCATCACAGGTACGATTTTGTAGCTGATAACTGCACGCCTTAGCGCTTTTTTAAGCTCGTCCGTTTCCAGAGTTTCGCCGCGAAGATATTTTTCAATAAGTGTGTCATCTGTTTCGGCAATTTTTTCTACGAGTTCGCTTCTATATTTTGCGACATCATCTTTCATTTCTTGGGGTACATCTATTTCCTTGAATTCCCTGCCAGTACCATCAACTTCGGTTTCCCAAATGAAGGCTTTTTGTGTCAAAAGGTCGACAACTCCTTTAAAATCGTTTTCGCGGCCAATAGGCAAATTGTAGGGAACTGCCGGAGCATTCAATTTTTCATGGATGGATTTAATAGTTGCGAAGTAATCTGCTCCAAGTTTATCCATTTTATTGATAAAGCAAATTCTCGGAACTTTGTATTTGTCAGCTTGTCTCCAAACTGTTTCTGATTGAGATTGAACTCCTTCTTCTGCATCAAGGACCGTTACTCCGCCATCAAGAACCCGAAGAGATCTTTCGACTTCGGCAGTAAAGTCAACGTGGCCAGGAGTATCAATTATATTTATTCTGGTGTCCATATCTTTAAACGGACCGGATGAATTTTTCCAAAACGTAGTAACTGCCGCCGAAACAATAGTGATTCCACGTTCTTTTTCTTGGGCCATCCAGTCGGTAATAGTTGTACCCTCATCGATGTTTCCAAGTTTGTAGGTTTTTCCGGTGTAAAAAAGAATTCGCTCAGTTGTTGTCGTTTTGCCGGCGTCAATGTGAGCAATAATTCCGATGTTGCGGATTCTGTCGAGTGGATATGATCTGTTTGTTTTATCTGCCATAAAATTTAGATTTGATTGGCATCATCTGTAATACATAATTGCTGTTGTCCAGCTTCTTTAGGCATAGTAAAAATTTTTATTTGGATTTTATATCTTTGGCAATTGCGGATATTGAGGATGGGTTTTCCAGTTCCTTAATTTCTTTTTTGACTTCTTGAATCATAGCACGAAGAACAGAAATTTCTTCATCTGCCAGTTCCCATGCAGCATTTTCCTGCCAAGCTCCACCTGAATCCTGATAAGCTTCACCATATTTGGTGAGAGCGTCCTTTAGCTTAACCTCTTCAAGATCGAGAAGTTTTACCTTTAGCTGTTTTAATTTTTGTGTACGCGTTATTGCCATTCTTCGTCGTCCCTCCTCAGCACAAGTTTTTTTACCTAAATTCCATTAGATCAGAAATCGTTAAGGTTTTTCAAGTACGATAGGTTTCATGCTCACACATAATCCCTTTTACTCACAAGTTCGTAATAAGCGAGGATTATACCATAGGGTTATATAATAGTGAACATACAAAACCAAACCCAAGAAGTATGAAGGGGGTATGAAGGGACGGTCCTTGAAAAGCCTCATGCAATAGGCTAAAATAACATACATTCTATGCCTAGAGGCGCACGGTTCGTATTCACAGATGCTTTCTATCACGTCTTTAATAGGGGCATCAACAAACAACCTATTTTTATTTCAGAACCTGATTATCAATTCTTTTTAAGAAAACTTAATGACTTAAAAAACAAGTACGACCATTCTCTTTACGCTTTTTGTCTAATGCCAAACCATTTCCATATTTCGATTCAGACGCGTAAAGTTCCAATCTCAAAGATAATGGCGTCCTTGGGAACAAGTTATTCAATGTATTTCAATCGAAAATATGAACACTTCGGACCTGTGTTTCAAAACAGATTTAAAAGTATCCTCATTAAAAATGATTCATATTTCTTAAAACTTTCCCAGTATATCTACCTAAATCCAGTTAAAGCTAACTTAGTCAAAAATCCATTAGATTACAAATACAGCAGCATTAGAGAAGCTCTTGGTACGGAACAACTCCATTTCCTTGATAAAAATATCATTAGATTGATTGGGGAAACTGAAAACTCAAGGAAGGAATATGAGAAATTTATCATTAACGGAATTTCAGCTGACTTGAGTGCTATTGAAAAATTATTTGAGAAGGAAGAGGCTGTAATGGGGAACAGTAAATTTGCTACATATGCGCAAAGAAAATATATTCGGACTAAAACTAAATAAGATTGCTTGATTTAGGTTGATATAACAACTTTTTCGAGGACCGTCCCTGTTAGGTCTAATTTCAATTGCCTCCAAGTTGTTTTGCTAATTGAGCTGCATGGAATTGCCAACGTTTTAGTTCATGATAAGTAATCATGCCTTCAGTTAACTCGCCTGGTCCTAATTGAGCAATATAGGTCATCAAGGCTGGGTTTTCTTCACAATAACTAAATGGAATAGGAAAATTAAAATCTGTCTGCCTTTTCCTCTCTTCACGTTCCTCAAATGAAAGGCTCTTATCAGCTAAAGCATATTTTCTTGCGTCGATCCCCCCATATACATATGCTTGGATTGTGTCTGGGCTCACAGGAGATAACACTATACCCTCCTTTTCTAGTTCATTGAAAAGTGAGTGGACAATCAGAGCACCAACTATGACATCTTTACCGCGATTTGGTCTCTTGGATGCTTGGTCAAAATACACCCATAAAAAGGGCTCTTTTGCCATAAGGTCATCTAATTGCCCTTCTAGTAATGGTTCCCAATCCTCACGTATAAATCTTTCAACTAATCGCTTGGGTATCTTCGGAAATTCACTTGGCAATTCTTTTCTAGTTTCTTGTTCTGAACTCATGCGGCGAATTATACTATGTTGAGCGGGCAAATGCAACTATAGGCCGCAAACATTCTTGCAATTGCACTTACCACCTAAAGTGGGCAAATGCTTTTATTAATTACGGAATACTATTGAAACATAAGATTTCAATAGTTAATGCAGTAATTAGCAAAGCTTTTGCTAAAATCACTTTCGTTACCAACGAAAGTGAGCAAAAGCTTTATTTGCCTCTGCCATGCGGTGCATTTCTGCTTTTTTGGTAACTGCCCCGCCTGCGCCCTGAGACGCATCAATTATTTCCTGAGTTAACTTAGCAATCATAGCTGGTTTGTTTTTCATACGATCTTTAATCTCCGGCAATTGTCGATTTCGGGCTGCTGCGATAAGCCAATTTAGAGCAAGCGATTGGCGACGGTGTCCTCTAACTTCCATGGGAACCATATATGAAGCGCCACCCACGCGTCTTGGCCTTACTTCCATTTTCGGTGTAATGTTTTCTAAGGCTTTTTCAAATGTTTGCAGAGGATCTTGTCCGCCCGATTTAATATTGTTAAATGATTCATAGACAATTGTCTGAGCTACAGATTTTTTGCCTGCTTTCATGACCTTATTAATAAGTTTGGCCACTAGAGGATTATTATAAATAGGGTCTGGTATGGTCTTTCTTTTTTCAATTTTTCCGGTTCTTGGCATGTAACTACTCTAGGGGGCAACCAAGGTTTCCCCTTAGTCTTCCCCTTCCTTTCATTGGATAATTTTGCACTAAGTAAATTAGTTGCAAAATTGATTTTAATATTTCTAAATTTGGTGATCTACTTATGTCAGTTTTCATAACTCATGATTAATTTGTTTCAGGCGCTGGCTTTGCTTGTTCTTGAGTTGCGATAGATGCTCCAGCAGAAGCTGCAGCTTGGGTAGTTGTAACAGCTCCGGATTTTTTGGTTCCATAAAGTGACCTTCCTTGCTTCCTATTAGCAACACCGGTCGTGTCGTATTTTCCCCGAACTATATGGTATTTTACTCCGGGTAGATCCTGAACTCTGCCACCACGAACCATGACTATTGAATGCTCGGCAAGTTCATGACCCATACCTGGGATGTAAGCTGTGACTTCTTGTTTATTTGAAAGCCTGACACGGGCTACTTTTCTGAGCGCGGAATTGGGCTTTTTGGGAGTCATTGTCTTTACTATTACACAAACACCTCTTTTTTGGGGTGAAGGGTAAAAAACAAATCGATTAGTATTTGAATTGAAAGCACGACGAAGAGCCGTGGCGCGAACCGTTTTTTCTTTTGATTTTCTGCCATATCTTACTAATTGATTAACAGTTGGCATGGTATTTCACTTTAAGGAGACAACCTACGGTTTTCTCCTTAATATTCCTCTTTCCCTTATAGGAATAATTTGAATTGGCAAATCCAAATTCAAATTAAATTTTAAGGATTTTGACCTGCGAATTATATCAATATTCTTTGGAAGTGTCGAGTTTGCCTTTGACATAATCACGAAATTCATTTGATCGCAGCACGTTCAGGGCTTGTTGGGATGAGCCTGCCAATTATGACGTTTTCTTTGAGGCCCAAAAGCTTATCTGTTTTGCCTTCAAGGGCAGCCTCTGTGAGAATTCTGGTTGTTTCTTGAAATGAAGCGGCAGAGAGGAAGCTTTCTGTATAAAGCGCTGCTCTGGTTATACCTAGAATCGTTACCAGGGCTGTTGCGGGTTCTCCGCCTTCTGCCAGTACTTTTGCATTTTCTTCCTGAAATCGATTTTTATCAATGAGTTCGCCGGGCAATAGAACTGTGTCACCCGAAGATTCTACTCTTACCTTTTCGCTCATTTTCTTAACGATGACCTCGAAATGTTTGTCATTAATTGCTACTCCCTGACTTTCATAAACTTCCTGACAGCCGTTGGATATATATTTTTGAGCGGCTCTTAAACCAGAAACTGCCAGAACTTCTTTAACATCCAGATAGCCGGTTGAAAGCGGTGCTCCCGCTGCTATAAGCTGACCATCTTCTACTGAGAGCTCAGCCGTTGGCGGAATAGAATATTCTTTTTCGACCAATGGCTTAAGATTGGTACTTTTAACTTTGACGACGATCTCATCATCTTTTTCCTCAATTTTTACTTTACCAGAAATTTCGGAAATTTGAGCAATGTATTTCGGGGTTCTTGCTTCGAAAAGCTCTTCTACTCTGGGTAATCCTTGAGTAATGTCGAGACCAACAATACCACCGGTATGGAATGTTCTCATGGTGAGCTGAGTACCTGGTTCACCAATAGATTGAGCGGCTATGACACCAACAGGAGTTCCGATAGAAACCATGTCTCTGGTTACAAGATCCCGCCCGTAGCACAAAGCACAAAGACCATGTCTTGCTTCGCAAGTTAATGGTGATCTTATGTTTAGCTCCTCTGCACCTGTCTCAATTATTTCTTTAACATGTTCTTCACTTAAAACGATATTTGCCTTAGCGATAACTTTCTTACCTTTAGGCGATTTAACATCATCGGCAACAACCCTTCCCATTAGTCTTGACGCAAACGGCATCTGACGTTTATCTGATTTTGCAATTAAGATACTTTCTTTGGTGCCACAATCTTCAAGTCTGATAATGGCGTCATGGGCAACATCAACGAGTCTTCTAGTGAGATAGCCAGATTCTGCTGTTTTAATTGCTCTGTCTGCGAGCCCCTTTCTAGCACCTCGTGCGCTGGTAAAATATTCAAAAACTGAAAGGCCTTCTCTGAAATTTGATTTTATTGGCAGTGGAACTATTTGACCCGAAGGGTCAGTAACAAGTCCGCGCATTGCTGAAAGTTGTTTTATTTGTTCTGCAGTTGCTCTTGAACCACCGGAATCAGAAATAATTTTTATGGAATTATCTTCTCTCAAGCTTTTCCAGGTTAAATCGGCAAGCTCATTGGTAACCGAGAGCCAGACTTCCTGAGAGAGCCTTTTCTGTTCATCTTTAGTAATTAAGCCAAGACTAAAATTTTTCTCTATGCCTTCTACTTCTTTGTCTGCTTTTTGAATAATCTTTTCTTTATTGCCCACGATCATACAATCGAAAACCGAAACAGAAAGTCCGGAACGCGTTGCGCCTTCGAAACCCAAACCTTTTAACCTGTCAATTAGATCGGTCACTTCTTCTTCTGTAAATTCGTCAATCGCTCGGTTGATCAGCTGTTTAATCTTTCCAGCAGAAATTGTTTCATTAATGAACTGCATACTCTCGGGTAATTGCTTATTAAACAGTACCCTTCCGGTAGTAGTCTCTAATACTTTTTTATTAATAAAAACATTGATTTTTTGCCTGGGTGAAATTTTGTCTGAATTTAGTGCTTGAAGAACTTCTTCTTCGTCCGTGAAAACACCCTCGTGGGCAGGAAGTTGCTCATCAACAGAAGTTAAATAGTAAGCGCCCAGAGCCATTTCCTTATTAGGCAAGGTTATCGGAGAACCGTCGGCCGGTCTTACTAAATTTCTGGCAGCTAACATTAGACGATGCGCTTCTTCCTTAGATTTCTGGGACAAAGGAACGTGAACTGCCATTTGGTCACCGTCAAAATCGGCATTGAACCCAGCACAAATGCAAGGATGAATCCTGATAGCATTGCCCTCAATCAAAATTGGGTAGAATGCCTGGATTCCTAATCTGTGAAGGGTGGGGGCACGGTTCAAAAGAATCGGATGGTTCTTAGTTATCTCTTCTAAAATATCCCAGACCTCACTACTTCTGCGCTCTAAATAATGCTTGGCGCTTTTGACATTTGGTGCGAAACCTCTTGCAATAACTTCCCTAAGAACAAAGGGTTTGAACATTTCAAGCGCCATTTCTTTGGGAATACCCGCTTGATTAAGATGAAGTTCCGGTCCAACTACGATAACGGACCTGCCTGAATAATCAACTCTTTTTCCTAAAAGATTTTGTCTAAATCTGCCTTGTTTGCCACGCAGCATATCAGAAAGAGACCTTAGTTCTTTGGAAGCGCGAGTCGTCTTGACTTTTTGCGAATCAATTAGAGCATCAACGGCTTCTTGAAGCATTCGCTTTTCGTTTCTGAGAATAATATCTGGAGCTCCCAGTTCTATTAATTTTTTAAGACGGTTGTTTCTGTTAATTACTCTTCGGTAGAGATCGTTTAGATCTGAAGTTGCGAACCTACCACCGGAAAGCTGTACCATGGGTCTTAGATCCGGTGGCAAGACTGGCAGAGTTTTAAGAATCATCCAGTTAGGTGAAAGCTCGGCTTTTCTCATACTCTCGGCAACCCTGAGTCTTTTAGTTGCCTTGATATGTTTTTGCCCTGTTGAATTGGCAATTTCTTCCCTTAAAGTAAGAGCAAGTTTCGAAAGATCGAATTTTTCAAGAGCTTTAAGAACAGCTTCTGCCCCCATTCCGACTTTCAAAAATGATTCTGCGCTGTAGTCGTATAATTTTAAATATTCCTCTTCGCTTAACAGATCGAATGCTTTAACGGATTTGACCATGTCCACAATGTTCTTGTATATTTCCTCCAAGCGTGATACTTCTTGAGAAGATTCTTCTTTAAAGTGAGCTTGCCTTTGTCGCATACTAAGCTGCAATTCCTCAATCTTCATATCAGTTTGTTCTTTTACTTTGCCTTTAGACTTAATTTGCGTAGTTTCTTTTTTGGTTGTTTTTTCCTCCTCATCTAATTTTTGCTTGAGCACATTTTGCTGCTCTTTGCGTTTCTTCTCAAGTTCTGTCTGCAAGTTGTTAAGCGTATCTTTTTTCTTATCGCCATCGATTTCTATCACTAAGTATGATGCGAAGTAAACTACGGCGTCTAAGCTTCTGGGTGAAACATCAAGAAGTAAGCCAAGCTTCGAAGGGCTGCCTTTAAAAAACCAACTGTGAACTACAGGGGCAGCCAGCGAAATATGACCCATTCTTTCTCTTCTGACACGGGATTGAGTAACCTCAACGCCGCACTTATCGCAGATAATTCCCCGGTACCTAATTCTTTTGTATTTCCCGCAGTAACACTCCCAATCTTTTGTTGGTCCGAAAATTCTCTCGTCGAAAAGTCCGTCCTTTTCTGGCTTCAATGTCCGGTAGTTAATTGTCTCAGGCTTGGTAACTTCGCCGAATGACCAAGTTTTGATATCATCGCCAGAAGCAAGAGATATTTTTAGGGAATCAAAGTCGATTAATTCGTTCATATTGAACCTACCTCCTCTATTTCCATGGGGGATTTGCCTTTTAAAATTTCAGATTCAAGTGAGACTATTTCTTCTCCTGAAATCTCAGCAAGCTGATGAGCTTTTTTGGATATCATCTCGTCCTTTGGTTCAACCTTTTGCTCTTCGGCCGTTTTTGCGCCCAAAGTTGCGACATTGAGACTCAAACTATTGAGTTCTTTAACTAATACTTTGAATGATTCAGGAATCAGGGCCTGAGGAATTGGCTCATCTTTAATAATTGCTTCAAATGCTTTGGCTCTACCAACAACATCATCTGATTTAATGGTCAGCATCTCCTGAAGAGTGTATGCTGCACCATAAGCTTCAAGAGCCCATACTTCCATTTCGCCAAGTCTTTGACCACCCATCTGAGCTTTACCGCCTAGCGGTTGTTGGGTAATAAGCGAATAAGGACCGGTGGATCTGGCATGGATTTTATCCTCAACCATGTGAATAAGTTTCAAAATGTACGATTTACCAATTACAATCGGCCGATCAAACTTTAAACCGGTACGACCGTCGAAAAGAGTGGCTCTGCCATCGGTTGGGAGGCCCGCCTTTTTCAACTCGCTAACAAGCCTCTCTTCATCAACATGTTCGAAAACAGGCAGAGCAACTTTATGATTTAACTTTTCTGCTGCCCAGCCAAGATGGGTTTCTAAAAGCTGACCCAAATTCATTCTGGACAGAACAGAAAGAGGACTGATAATTACATCTACTGGTGTTCCGTCTTCCATGTAGGGCATATCGGCAGCCGGAACAATTTTGGAAATTACACCCTTGTTGCCATGACGGCCTGCCAGTTTATCACCAACAACGACTTTACGCATTTGCGCAACTCTAATTACAATTTTTGAAAGAGCACCATGTTCCAATTCGTCGCCTTTTTCCCGGGATAAAATCTTGATATCAATGACTGTACCTTTCTCCCCGTGCGGAACACGCAGTGACGTGTCTCTAACTTCTCTGGCCTTTTCCCCGAAAATTGTCCGAAGCAGTCTTTCTTCTGCTGTTAGCTCTGTTTCACCTTTTGGGGCAATCTTGCCAACTAAAATATCGTTTTGTCCGACTTCTGCTCCGACCACCACAATTCCATTTTCATCGAGGTTTGCTAAATCTTCTTCCGAAACATTTGGGATATCCCTAGTTGTTTCTTCCGGTCCTAATTTTGTTTCAACTACCGATGTCTCATATTCTTCTATATGAATTGAGGTGAGGACGTCTTCTTTGACTAACCTATCTGAAATGACAATAGCGTCTTCATAACCTAAGCCGTCAAAACTCATGTAGGCGATATTCAAGTTTTTTCCAAGAGAAAGTTCTCCGTCGTCTGTTGCCGAACCATCAACTAGAACATCACCTTTTTTGAACTTTTGACCCATCTCGACTTTTGGTCTCTGACTGTAACAAGTACTTTGAGGTGATCTCATAAATTTTTGTATTGGAACAGTTATGGTGCTGCCTGCAGATTTTCCATTGGCTTTAGTTTTGAAGATGATTTTTTTGCTGTCCACATATGAAACTGTACCTTCTTCTTGAGCAATAGCCGCGCGGCCCATATTTGTACCAACTACTTCTTCCATACCAGTACCAACAATCGGAGATTCCGGTAAAAGTAGGGGGACTGCCTGACACTGCATGTGAGTTCCCATCAAAGCACGGTTTGTTTCATCATGTGCCAAGAACGGGATTAAGGAGGCAGACGTACCAACCACCTGACGGGGAACTACATCTATAAAATTGACTGCACTACTTTGAGCAGTGGTGAATTCGCCTTTGTGGCGAACCGGCAGGCGATCTTCGACAAAAAATCCTCTGTCGTCAACCGGGACTTGTGCATGGGTAATAGCATAATCTTCCTCATCGTCTGCGGTTAAATAGACAATTTCATCGGTAACTTTGGCCTTGCCGTTTTTATCTTGAACAACTTTTTTATACGGCGCTTCTAAAAATCCGTGATCATTGACGCGGCAATATAGGGACATATACGTAACCAACCCGATATTCGGACCTTCCGGAGAGCGAATCGGGCAGATCCTCGAATACTGAGAATGATTGATATCACGAATTGAAAAGGCAGCGCGCTCTCTGGCTATGCCACCTGTACCCATAACCGTAAGCCTTCTTAAATTGTCCACTTCGGAAAGTGGGTTTGTCTGATCTAAAATTGTAGAAAGCTGTGAAGAGCGGAAGAATTCGTTGATTGCAGAAATTATTGGACGGGCGTTGATTAGGGTTGTCGGTGAAGGTATATCCTCTTCAATCGGAGTCAGACTCATTCTTTCTTTAATAACTCTTTCAATTCTTAATATGCCGATTCTGAATGCGTTTTGGGCAACAAGCTCTCCTACTCTCCTGAGGCGACGATTGCCCAAATGGTCAATATCATCGAGCCTGCCACTACCGGCTATCAATTCAAAAAGATAGGCAATTGATGCGACAAAATCTGTAGTAGTTAATATTTGACTCACTTTATCTTCTTCAGTTTCTGAAAGTTTCACTTTCAACGTTTTCAGACGTTTCTGGATTTTGTACCTGCCGACCTTACCCAACGAATATCTCCTTGGGTTAAAAAACATACTCTCAATTAAAGATTTGGCGTTGTCTAAAATAACGTGATCACCGGGGCGCATTCGGCGGTAAATTTCCAGAAGAGCTTCTTCTTGAGTTTCTGTCGTATCCTTTGCAAGTGTATTGATAAGGAGTTTTTTGGAATTTTCGTCGAGAATAGGTTTGAAGAGTTCGAGAATTTGTTCTGTTTGAGAAAAACCAATTGCCCTAAGGAAGGTACTGACCGGAAATTTTCGACGCCTGTCTATTTTAACAGTGATGATGTCATTTTTGGTAACAGCAAACTCCAACCATGAACCTCTAAGAGGCCGAATCTCACAATTGTAGAGTAATTTGCCGGATGTCGGATCTATTTCTGCAGAATAATAGGCGCCGGGGGCTCGGACCAATTGAGTGACAACTGCCCTTTCGATACCATTGATGATAAACGACCCTTTCTCGAGCATGAGGGGCAGGTCACATAGAAATACTTCCTGGGAATTTTTAACACCGGTTTGTTTATTAATTACGGTGGCTTCTACTTTTAGGGAAGCATCGTAAGTGACACCTTTTTTAAGAGCTTCTTCGGGAGAATGTTTGGCCTTTCCGATGTTGTATTTACCGAATGCAAGTGTATAATTTTTACCGGTAAAATCGTCGATTGGAGAAACTTCGTCTAAAACTTCTTGGATGCCGCTTTCTAAAAACTCCTCAAACGAATCCCTTTGAATTTTGACTAGATTAAGATCTGGGAAATTCGTGTTTTTTATTTGCCCCCAATAGGTTCGGTTAGCCACAGGATTTGGATTGTTTTTTTAAGCATTAACAAACACTTTGCTGTCTGTTAATAACAAAGAGTAAAAAAATGAAATCCCGAAAGACGGGCAAGACGTCTAATTAAATCTAGTTGTTGGGATTATCCACCAAGACAATCGTTACACAACGAAAAGATGAAGGTACAAAAAGTACCCCATCTTATGGGTTGCACTTTCCAATTTATACCACTTAGGGTTGGTTTTGTCAACAGGTTTTGTCAACAGGTTTTGTCAACAAGCTCGCTTAAAGTAGATAATCCTGGATATTTTGGTCGTGTTCGTCTATTGTTTTGGCATAGTGGATGTTTCCATCGGAATCGTGCAAGTAATAATAGTATGGAGTTTCTTGCGGACTGGCTGCGGCATTTATAGACTCGAGACCCGGATTTGAAATCGGACTAGGTGGCAGATTCGGACTCCTGTAGGTATTATAGGCTGACCTCACAGACTGGTAATCAGCAGTAGTAATTTGAGACCACCAAGTTTGATTAACATCGTCGTAACCTTTGGCGTATTGGACGGTCGCGTCAATTTGAAGGGCAATGCCATCTCTGAGGCGATTCATTATAATTCCAGATATTATTGGTTTTTCATCTTCTCTTCTTGCTTCCCTTTCCACAATTGATGCCAAAGTAATCAGCTGATTTTCGGTTAAACCATTCTCTCTGCTTTTATCAAAAGTTGAGCTTGCGACTTTTTCATTAAAAGTATTTCTCAAAAGATCGGCAATGCTTTCGGCTGTAGCATCTTTGGGGATCAAATAGGTGTCTGGAAACATATAACCTTCTTCGGCGATTTCTACGTACTCATCTTTATTGAACTGATACATATCATTTGAACTAAAATTTAATTTTTCTTCGATAAGCTTTGCCTGCTCCTCAATTCTTAAACCTTCCGGAAGAGTCACCCA